>NZ_JARKPQ010000196.1 GCF_029975155.1 Propionicimonas sp. | reverse complement strand
TCGGTGGGCCTGACCATGAGCGGCACGAGCTTCGCCGCCCCCGCGGTTGCCGGTGCGGCCGCGCTGATCCAGCAGGCCGCGCCCACGCTGAAGTCGTGGCCCGAGGGGTGCCGGGCGATCCTGCAGGCCGCGGCGTGGCGGAACCCGAGCGGTGGCCGCTGGCGCGCCGACCTGATCGCCGGGGTGGACGGACGCGACGGCGCCGGCGCGGTCGACTCAGACCGCGCGACCACCATCGCCAAGTCGCGGCAGGGACGGAACAACTCCCCGGCGCTGCGCGGCTGGGATGTCGGCACCCTACGCAGCGCGGACGTCAACCAGAACCGGCTGAGCACGTTCACCTACCGGATCAAGACGCCGGCCAGCCCGATCTTCTGGGGACAGCACGTCAAGGTGGCGCTGGCCTGGGACTCCGCGGCGACCAAGACCGACTTCCTGTTCTTCGAGATACTCAACGACGCGCTCAAGGTCGACCTCGATCTGCAGGTGCGGGACTCCGCCGGCTCGCTGGTGGCGTTCAGCTCGTCCTTCGACAACAGCTACGAGATCGCCGAGTTCGACGCGAGGGCCGGGGAGACCTACGACGTGTCGATCCGCCGCTGGTCGGGCACCGACGATGTCTGGTTCGGGATCGCCTGGACCCAGATCAGCACGCTGTTCGACATCTTCGGCTCGATCAACTCCGCACCGGTATTCGGCTGACCGCCGGGTTGACGTCGGGCAGGGCGCGGGACGGGCCTACGATCGGTCCGTGCCCGCGCCCTGCCCCCGACGGATCCGCATCGTCGGCATCTCCGGCGCAGGCAAGACCCGCCTCGCCGACGAGGCTGCTCGACGACTCGGCGTGGCCCATCTGGAACTGGACGCCCTGTTCTGGGACACCGGCTGGCGACACCGCGACCGCGTGGAGGCGCACGCCCTGCTCGACGAGTTCCTCGCCACCCACCCGGACGGCTGGGTCGCCGACGGCAACTGGAACAACGCCCTCGACGGCCGGCTCGAACCGCCGGACGAGGTGGACCTCGTCGTCTGGATCGACCACCCCCGTTGGCTGGTCATGTGGCGGGTGATCGGCCGGACCGTCCGCCGCGGCATCACCGGTCAGGAGCTGTGGCACGGCAACCGCGAGCGCCCCGCGTCCTGGTTGAGTCGCGATCCCGAGCAGAACATCGTGCTCTGGAGCTGGACCCACTACCCGGCCACGCGCGTCCGCTACGCGCCCCGCGTCGGTCAGCCCGGCTTCCTCCGGCTGGCCGGCCGCAGGCAGGTCGCCGCCTGGCTGACGTCGCTGCCGGCCTGACCGCAGGCACCGGCGTCCGGCCGACACCGCTGGTCCAGCCTGGCGAGACCGGCGCCAGCGTCTCGACGGGGCTCGACGAGCGATCCGGGGAACGTCATCCCGGCGGACGCCGGGATCCCTGCACCGGGCTGGCTACTCGGCCGCCGGGGATCCCGGGTCAAGCCCGGGATGACGACGCGGGATGCCGCCGACCTAGGCGGCCAGCCTCCGTTCGACCAGGCCGACGGCACCCATCGTCAGCGCGATCCGGTCGAAGTCCTCTGCCGGGATGTGGAACAGACCGCGGCGGAACGGAATGCCCCAGTGCCTGACGTCGGGCACGAAGCTGAGTTGGTCGAGCAGTGTCCGCGCCGCCACTGGCAGGCAGGGTTCGAACCTCACCTCCCGACGCCACGGGTGGAAGTCGGGTGCCAACTCGACCTGATAGACGCCGTCGCCGGTGACCACGCCGCAGGCCGTGAACTGCTGCAGCGGCTCCCCGTCCGGGTGGTCGGTGCGTGGTGAGTAGAACACGATCCGGTCGCCGGCCTGGAGCCGGCTGAGCCGGGTGCTGCTGCCGTGGTCGGCCTGCGTGAAGCCGCCTTCGATGCCGCGGTGGACGTGGGCCAGACTGACCGTGTTGACCCAGTCGAAGCGCTCTCGCGCGAGTTGTTCGTTCGTCATGGCAGCCAGTGTCGGGGTCGCCACTGACACTCCTCAGAACAGCAGTTCGACGGCGTCCGCGAGCGAGGCGATCGTCCCCGGTGGCGGGTCCGCGCGGCCACGATCGAGGTGGAGCGCGGACAGGCCGGCTCCGCGCGCTGCGCGCACATCGGCGTCCACGTCGTCGCCGATCATCGTCGTGCGTGGCGGCCGGGTGCCCAGCCGTTCGCACGCTGCCAGGTACACCTGCCGGGACGGCTTCGCATGCCCGAGGCTGGGGGAGGCGAACAACCGCAGCCCCGACGCGGCCAGACCCGTGCGCTCCAGCTTGCGGCGCTGCTGCGCCTCATTGCCATTGGTCAGCACGCCCACCGCGCCGACCGAGTCCAGGGCGCAGGCGACAAACGCGGCTGCGTCCGGGAACGCCTGCCAGTGCGCCTCGTAGCGGACGAGATAGTCGGCGAATGCCGCGTCCGCCCCGTCGTCGTCGAGGGCATCGAGGTCGGGATGGAACGCCCGGACGCGGCGGCGCCGCTGCTCCGCGAAGGAGCACGCACCCTGCAGGTACGCGGGGAAGTGGCGCGCCTCGAGTTGCTGCCAGCGGGCGATCGCCGCGTCCGCGTCACCGTCCCAGCCAGGCAGGTCTGCCGCCCACTCGGCCACCGCGCGAGCTGCTGCACCCACGTGGTCGATCAGCGTGCCGTCGAGGTCGAGCAGCACGCCGTCCGGTCGCTGGTCCACCGCATCATCCTCTCAGCGTTGCGGGCTGCCGGGGAGCGGACTCATCCCGGCCACTCCACCGGACAACGATCCCCCTCGACCGACGCCGTCGATCCCGATCAAAGTGGACCTCAACCGTCGACGACGGCGGTCTCGGTCCACTTTGCGGGGGTGATGCGGCTGCCCTTCGTGACGCCGTCCGGCTCGTTCCTCACCGGACGGCTCCTCGGGGACCGACGGACGGAAGGTCAGCGCGGCGTCCAGGCGTCCGGTTTGGCGATGTCGGCATCCAGGCCGGTGCTGATGCCGTCGCCGGCGATCCGGGCGTTGCTGGTGTACTGCCAGATCGACCAGCCGCCCTGGTCGAGCCAGGGTCCGACCTTCGGCTCGGCGTCGGGGATCCGGCCGTTGTTGGTCCCCCATGACGCCACCCACAGCCGGGCGAGGGGGGCGACCTCGGCCCACACAAACTCACCCTTGGAGAGCTTCGACGCCGCGTTCGCGCTCATGTAGACGTACAGGTTCGCCTGGTAGCCCTCGCTGGTCAGCTGCTCCTTCACCGCGGTGAGGAAGGCGACGGCCTCGGCGGGCTTCCAGGCCCGCAGCTTGACGGTGTACTTCTTGCCGCCGGAGGTCTTGGTCCATGCGTGACCGGCCTCGATGTCCAGCACGAGCGGGTCGGTGCTCGACCTCGTGTAGTGCCCGTCCGCCGTGAGGTACTTCACGAAGGTCGCCGCCGATGCCTCCGGCGTGAACCCGCCGGCGAAGAGCTGCTTCTTCGTGGTGTCGATCGTCGAGATCCAGCCGTTGAACCAGTAGTGGCCGAGCGACAGCTGCTGCCCCCGCGCGGCGTCGGCGAGCCGGGCGTACGCACAGTCCTCGGTCACCGGCTCCGCACCGGTCCTGCGGGTCTTGTTGGTGCAGGCGTCCGTGTACTTCTGCTTGATCGGACGGGCTCCACTGCCGTTCCGCAGGATCGTGAAGCCGTCCTCGCCCGCCCATGCGGCGATGGCCTTCAGCTTCACCCGCCCTGCCGGGGTGTGCTGATAGGCGGACAGGTCCACCCCCTGGCGCAGCCCGGTGAGCCCGAAGGCCGCCGCCGCGTCCTTCGCGGGCGTCTTCGTCGGCAGGAGCACGGTCAGCTTCGCCGTCGCGGAGACCGCCTTGCCGAGCTTGCCGGTCACGATCACCCGGAAGCGGGTGCCGCTCGGCCACGTGGTCGCCCTCACGGTGTAGGTGCGCGCCTTGGCCCCGGAGATCGTCTTCCACTTCGTCGACGACGCCGAGTGCTGCTGCCACCGGTAGCGCAGGTTCGAGCCGGAGGCCTTCACCGCGAACGTGCCCTTGGTGCGCGTGCCGTAGCGACCGAGCTGCAGGTCCGTCAGGTCTGTCGTGATCACCGTCGACTCCACAGCCGTCGGCAGCACCGACGCGCCCGGGAGCACGCCGCCCAGCGCGGTCTGCACATGGGCCGGACCGGCGGCCTTCGACGGCGTCGGCGTCGAGAACGTGCAGGCCGCCATCACGACCGCGAACACGACGGTGCCGATCGCCTTCGAGGTGCGCTTCGATGCTGCAGTCACGTGGGAGCCTGGCCTTTGCGGTTGGGGAAGGTCCCTCGATGGTAACGGAAGCCGGTGTCGATCAGCCGGACGCGCGGCAGGCCGCGAGCGCCTCGGCCAGGGTGAAGTTGCCCACGTAGAGCGCGGTGCCGACGATCGCGCCTTCCACCCCGAGCGGGACCAGGTCGCGCAGCGCCCGCAGATCGTCCAGCGTCGAGATGCCGCCGCTGGCCACCACCGGGGCGTCGGTGCGCGCGCAGACGTCACGCAGCAGCCGCAGGTTGGGTCCGCTCAGCATTCCGTCGCTGGCCACATCGGTGACCACGTAGCGCGCGCAGCCGGCGGCGTTGAGCCGGTCGAGGGTCTCCCACAGATCGCCGCCCTCGCGCGTCCAGCCGCGGGCCGCCAGCCGGGTGCCGCGCACGTCGAGGCCGATCGCGATCCGGTCGCCGTGCTCGGCGATCACGCGGTCGCACCAGTCCGGATTCTCCAGCGCAGCGGTACCGATGTTCACCCGGCGGCAGCCGGTGGCCAGCGCCCGTTCGAGGCTGGCGTCGTCGCGGATCCCGCCGGAGAGCTCCACCTTCAGCTCCATCGCGGCGGTGATGTCGGCGATCACGTCCGCGTTGCTCCCCCGGCCGAAGGCCGCGTCCAGGTCGACCAGGTGCAGCCACTCCGCGCCACCGTCCTGCCAGCGCCGCGCGGCGGCCAACGGGTCGCCGAACACCTTCTCCGAGCCAGCCACGCCCTGGGTCAGCTGGACGGCCTGGCCGCCCTGGACGTCGACAGCGGGCAGCAGAACGAGTTCGGTCATGGTTCCTTCCGGGACGATGTGAGCGTCTGGACCCAGTTGCGCAGCAGCCGCCCGCCTGCGTCCCCGGACTTCTCGGGGTGGAACTGGGTGGACCACAGCGGTCCCTGTTCGACCGCTGCGATGAACCGGTCGCCGCCGTGTTCGGCCCAGGTGATCCGGGCGTCCGTCGGCGCGTCCGGCACCTCGCGCACGCCGTAGGAGTGGACGAAGTAGAAGCGCTCCCCCTCGATCCCGGCGAACATCGCCGAACCCGCAGGAGGGCTCACGGTGTTCCAGCCCATGTGCGGCAGCGGGACGGCGTCCAGTTCCGCGACCACGCCGGGCAGGACGCCGACGCCGGGACGCGAGACGCCGTGCTCGACGCCGAGGCCGAACAGCACCTGATGGCCCACGCAGATGCCGAGCACCGGCTTGCCCGCCTCCAGCCGGCGCACGATCAACTGCGGCCCGTCGACGGACACCAGTCCGTCCATGCACGCGGAGAAGGCGCCCACACCGGGCACGACGAGTCCGTCCGCGGCGAAGGCGATGTCGGGGTCGGCGGTCAGCTCCACGTCCGCGCCGGCTGCGGCCAGCGCCCGGGTGACGGAGTGCAGGTTGCCCGAGCCGTAGTCGAGGACGGCGACGCGGGCCCTTCGTGACGGTCGCAGAGCGACCTCCTCAGGGAGCGGGGTGGGGGGTGGCGCGACCTCGAGCTCGTCCAGCACTTCTGCCAGGGCGTCGTAGAACGCCTGGGTCTCCGCGGGTGTGCCGGCGGTCACGCGCAGCCAGCCGGCCGGGCCGGTCTCGCGGACGAGCACGCCCCGCGTCAGCAGCCGCTGCCAGACGTCGTGCCGGTCGGCGAACGGGCCGAACAGGCAGAAGTTGGCGTCGGAGTCGATCACCTCGACCCCGAGCTGTGGCAGGCGGACGAGCATCTCGTCGCGCGTCGCCCGCAGCTCGTCGACCTTGTGCAGCAGCTCGGACGCGTGCCGCAGCGCCACCTCGGCCACCGCCTGGGTCTGCGCGGAAAGGTGGTACGGCAGCCGGACGATGCGGCAGGCGTCCACGATCGCCGGGGCCGCGGCCAGGTAGCCGACCCGGCCGCCGGCCAGGGCGAACGCCTTGCTCATCGTCCGCGAGACCACCAGGTTGCCGAACCGGTCCAGCAGGGTGACCGCCGTGCGTTCGGGATGCCGGGCGAACTCCTGGTAGGCCTCGTCCACCACCACGATCACGTCGGTGCCGGCGAGCACCTCCTCGATCACCGCGAGCGGCGTGGTGGTGCCGGTCGGATTGTTCGGGGTGGTGATCACCACGATGTCCGGACGGTGTTCCGCGATGGCGGCGAGCACGGTGGCGGCGTCCAGGGTGAAGTCGGCGGCCCGGGGCACGGTCACGTAGGCGGTGTGGGTGTTCCGCGCGTACTCGGGATACATCGAGTAGGTCGGGGTGAAGCTGAGCACCGTCCGTCCGGGACCGCCGAAGGCCTGCAGCAGGTGGGTCATCACCTCGTTGGAGCCGTTGGCCACCCAGATCCGGTCGGGAGTGAGCCCGTGGCCGAGGTAGCCGGCCAGCGCAGTGCGCAGGGCGATCGCCTCGCGGTCGGGGTACCGGTTCAGCGCCGAGGCGCCCAGCGCCTCGCAGATCTCGGCCTGCACCTGAGCGCTCGGCGGGTAGGGGTTCTCGTTCACGTTCAGCCGGACGGGCACGTCGAGCTGGGGAGCGCCGTAGGGCTCCTCCCCCACCAGTTCGGGGCGCAGCGGCAGTTCCGCGAGCGTGACGTCCGCCCTCACCGCCCGGCCTCCGGACGCCGGATGGTGACCGCGGCCCCGTGCGCGGGAAGGTCCTCCGCCGCGGCGAAGGTCTCCACGACGGACGCCACGTCGAGCAGCGCCGCTTCGGAGTAGTCGATGACGTGGACCTGCTTGCGGAAGCTGTGCACGTTCAGGCCCGACGAGTGGCACGCGCAGCCGGCGGTCGGCAGCACGTGCGTCGAGCCGGCGCTGTAGTCGCCCAGTGACACCGGCGAGTACGGGCCGACGAAGATCGCGCCGGCATTGCGCACCCGGGCGGCGACCGCGGCGGCGTCCGCGGTCTGGATCTCCAGGTGCTCGGCGGCGTAGGCATCGATGACCGCGAGGCCCTGTTCGACGTCGTCGACGAGGACGATCGCCGACTGCGGGCCGGTCAGCGCCGTCCAGATGCGCTCGACGTGCCTGGTCGCGGCGACCTGCGGCTCGAGCTCGGCCTGCACGGCGTCGGCGAGCTCGGCGGAGGCGGTGACCAGCACCGAGGCGGCCATCGGGTCGTGCTCGGCCTGGGAGATCAGGTCGGCGGCCACGAACCGCGGATCGGCCGTGGCATCGGCGAGGATCGCGATCTCGGTCGGTCCGGCCTCCGCGTCGATGCCGACCCGGCCGCGGAGCAGCCGCTTGGCGGCCACGACGTAGATGTTGCCGGGGCCGGTGACCATGTCGACGCGCTCACACAGTCCGTCCACCCCGTGGGCGAACATCGCGATCGCCTGCGCCCCGCCGACCGCGTAGACCTCGGTCACGCCCAGGAGCCCGCACACGGCCAGGATGTTGGGGTGCGGCAGTCCGCCGAACTCGGCCTGCGGCGGGCTGGCCACGGCGATCGACGGGACGCCGGCGACCTGGGCCGGCACCACGTTCATCAGCACGCTCGACGCGAGCGGCGCCAGCCCCCCGGGCACGTACAGGCCCACCCGGCCCACCGGCACCAGCCGCTGCTCCACCACCGCGCCGGGCGCCAGGTCGACCCGCACCGGGACGCTGGCCGCCTCCGCCTCGGCGACCCGGCGCCGCCGGTCGATGGCCTCGGTGAACGCCGCCCGCACCTCGGGGGCGAGCCCCGCCACGGCGTCGGCGAGAGCCTGCGACGGCACGCGGAAGCTGTCGGGGACCACATGGTCGAAGCGCCCGGAGTACTCGGCGAGCGCGGCCTCGCCACGCTCGGCCACCGCGTCGACGATCGGGCGCACCTGCGTGACCGCGGCCTCGACGTCGAACGCCGCCCGCGGCAGCAGGCGGCGGTAGTCGACGGGGCCCGTGCCGCGCAGGTCGATGGTTCTCAGCACCCGGCGATTCTACGGCGACGGCGGTCCGGTGCCGTTCTGGCCTGCGGTTCGTGGGCAGTGGGGCCGTCCGCGGATGGTTGACTATCGGCCATGTTCATCGGCCTCGGCACAGCGGTCAACGTTCTCACCGTCCTCGCCGGAAGCGCCGTGGGCGTCCTCGCCGGCCATCGGCTGCCCGCCCGCACCCGCGAGCTGGTGACGATCACGCTGGGCCTGTTCACCCTCGTCCTCGGCGGACGGGCGGTCGCGGCGGGCATCTCCGACGCCCTGGCTGCCGAGGTGGGCACCGACGCCCGGCTCCTGGTCGTGCTGGGCGCGCTGCTGATCGGCGGGATCATCGGGTCCCTGCTGCAGATCGAACACCGGCTCGACCGCGGCGCGGAACTGCTGCACGACCGGTTCGCCTCGCGGACGGAAGGCGGGAGCTTCGTCGAGGGCGCGGTCACCTCGACCCTGGTCTTCTGCGTGGGCCCGCTGTCGATCCTCGGCTCGTTGTCGGACGGGCTCGGCCACGGCGCGGAGCAGCTGCTGATCAAGGCCGTGATGGACGGCTTCGCCGCGATCGCGTTCGCGTCCTCCTTCGGCATCGGGGTGATGGCATCGGTGATCCCGCTGGCGGCCTACCAGGGCCTGCTCACCCTCCTCGGTTTCGCGCTGGGCAACTTCCTGCCCGCGGCACACATCGACGCGCTCGGCGCGGCCGGCGGAGTGATCCTGCTCGGGCTGGCCGTCCGGCTGACCGGGATCAAGGCCATTCCGGTCGGCGACCTGCTGCCCGCGCTGCTCGTCGCGCCCCTGCTGGTCGCGGCCGTCGGGCTGTTCCGGTAAGCCATGCGACTGCTGCTGGTCGCCTGGGGCTCGCGCGGACCGGCGCCCCTGCATCGCGCCGACCTCGACGTGGCCCGGCTGGCGGGGCTGCTCCACGGACTCCGCGATTCCGGCGCGCGGGAGCGGGCCGCCCGACTCGGCACGGCGCTGCGCACCGAGGACGGCGTCGCCCGGGCGGTGGCCTTCGTCCAGGAGGTGCTCGGCTGATGGCCGGTACGCCCGCCACCCTCGCCCTCGACGCCGCCGGTGTCGTCCACCGCCTGCACCCGTATGCGCACGACCCGGCCAACCGCCACTACGGCGAGGAGGCGGCGGAAGCGCTCGGCGTGGATCCGCTGCGGATCTTCAAGACACTCGTGGTGGACATCGGCGCCGCCCGTCCGGAGCTGGCCGTCGCGGTCGTCCCCGTGTCCGGCCAGCTGAACCTCAAACTAGTCGCGACCGCACTCGGAGCGAAGAGAGCCGCGATGGCGGACCCGGCCCTGGTCGCCCGCACCACCGGCTACGTGCTGGGCGGAGTCTCCCCGATCGGCCAGAAGGTGTCGCTGCCCACCGTGATCGACGAGACCGCCCAGCTCTGGGACACGATCTACGTCTCCGCCGGCAAGCGCGGCCTTCAGGTGGAACTGTCCCCCGCCGATCTCGCCCGCCTCAGCTGCGCCGCCTTCGCCGACATCGCCCGCTGAGCCCACCGACACTCATCGAGCCAGCGGCAACGCACACACCTGGCATACTCACGCCAGGGCGGGCACGATCCAGCGGGCGTCGCCGGCATCGCGACCGACCGACTCGATGGCCTCCGCCGTGCAGCGGTCTGCTCAGAAGGGCGCGGGGGCCGACGCGGCCTGAGCGTCCCCCGCGAGGGCCAGGCCCAGCTCCTCCCGGCCGCGCGCGAGGGACTCGCGCAACAGCCGGTCCTGCGCATGACGCAGGTCGTCGAACGGCAGCCGGGGCAGCCCGTCGGCGACGGCGTGCCACGCCAGGTCGCCGATCACCTGCTGGGCGACGACGGCGTCCTGGACGGCACCGAACGCCTCGGTGACCGCCTCCCAGCGGGCGCGGTCCGCATCCGCCCGGTCCCCGAACACCGGCACCAGCAACTCCGCGCCGTACCGAGCGGCCTTGGCCGCCTTGCGCACCTCGTGCCAACGGGTGAGGTCGCCGGGACGGGCCGCGGCGTGCGCGGCCAGCTTTCGCACTCGTGCGACGGCCCGGTCGAACATCGCCGGCAGGACGTCCTCCGCCGGCTCTATGGCCGCGTCCGCCCGACGCGGCTCGGACAGCAGGGTCTCCAGGCCGATCTGCAGCCGCTCGTAGCGCTCGGTGGCCATCGTCTCCACCAGTTCCGCGTGGGCCCGCGCGTGTGCCTCCGCCAGCGAGGCGGCGACCCGGTCGGCGACCTGCTCGCGTCCGGGCGCCTCGAGTTCTGCCACCGCGGCGAGCAGGCGCTCGCGCAGCACCTCCGCGTCCCTCGGCGCGCCCAGTTCCTCCGCGTGCCAGCGCAATTCGGTCCGCAGCGCGCGGTACGCCCCCGGCGCGAACACCCCGGCGTACGTGCGCAGGGCGCTGCGCAGGCGGCGCGTCGCCACCCGGCTGCGGTGCACGGCGTCCGGCTCGTCGGTACGGACGCCGGCCTCCCGGTTCTGCAGGACGCCGATCTGCTCGGCCAGATAGGCGAGCACGGCCCCACCGGCGGACGGGTCCGGCCGCTCGGCCGCCGCAAGGACCGGTGCCAGCGCCCGGCCGATCTTGGACGCGGCCTCCGCCCGCACGATCCCCGCGGCCCGCAGCACGGCCTCCACCCGCTCCAGCAGTTCGACCCCGCCGGCGCCCAGCTCGACCTCTGCCTCGTCCCACTCCTCGACGTGATCCCCGACGCGCGCCTGGACGTGATCGACGCAGGTCACCGCCAGCAGGGTGCCGTCCGGCCCGCACAGCTGCTGCTCGGTGCGCCGGGTGCGCAGCACCGCGACCGGCGCCACGGGTGCGCCGTCGAGGGTGTCGGCCACCCGCTCGCGCAGCGCCACCGGCAGCCGACGGGACGCGAGCGGCGCGTGCACCTCGATGCGCTGGTCCGGCCCGGCGCCTCGCAGCTTCAGGTGCCATCCCTCGTCCGCGCCGCCCACCCGTCGCCGGATCACCTCGTGGGCACGGAGCAGCCGCAGGTCGGGGGCGTCGTAGTAGGTCGCCTCCATCGTGAACTGGGACACCTCGCCCGGTACCGCGACCGTGGCCAGCGACGGCAGTACCTGGCCGGGCGCCAGTGCGTACTTGCGCTCAGCCTCGATCTGGGTGGACATCGTTCAGGAGGCCGCCTCGTCCGGGCTGGTCAGCACACCGCGCTCGTCCACGGTGCCGGTCTCGTCGACGGGCTCGGGCTCCGCGGCGTCCCGCCGCCTCCGCCGGCGCGAAGCGGCGTCCTCCTCATCGGGCCCCAGCGAGGAGATCAGCAGCACCGGCGTCACCGCCGCGAAACCCCACACGGCAAGGGCGGACAGTGACCGCAGCTGCAGCGACGCGGGCACCACAGCTCCCTGCGCCGCGGCGCTGATCCGCTCGGCCTCCGGGCCCGGCCCGAGCACCTGGCCCAACTGCCAGCAGACCACGCCGGCGAGCAGTCCGGAACCGACCGCCAGCAGCGCCGTCGGCCAGCCGAGCGGACGGAACCACTTCCAGGTCACCAACCCGAGCCCCAGGCCGATCAGGCCACCGGTGATCACGAACCACACATCGCTCGCGACGAGCTCGGTGACTCCGCGCTCGCTCATCATCGCGACGCCCGTCGCCGGGTCGATCCGCCACGTCGGCAACGTGACCACGGACGCCCAGAACACGGCGGCGAGACCGCCCACCACGACGGAGAGTCCGGCCAGCAGGGCGATCCAGAGCACGACGGACGAGTCGTCGTCCGCCGGCACCGGCTCGGGGCTCGGCCGGTGCTCCTCGGTGATCGTCGTACTCACGCCGGACAGACTACGCGTTCACGCAGGACGGCCCGAGCAGTGCTTTCAGGTCGGCCATCAGCGGACGGGACGGAGCCACCCGCAGGCCCTCGTCGAGCTTCCACACCTTCGCGCCGTTCGTGGCGGAGACCAGCCGGACGCGCACCTCGGTCGGGCCAGGGTGTGCCCGCAGCACGTGCCGCAACTGCTCCACCACCGCCGGCGTGCAGCGGACGGCGGGCAGCTGGATCACCAGCGGCCCGGACGGGCCCTCGGAGACATCGGGGAAGGCCACCTCCTGGCCGGTCATCTCCAGGCTCTCGTCCTTGAGCCGGATCCTGCCCTTGATCCGCACCACCGTGTCGGTGGCCAGCGACGCGGCCACCCCGGCGTACACCTTCGGGAACAGCAGCACCTCCACCGCCGACTCCAGGTCCTCCACGGTGGCGATCGCCCACAGGTCGCCGTTCTTGGTCTGCTTGCGCACGACCTGGGTGATCATGCCCGCGATGCTGACCATGCCGTCCCGCGGACCGTCGTCCGCACGCAACTGGCCGATGCTCAGGTCGCGGTGCGCGGCCAGGATGTGCTCCAGTCCCTGCAGCGGATGGTCGCTGACGTACAGGCCGAGCATCTCCCGCTCGAAGCCGAGCCGGACCCGCTTGTCCCACTCCGGCAGGTCCGGCACCGGCGCGGTGGTGAGGCTGGAGGTGCTGCCGGTGTCGCCGAACAGGTCGTCCTGGCCGTTGGCCTGGTTGCGCTTGAGGTCGATGACCTCGTCGACACGTCGCTCGAAGCACTCCATCAGCCCGCGCCTGGTGTGGCCCATCGAGTCGAACGCCCCGGCCTTGATCAGCGACTCGATCACCCGCTTGTTGCAGACCACGAGGGGCACCTGGTCGAGGAAGGCGTTGAAGTCGGCGGCCTTGCCCTGCTCGGTCCGGGCCTCGACGATCGCGTTCACCACGTTGTCGCCGACGTTGCGGATCGCGGCGAGGCCGTAGCGGATGTCGGTGCCGACCGGGGTGAACATGCCCTCGGACTCGTTCACGTCCGGCGGCAGCACCCGGATGCCCATCCTGCGGCACTCGCCGAGGTAGAGCGCGGTCTTGTCCTTGTCGCTCTTCACCGACTCCAGCAGCGCCGCCATGTACTCGCACCTGTAGTTGGCCTTCAGGTAGGCGGTCCAGTACGAGACCACGCCGTAGGCCGCGGAGTGCGCCTTGTTGAAGGCGTACGCGGCGAACGGGACCATGATCTCCCACAGCTTGGTGATCGCCGCGTCGGAGAAGCCGCGCTCGCGCATGCCGGTGCTGAACGGCTTGAACTCGGCCTCCAGCACCTCCTTCTTCTTCTTGCCCATCGCCCGCCGGAGCAGGTCTGCCTGGCCGAGGCTGTAGCCGGCGACCCGCTGGGCGATCTGCTGGATCTGCTCCTGGTAGACGATCAGGCCGTAGGTGGTGTCGAGGATGTCCGCCAGCGGCTCGGCGAGTTCGGGATGGATCGGCTCGACCTTCTGCCGTCCGGTCTTGCGCAGGGCGTAGTTGGTGTGGCTGTCGGCGCCCATCGGGCCGGGGCGGTACAGCGCGATCGTGGCGGAGATGTCCTCGAAGTTGTCCGGACGCATCAGCTTCAGCAGCGAGCGCAGGCCGCCGCCGTCCAGCTGGAACACGCCGAGCGTCTCACCCGAGGCGAGCAGCTCGTAGGCGGCCCGATCGGTCATGTCGCGGCGCATCTCGTCCAGGTCGAGGTCGATGTCGCGGTTGATCTTCACGTTCTTGACCGCGTCGTCGAGGATCGTCAGGTTCCGCAGGCCCAGGAAGTCCATCTTCACCAGGCCGAGCGCCTCGCAGCTCGGGTAGTCGAACTGCGTGATGATCTGCCCGTCCTGCTCCCGCTTCATGATCGGGATGACGTCGAGCAGCGGCGCGGACGACATGATCACGCCCGCGGCGTGGACGCCCCACTGCCGCTTCAGCCCCTCGATGCCGCGGGCGGTGTCGACCACCAGCTTCACGTCGGGCTCGGACTCGTACAGGTCGCGGAACTCGGTGCCCTCGCCGTAGCGCTCGTGCGAGGGGTTGAACACCTCCGGCAGCGGCAGGTCCTTGCCCTGGACGGGCGCCGGGTACGCCTTGGTGATCTTCTCCCCCAGCGAGAACGGCATGCCCAGCACGCGGCCCGCGTCCTTGATCGCCTGCTTGGCCTTGATCGTGCCGTAGGTGACGATCTGGCAGACCCGGTCGTCCCCGTACTTCTCGGTGACGTAGCGGATCACCTCGCCCCGGCGGCGATCGTCGAAGTCGACGTCGAAGTCGGGCATCGACGGACGCTCGGGGTTCAGGAAGCGCTCGAAGATCAGGCCGTGCGGCACCGGATCCAGGTCGGTGATGCCCATCGCGTAGGCGCACATCGAGCCGGCGCCGGAGCCGCGGCCCGGACCGACCCGGATGCCGTTGCGCTTGGCCCAGTTGATGAAGTCGGCGACCACCAGGAAGTAGCCGGCGTAGCCCTTGCCGATGATCACGTCCTGCTCGTACTCGGCCTGCGTGAGCGCGTACTCGGGCACGTCCCCGTGGAACCGCTTGGCCAGACCGGCGGCGACCTCCTTCACGAACCAGGTCGACTCCGTCTCTCCCTCGGGGACGGGGAACTGCGGCATGTAGGTGCCGTTGCCCTCGGAGAAGGACGTGCCGCAGCGCTCGGCGATCGCGAGGGTGTTGTCGCACGCCTCCGGCAGGTCGCGGAACAGCGCGCGCATCTCCTGCGGCGACTTCAGGTAGTAGCCGTTGCCGTCGAACTTGAACCGGTTGGGGGTGTCCTTGTTGGCGCCGGCGGAGACACACAGCAGGGTGTCGTGGTCCTCCGCGTCCTCCGCGCGCACGTAGTGCAGGTCGTTGGTTGCGACCAGCGGCAGACTCAGGTCCTTGGCGAGGCGCAGCAGGTCGGACCGCACTCGGGTCTCGATGTCGAGCCCGTGGTCCATCAGCTCGACGTAGAAGTTCCCCGCTCCGAAGATGTCCCGGAACTCTGCCGCCGACTCCACGGCCTGCTGGTACTGCCCCAGGCGCAGATAGGTCTGCACCTCGCCGGACGGGCAACCGGTGGTGCCGATCAGCCCTTTGGCGTAGCGGTTGAGCAGCTCCCGGTCGGCGCGCGGCTTGTAGAAGAAGCCCTCCAGCGAACTCAGGGAGCTCAGCCGGAACAGGTTGTGCATGCCCGCGGCGTCCTGCGCCCAGACGGTCATGTGGGTGTACGCGCCCTTGGAGGCCACGTCGTCGCCGGTGCCGTCGCCGAACTGGACCCGCTTGCGTTCGCTGCGATGGGTCCTCGGCGTGAGGTACGCCTCCAGACCGATGATCGGCTTCACCGCGGTGCCCTTGGCCGCCTTGTAGAACTCGTAGGCGCCGAACATGTTGCCGTGGTCGGTGACCGCGAGCGCGGACATGCCCAGCTGCTCGGTGCGCGAGACCAGCTCCTTGAGCCGGGCGGCACCGTCCAGCATCGAGTACTCCGAGTGACAGTGCAGGTGGACGAACTCTTCCGACACGCTGACCCACGACCTCCGCAAAAAAGGGCTTGGCGATGGACTTCAAAACGCTGGGGGAAGTCAGCGAGTACTCACCATAACCCGGAGCTCTGACGATCCCCGGACCGACTCACCCTGGGTCCGGATCAGTCCCCGGCGAGCTCCACCAGCTTGGCGATCGTGCGCAGGTTCCGGGCGGTGCCGGTCGCGGGACGCACCGACGTCACCAGGCCCGCGGCGAGTTTCGAGGCGGCCTGGCCGTGGGGAAAGGCTGCGTAGATGTCCGTGCCGGTGTCGGCCACCCGGACCCGCTCCGCGCCGGTGGCCAGGTCCGCCAGGCGCCGGGCGGCGAGTTCGCCCACCGGACGGTCGCAGCAGGCCAGTACCGTCCGCGACGGATCGCCGTCCGCGAACGGATGGGCGGCCAGCAGCGCGCGCAGTTCGGCGCCGGTGCGGATCACCACGTCGACGGCGATCCCGAGTTCGGCGCGCAGCGCGGTGGAGAGCTCCGCGGCCAGTTCACCGGGCGCCCCTTCCGCCCGGAACAGCAGGTTGCCCGACTGCAGGTGCGTCGCCACGTCCTGCCAGCCCAGGCCGGCCGCGACCTCGCGCAGCCGCGCCATGGGCACCGTCCGTCCGCCGCCGAGGTTGACCCCGCGCAGCAGCGCGACGCGCGTGGGGACGGACGGAGCTTGCTCGCGGTCGCGACTCATGGTTGCATCCTGTCGGCAACCCGTCGTCGAGCGAAAGGGGCCAGCGTGCCACAGGTCAGCCTGATCGGGGCACCCACCGACATCGGCGCGTCCCGGCTCGGCTGCCGGCTCGGGCCGCAGTCACTGCGCGTCGCGGGGATCGTGGACGCACTCGAGCGGTACGGCTGCGACGTGCACGACGCCGGCGACCTGAGCGGCCCTGACAACCCGCAGCAGCCGCCCGTCGACGGCTACCGGCACCTGCCGGAGGTGGCCGAGTGGAACCGCTCGGTGTTCGCCGCGACCGCCGCGGAACTCACCGCCGGACGGCTGCCGATCCTGCTGGGCGGCGACCACTGTCTCGCGATCGGATCGATCAGCGCCGTGGCCGCGCACTGCCGGGCGTCCGGCAGGAAGCTGCGGGTGATCTGGGTGGACGCGCACGCCGACTTCAACACCGCGGAGCTCACGCCGTCCGGCAACATCCACGGGATGCCGGTCGCCTGCCTGGCCGGCCACGGACCCGACGAGCTGACCACGCTGACGGGGACGAGGCCGGCGATCGGCACCGACGAGATCCGCCAGGTCGGCCTGCGCAGTGTCGACCCCGGCGAGAAGGCGTTCCTCAACGAGTCGGGCATCGAGGTCTTCGACATGCGCTTCGTCGACGAGATCGGCATGCGCCGCACGATGGTGCGCGCGCTCGCCGGCGTGGACGAGAACACCCACCTGCACCTCAGCCTCGACCTCGACTTCGTGGACCCGGAGATCGCGCCCGGCGTCGGCACGCCCGTCCGTGGCGGACCCACTTATCGCGAGGCCCAACTCGTGATGGAGATGATCGCGGACACGCACCGGCTCGGCTCCGTGGACCTCGTGGAGCTCAACCCCGCCCTCGACGTCCGCAACACCACCGCCGAGTTGGCCGTCGACCTCATCGAGTCGCTGTTCGGCAAGAGCACCCTGCACCGCCTGCACGAGGGCATCGCCCTCTGAACGCCGGGGACAGGTCCCATTCCCGTTCAGCCTGGCACTCTCTCCCCTGGCCCCGAAGCCGCCGGGTGAACGGGAATGGGACCTGTCCCCACGTACCCGGGTGAACGGGAATGGGACCTGTCCCCACGTCCCCGGGTGAACGGGAATGGGACCTGTCCCCGATCAGGCGGGGTTCAGGTAGCTGGTCGGGGTGACCACGCCGGCCACCATCAGGTTGGTGTCTGCGGCCAGGGCGATGTCGGTGTTGTGCCAGGCGACACAGAGCCAGGTGCCGTCGTCGAGCCGCTGCAGCACGACCGTGGCAATCCCGCGGCGGGTGCCCGCCTTCTCCCCGGACGGGTCGGTCTGGCCCTCGATCCGCCAGCGGGCGAGGACGACCGCACCGTCCGTGCCGACCAACCGCTGGCTGAGCTTTTCAATGATGAATTCCGAGTCGGCGAACCAGCCCTCGAAGCCCCGCTTCAGCGCCCGGACGATGGAACGCCGGCTCGTCCACCACAGGCCGACCACGTTGACGAAGTCGGCGTCCTCGGCGAACAGCGTGCCGATCGCCTTCGCGTCGCCGGCGTTCCACGCGTTCACGAACCGCGTGACCACGTCCAGGGGCGCCTTGATCGGGGTGGGGCCGGACGGCAGCGGTAGCCGCTGGCCGAACTCCGCCAGCTTCCTGAGCCTCTTCAGCCGCTTCGACGTCTTCACGGTGCCTCAGTTTAGTGAATTCGGGGTCGGGGCTCCGTCAAGCTCAGGGCTTCGTCAAGCTCAGCCGACATCAAGCCTGGATCCACCGGTCGAGCGCGTCTCGACAAGCTCGACGAAACGGCTTCGGTGAATCAGGGCTCAACCAGCGTTGGGGGTCGTCAGACGACCAGGGGGCGGTCGGTCGGCAGGATCGGCTTGGGCAGCCGGGACGCGCCCTGCAGGTAGGCGTCCACGCCGTTGGCGCAGGAACGGCCCTCGGCGATCGCCCAGACGATCAGCGACTGGCCGCGGCCGGCGTCTCCGCAGACGAAGACACGGTCGGCGCTGGTGGCGTAGTCCCGGCCACGGGCGATGTTGCCGCGCGGGTCGAGCTCGAGGCCGAGTTGTTCGACCAGGCCCTCGCGCTGCGGACCGGTGAAGCCCATGGCCAGCAGCACCAGCTGCGCCGGCAGGAACCGGTCGCTGTCCGGCACCGTCTCGAAGCGGCCGTCGACCATTCGCACCTCGGCCACGGTCAGTCCGGTCACGTTGCCGGACTCGTCACCGCTGAACTCCGTGGTGGAGACCGAGTACAGCCGCTCGCCGGCCTCCTCGTGCGCCGACGAGACCCGGTAGATCATCGGGTAGGTCGGCCACGGCTGGTTGTCCGGACGATCGGTCGGCGGCGTGGGCAGGATCTCCAGTTGCGTGATCGAACGTGCACCCTGCCGCGTGGACGTGCCGAGGCAGTCCGCACCGGTGTCGCCGCCGCCGATGATCACCACGTCCTTGCCGTGCGCCGTGATCTGCTCCGGGACCTCCTCGCCCAGCGCGGCCCGGTTGGCCTGCGGCAGGAACTCCATCGCCTGGTGGATGCCGGCCAGCTCCCGTCCGGGGACGGGCAGGTCGCGGGCGACCGTCGAGCCGATCGCCAGAACCACCGCGTCGAAGCGCTCCAGCAACTGCTCGGCCGTGATGTCCACGCCGATGTTCACGCCGGTCTTGAAGACCGTGCCCTCCAGCCGCATCTGCTTGAGCCGGCGGTCGAGGACCTTCTTCTCCATCTTGAACTCGGGGATGCCGTAGCGCAGCAGCCCGCCGATCGCGTCCGCCCGCTCGTACACCACCACCGTGTGCCCGGCCCTGGTCAGCTGCTGGGCGACGGCCAGCCCGGCCGGCCCGGAGCCGACCACCGCGACCGTCCGGCCGGTGTGCCAGGCGGGGGTCTCGGCGGTCACCCGCCGGTCGTCCCAGGCGCGGTCGATGATCGCCACCTCGACGTTCTTGATGGTCACCGGGTCGCCGTTGATGCCCACCACGCACGAGGTCTCACACGGTGCCGGGCACAGCCGCCCGGTGAACTCCGGGAAGTTGTTCGTGGCGTGCAGCCGCTCCAGCGCGCCGCGCCAGTCGTCCCGCCACACCATGTCGTTCCACTCCGGGATCAGATTGCCCAGCGGACAGCCCTGGTGGCAGAACGGAATGCCGCAGTCCATGCACCGGCCGGCCTGGCGGCTGATGATCGGCAGCACGGCCTGGCCGGGCGTGCCCGGGTAGACCTCGTCCCAGTCGTGGACGCGCTCCGCGACCGGACGACGCTCCGCGACCTGCCGCGGCGTGGTCATGAAACCTCTGGGATCAGCCATGGGAAGCCTCCATCATCAGCTTGACCGTGGTCTCCTCGTCGAGGCCGGCGAGTTCGGCGTCCGCCCTCGCCTTGAGGACGCGGGCGTAGTCGCGCGGCATCAGTGTGGTGAACCGCGCCTGTAGTTCATCGTCCGACAACTGAAGCAGCTTCTCGGCCACGGCGGACCCGGTCTCCTCCTGGTGCCGGACGAGCAACTCCCGCACCCGCAGCAGATGCTCCGGGCTCAGCGGCTGTGCGTCCACCAGTTCGGTGTTCAGCCGCGCCTCGGCGAGGTCGAGCACCCAGGCCACGCCACCGGACATGCCGGCGGCGATGTTGCGGCCGGTCGCTCCGAGGATCAGCACCTCGCCCCCGGTCATGTACTCGCAGGCGTGGTCGCCCACACCCTCGACGACCGCCGTCGCGCCGGAGTTGCGGACGCAGAACCGCTCCCCGACCTGGCCGCGGATGAACAGTTCGCCGCTGGTGGCGCCGTAGGCGATCACGTTGCCGGCGATGATCTGCTCCTCCGCGACGAACGGCACGTTCTTGTGCGGACGCAGGATCAGCCGCCCACCCGAGAGCCCCTTGCCGAAGTAGTCGTTGCTGTCGCCGACCAGCCGGAGGGTGATGCCACGCGGCAGGAAGGCACCGAAGCTCTGGCCGGCCGTCCCCCGCAGGGTGAAGTCGATCGTGTTCTCCGGCAGCCCTGCGCCGTCGGTCACCTTCGTGACGTGGTGGCCAAGGATCGTGCCGACGGTCCGGTCGACGTTGCGGACGGTGAGGTCCGCGCGGACCAGCTCGCCGTGCTCCAGCGCCGGCCGGGCGATCTCGAGCAACTGGACGTCCATCTTGTCGTCCAGCCCGTGGTCCTGGGTGGTCACGCAGTGCAGCGGCGCACCCTCGGGCAGCTCGACCCGGTGCAGGATCGGCTCGAGGTCCAGGCCCTGGGCCTTCCAGTGGTCGACGGCCCGCGTGGTCTTCAGCACCTCGACGTGGCCGACGGCCTCCTCGATGGAGCGGAAGCCGAGCGCGGCCAGGTGCTCACGCACCTCCTGCGCGATGAACTCGAAGAAGTTCACCACGAAGTCGGCGTGCCCGTTGTACTTGGCCCGGAGCTCGGGGTTCTGGGTGGCCACGCCCACCGGGCAGGTGTCGAGGTGGCAGACCCGCATCATCACGCAGCCGGACACCACCAGCGGCGCGGTGGCGAAACCGAACTCTTCCGCGCCCAGCAGCGCGGCGATCACCACGTCGCGGCCGGTCTTCAGCTGGCCGTCCGCCTGCACGACGATCCGGTCGCGCAGCCCGTTCAGCAGCAGGGTCTGCTGGGTCTCGGCCAGGCCGAGCTCCCAGGGGCCACCGGCGTGCTTCAGCGAGGTCAGCGGCGCCGCGCCCGTCCCGCCGTCGTGGCCGGAGATCAGCACGACGTCCGCCTTCGCCTTGCTCACGCCGGCCGCGACGGTGCCCACGCCGACCTCGGCCACCAGCTTCACGTGGATCCGGGCGACCGGGTTCGCGCACTTCAGGTCGTGGATCAGCTGCTTGAGGTCCTCGATCGAGTAGATGTCGTGGTGCGGCGGCGGCGAGATCAGGCCCACTCCCGGCGTCGAGTGCCGGGTCCTGGCCACCCACGGGTAGACCTTCTGGCCGGGCAGCTGGCCGCCCTCGCCGGGCTTGGCGCCCTGGGCCATCTTGATCTGGATGTCGTCGGCGTTGGTCAGGTAGTCGCTGGTCACCCCGAACCGGCCGGACGCGACCTGCTTGATCGCACTGCGCCGGGACGGGTCGTGCAGCCGGTCGGCGTCCTCGCCACCCTCCCCGGTGTTGGACTTGGCGCCCAGCCGGTTCATGGCGATCGCCAGCGTCTCGTGCGCCTCCTGGCTGATCGAGCCGTAGCTCATCGCGCCCGTGGAGAACCGCTTCACGATCTCGCTGACCGGTTCCACCTCCTCGATCGGCACGGGGGTGCGCTCCGGATCGAACTCCAGCAGGCCGCGCAGCGTCATCAGCCGCTGGGACTGGTCGTCCACCCGCGCGGTGTACGCCTTGAACACGTCGTAGCGCTTCTGCCGGGTGGAGTGCTGCAGCCGGAAGACGGTCTCCGGGTCGAACAGGTGCGGCGGCCCCTCGCGGCGCCACTTGTACTCGCCGCCGCCGCTGAGCGTGCGGTGCGGCAGCGGGATGCCGTCCGGCGGGTAGGCGCGCGCGTGCCGCCGGGCCACCTCCTCGGCGATCTCGTCCAGCCCGATGCCCTCGATCCGGCTCGTGGTGCCGGTGAAGTACTGCTCGACGAGTTCGCTGGACAGGCCCAGCGCCTCGAAGATCTGCGCACCGGTGTAGGACGCGATCGTGGAGACGCCCATCTTGGACATCACCTTCAGCACGCCCTTGCCCAGCGCCTTGCGGACGTTGTACACGGCCTGCTCGGGCTCGACGCTCACCAGCCATTCGCGGCGGGCGAGGTCCTCCGCGCTCTCGAACGCGAGATAGGGGTTCACCGCGGCCGCGCCGTAGCCGATCAGCAGGGCCACGTGGTGCACCTCGCGCACGTCGCCCGCCTCGACGATCAGGCCGACCTTGGTGCGGGTCTTCTCCCGCACCAGGTGGTGGTGGATCGCCGCGGTGAGCAGCAGGGACGGGATCGGCGCGAGCTCGGCGTTGGAGTGCCGGTCGGACAGGATGATCGTCCGGCAGCCGCGGGCGATGGCCTCGCTGACCTGGCCGCACAGCTCGTCGAGCTTCGCCTTCAGCGCGGCGCCGCCGCCCTCGACGTCGTACAGGCCGCGCACGACATGGGTGTCGAAGTCGGGCATCGACCCGTCCCGGTTGATCCGGACGAGCTTCGCCAACTGGTCGGAGTCGAGGATCGGGTAGCCGATCACGATCTGGTGGCAGGAGTCGGGGCCTGGCTGGAGCAGGTTGCCCTCCGGTCCGAAGGTGGCGGCCAACGAGGTGACGAGCTCCTCGCGGATCGCGTCGAGCGGCGGGTTGGTCACCTGGGCGAACAGCTGGGCGAAGTAGTCGAACAGCAGCCGTGGCCGGTCGGCCAGCACGGCCACCGGGGTGTCGGAGCCCATCGAGCCGATCGGTTCGACGCCGGTGTTCGCCATCGGCGCGATGATCATCCGCTGTTCCTCATGGCTGTACCCGAACACCTGCTGGCGCCGGGTCACCGAGGCGTGGCTGTGCACGACGTGCTGCTGCTCGGGCAGCTCGTCGAGGTCGACGCGGCCCGCGGCCAGCCACTCGGCGTACGGGTGTTCGGCCGCCAGCTGGGCCTTGATCTCGTCGTCGTTGATCAGCCGGTGCTGGGCGAGGTCGACCAGCAGCATGCGACCCGGCTTCATCCTGCCCTTCTCCACGACCTTCGCCGGCTCGATGTCCAGCACGCCGGCCTCGGAGGCGAACACCACCAGGCCGTCGTCGGTCACCCAGTAGCGCCCGGGACGCAGGCCGTTGCGGTCGAGCACCGCACCGATCAGGGTGCCGTCGGTGAACGTGACGGACGCGGGCCCGTCCCAGGGTTCCATCAGCGAGGAGTGGAACGAGTAGAAGGCCCGGCGGGCCTCGTCCATCTCGTTGTGGTTCTCCCACGCCTCGGGGATCATCATCAGCACGGCGTGCGGCAGCGTCCGTCCGCCGAGGTGCAGCAGTTCCAGCACCTCGTCGAACGACGCCGAGTCGGAACCGCCCGGGGTGCAGATCGGGAAGACCCGGGACAGCTCGCCCCTGATCGTGTCGGTGGCCAGCAGCGCCTCGCGCGCACGCATCCAGTTGCGGTTGCCCTTGACGGTGTTGATCTCGCCGTTGTGGGCCATCAGCCGGTACGGGTGCGCCAGCTCCCAGGCCGGGAAGGTGTTCGTGGAGAACCGCGAGTGGACGAGGGCGAGCGCACTTTCCACCCGTTCGTCCAGCAGGTCGCTGAAGACCTCGGCCAGCTGTTGGGTGGTCAGCATGCCCTTGTACACGGTGGTCCGCGACGACAGGGAGGCGAAGTAGACGCCGGCCTCCGAACGCACCCGTGCCCGCAGCGGATACACCACGCGATCGAGGTCGAGGCCGGCCTCCTGCCCGGGGCCGGAGACGAAGATCTGCTCGAAGTGCGGCATGTTCTGCGCGGAGATCGGGCTCAGGGTCGAGCTGTCGGTCGGCACCTGGCGCCAGCCGTGCACGACCACGCCCTCTTCCGTGGCGAGGAACTCGATCGTCCGCTTGGCCGAGGCCCGCGCCACCGGTTCGGTCGGCAGGAACGCCATGCCCGTCGCGTAGTGACCGGGATCGGGCAGGTCGAAGTCGACCACTTCGCGCAGGAAGCGATCGGGGACCTGCAGCAGCATGCCGGCACCGTCGCCGGCGGCCGGATCGGCGCCGGTGGCGCCACGGTGATCGAGGTTCTCCAGGGCCGTGAGGCCCTTGGCGACGATGTCGTGGGCCGGTTCGCCGCTCAACTGGGCGACGAAGGCCACCCCGCAGGCGTCGTGCTCGTACGCGGGGTCGTAGAGCCCCTCCCCGGGGCGGCTGGGCATCGTCGTCAACGCCATCTGATCACTCCCATCTGCGCGAGCGCGCGGGGCGGTGCGGCCGGGCCGGCCAGCACGCCGACGCTGCACGCTAGGGCGCGAGCCTACTCCACGGCCGATCCGGCACCCGCGTCCGCGACTGAATCATGGACGACGCCAGCCCCTTGTGAGCGTCCGAATGGCGGTCGGGAGGCCCGCTATTCGGACGGGGCGCCGCCGTCCTCCGCCGGGGTCGCCGAACGGAACTCGACGACCTCCTCACGACCCGGACGGAACTTCCACAGCCAGGCGAACAGCGCCACGCCGGCGAGGCAGATCAGCATCGCGACGGCCTCGTTGAACCGGATCGGTCCGAAGGTGTCGTAGGAGTAGTCGAGC
This sequence comes from Propionicimonas sp., assembly GCF_029975155.1. Classification (GTDB taxonomy): domain Bacteria; phylum Actinomycetota; class Actinomycetes; order Propionibacteriales; family Propionibacteriaceae; genus Propionicimonas. The sequence goes on along the minus strand of NZ_JARKPQ010000196.1, from coordinate 54,446 downwards.
CGGATGTGCTCGGTGAAGATCCGGCCGAAGCCGTAGAGCGCGACGTACAGCGCGAACACCTTGCCCCGGCCCAGCCGGAACCTCCGGTCGGCCCAGATCAGCGCGGCGAAGACGAACAGGTTCCACAGCGACTCGTAGATGAAGGTGGGGTGGAACGTCGCGTACTGCTCGAAGCCCGGCGCACGGTGGGCGGGGTCGATCTCCAGGCCCCACGGCAGGTCGGTCGGCTGGCCGTAGAGCTCCTGGTTGAACCAGTTGCCGAACCGGCCGATGGCCTGGCCGACCGCGATCCCGGGCGCCAGCGCGTCCGCCAGTGCGGCGAAGGCGATCTTCTGCTGGCGCGCGGCGATCCACGCCGCGAGCGCGCCGAAGCCGATCGCGCCGTAGATCGCGATGCCGCCCTCCCAGATCGCCCACCAGTGCTGGGTGGCGCCGGGGGCGAAGTAGTCGCCCAGGTGGGTGAGGACGTGGTACAGCCGGGCGCCGACGATGCCGATCGGGATCGCCCACAGCAGGACGGTCTCGAACGTCTCGGCCGTACCACCGCGGGCATGCCACCGCCGGACGCCGATGGTCCAGGCCACGATGATCCCGGTGATCAGGCACAGCGCGTAGATGTGGATCGTCAGCGGTCCGAGCTGGAACGAGCTGATCGACGGGCTAGGGATGAACAGCGGCACGAGCCCATCCTTACCGGCTGGTCAACCCTGCTGTCGAACCAGGCGCTCCAGATCGGCTCGATAGGTGGCGATCGGGGTGCCCTGGGTCCAGACCACGACGCCCTCGCGCCCGGCGTTGAAGCCGATCACCTGGGCGGTGTGGTTGACGTCGTAGCCACCGTCCGGCCGCTGCTCGACACCCTCGATGGCCACGCCCACGGCGGCGGCCACCTTCTCGATCCGGTCCATGTCGCCGGTGAGCCCGATGAAGTCGGGATCGATCCGCTCGAGGTAGTCGGCCATCACCGTCGGGGTGTCCCGCTCGGGGTCGACCGTGATCAGCGCCACCTGGATCTTCGCCCGGACGTCCTCGGGTACGCGGTTCAGCGCCGAGGCGAGGTCGGTGAGCGTGCCGAGGCAGATGTCGGGGCAGTTCGTGTAGCCGAAGTAGAGCACGAGCACCGGCGCGGTCGAGCCGGTGCGCAGGCTGAAGTCCTTGCCCGTCGACGCCTGCAGCGTCACGTCGGGCAACTGGTAGGGGGTGGTCAGTTCCGCCCCCAGGTACCCGGATCCCGTGGCGCTCGCGCTCGGCACCGTGACCGTCGCCGGGGGCGTGCAGCCGGCGAGCAGGGCGAGGAGCAACGCTCCCCCAGCCAGCAGTCTCCGGTTCACCCCGCCATTCTGCCCTGCCACCACATGCCGGCCGGGCCCGACGAGCCCATGCCGGCTGAGCTTGACGAAGCCCCCTTGCCCTTCGTCAAGCTCAGGGGCACACAGCCTCAGCGACGCACGCCGGCGACCAGATCGGCCAGCACCGCGCGCATCCCGGTGAGGTCATCGGGTGTGCCGGCGTCGTCGGCCGCCAGGAGCGGCTTGATGAACGCCGAGCCGACGATCACGGCGTCGGCGTAGGTGCAGACGTCCGCGGCCTGGTCCCCGTTCGAGACGCCCAGGCCGACGCCGACGAGGGTCTCCGGGGCGAGCGCGCGGATCCGGGCGACGAGGTCGGGGGCGGCGGTCGGGCTCGACGACCGCGTTCCGGTCACGCCCATCACCGAGGTCGCGTACAGCCAGCCGCGGCCCGCCTTCGCGGTCGCGACGATCCGCTCGTCGGTGGACGAGGGCGACACCAGGAAGATCCGGTCGAGCCCGTGCGCCTCCGAGGCGGCCAGCCAGTCGTCCGCCTCGTCGGGGATCAGGTCCGGCGTGATCAGGCCGGAGCCGCCGGCGTTGGCGAGGTCGCGCGAGAACGCGTCCACACCGTAGCGGTCGACCAGGTTCCAGTAGGTCATCACCACGGCCTGCGTCCCGGTCGAGCGGACGGCCTCGACGGCCGCGAACACGTCCCGCGTCCGGACGCCGCGCTCCAGCGCCCTGGTCCCGGCACGCTGGATCACCGGCCCGTCCATCATCGGGTCGGAGTACGGCAGACCGATCTCGACCAGGTCGACGCCCGGCCCGTCCCCGCCCTCGCCGCACAACGCCTTCAGCGCGGCGAGCGAACCCGCCACGGACGGGTAGCCGACCGGCAGGTAGCCGACCAGGGCGCCACGACCCTCGGCCCGCGCGGCGGCGAAGGCCGAAGCGGAAGAGTGGACCGAGAGAGGAACCGTCCCCGGTTCTGAGCCGGGCCGGAACGAGACCGGGGACGGTTCGGCACTCGGTCCGGGGTGAACGGAAAAGGATCCGTCCCCTTTTCGTTCGGCGGTCACTTCACACCTCCGGTGGTCGCGTCGGGCTTGCCGGTGAGTCCGAAGTAGGTGATCGCGGTGTCCACGTCCTTGTCGCCGCGACCGGACAGGCAGACCACGATGGTCGGCTCGGCCTCGGGCTGCTCGACGGCCAGCCGCTGGCCCAGCCGGATCACCCCGGCCAGCGCGTGCGCGGACTCGATCGCCGGCATGATGCCCTCGGTCCTCGTCAGCAACTCGAACGCCGCCATCGCCTCCGCGTCCGTCACCGCCTCGTAGGCCGCGCGGCCCGTCGCCGCGAGCCACGAGTGCTCGGGCCCGACGCCGGGGTAGTCCAGCCCGGCGGAGATCGAGTGCGACTCCATCGTCTGGCCGTCATCGTCCTGCAGGATGTAGGTGCGCATGCCGTGCAGGACGCCGATCGAGCCGCCCTGGATGGCCGCGGCGTGGCGTCCGGTCTCCACGCCCTCCCCGCCGGCCTCGAACCCGTACAGCGCGACCTCGGGGGTGTCGATGAAGTCGGCGAAGGTGCCCATCGCGTTCGAGCCACCACCCACGCAGGCCGCGACCGCGTCGGGCAGCCGCCCGAACCGGCCCAGCATCTGCTCGCGGATCTCGGTGCTGATCACCCGGTGGAACTCCTTGACCATCTTCGGGAACGGGTGCGGGCCGGCGACCGTGCCGATCAGGTAGTGGGTGTTGTCCACGCTGGCCACCCAGTCGCGCATGGCCTCGTTCATCGCGTCCTTCAGCGTCTGGCTGCCGGACTCGACCGCGATCACCTCCGCGCCCAGCAGCTGCATCCGGGCCACGTTGAGCGCCTGCCGGTCGGTGTCGACCCTGCCCATGTACACCCGGCACTCCATGCCCAGCAGCGCCGCGGCGGTCGCGGTGGCCACGCCGTGCTGCCCCGCGCCGGTCTCCGCGATCACCCGGGTCTTGCCCATCCGCCGCGTCAGCAGCGCCTGGCCGAGCACGTTGTTGATCTTGTGCGAGCCGGTGTGGTTGAGGTCCTCCCGCTTGAGCAGGACGCGCGCGTTGCCGCAGTGCCGGCTGAACCGCGGCGCCTCCGTGAGCGGGGTGGGCCGACCGGAATAGTTGCGGCGCAGGTCGTCCAGCTCACGCCAGAAGGACGGGTCCCCCATCGCGGTGTCGAACTCCGCCTCGAGCTGGTTGAGCGCGGCAACCAGTGCCTCGGGCACGTAGCGGCCACCGAAGACGTCGTAGTGTCCGGCCGCGTCAGGCAACGGGAAAGGGGTCACGCCCCTATTCACTCACACTCCCGACCGTGCCGGGCAACCGACCACCGTCGGAGATCCCGGCGTTCGCCGGGATGACACCGCGTTCGCCGGGATGACACGGTGTTCGCCGGGATGACGGATGGCGGGCGCGTCCCGTCAGGCCAGCGACCGCAGCGCGGCCACCGCTGACCTCGGGTCGCCCGAGCGCACCAGCAGTTCACCGACCAGGACGGCGTCGGCGCCGGCGTTCCGCATCCGGGCGGCGTCGTCGACGCTGAGGATCCCGGACTCGGCGACCTTGACCGGCCCGTCGGGAATCAACTCAGCAAGTTCTTGGAAATGGCTCAAGTCGACGTCGAGGGTCTTGAGGTCGCGGTTGTTCACCCCGATCAGGGCGGCGCCGGCGTCGAGGGCGCGGCGGACCTCGTCCGCGGTGTGGGCCTCGACGAGGCAGGTGACGCCCAGCTGCCCGGCGAGGCCGAGCAGACCGACCAGCTGTGGCTGGCTCAGCGCGGCCACGATCAGCAGGGCGAGGTCAGCGCCCGCGGCGCGTCCCTCCCAGAGCTGGTACTCGGTGACCACGAAGTCCTTGCGCAGCAGTGGCGTCGGCACCGCGGCGCGGACGGCGGCCAGGTCGGCGAGACTGCCGCCGAACCGGCGTCGCTCGGTGAGCACGGAGATGGCTGCCGCGCCGCCGGCCGCGTATTCGGCGGCCAGTGCCGCGGGATCGTCGATCGGCGCCAGGGCGCCCTTGCTGGGACTGGACCGCTTCACCTCGGCGATCACGCTCAGCCCCGGCGCGCGGAGCGCGGGCAGCGGATCCAGGGCTGGTGCCATGGTCGCGACGGCTGCGACCAGGTCATCGAGGGGACGGCGGGCGCGACGGGCCTCGAGATCCTCGACGACACCGGCGATGATCTCGTCCAGCACGCTCATGTCAGGACTGACCGTAACCCATCCGGCGCAGCACGCCACCGGTGACGAGGGAGAGCACGAGCAGTACCGCGGCCACCCAGATCAGGGTCCAGTTCGGGCCGAGTAGAAACGCGACCGCCCCCAAGGTGAACGCCACGGCAGCGATGATGCTGCCTGCCCACGCCGCGGGGGTCCGGCCGTGGTGGTACTCCCTGGCGACAGTGCGCGTGGCCTGGTCAGCGCTTTCGATCATTCGATCGCTCCCTCGAGGTCAACGGAACTGTGTTGGAAAAACCAAACAAGACTCCATATTGGCCCGCGGGTCGCGACTCGCGCCACCCCCGGCCTGAAGGATTGCCTTAGTCCTTCTCAGGAATCGGTCGTTCCAGCCGGGTCAGCGCCGCGGCATCCGCGACGGCCGCCAGCACCGCCGCGGCCTTGTTGCGGCTCTCCGCGTCCTCGTTGGCCGGCACGGAATCGGCGACCACCCCCGCCCCGGCCTGGACGTAGGCGACCCCGTCCTTCAGCACGGCGGTGCGGATCGCGATCGCCGTGTCGGAGTCGCCGGCGAAGTCGAAGTAGCCGACCACCCCGCCGTACAGCCCGCGCCGGGACACCTCCAGGCGGTCGATGATCTCCATCGCGCGCACCTTCGGCGCCCCGGACAGCGTGCCGGCGGGGAAGCAGCTCAGCGTGGCGTCCAGCGCCGTGCGACCGGGCGAGATCGTGCCGGACACCGCGGCCTCCAGGTGCATCACGTGGCTGTAGCGGCGCACTTTCATGAACTCGACCACCTCGACCGTGCCCGGCACGCACACCCGGCCCAGGTCGTTGCGGCCCAGGTCGACCAGCATCAGGTGCTCGGCGGCCTCCTTGGCGTCGGCCAGCAGTTCGGCCTCCAGGCCGGCGTCGGCAGCGGCGGTGGCGCCGCGGGGGCGGGTGCCGGCGATCGGGTGGGTGGTGGCCCGTCCGCCCGTGACCTGGACGAGCGCCTCCGGGCTGGAGCCGACGATCGCGAAGCCGTCCAGCCGGAGGAGGTAAAGATACGGACTGGGATTGCTGCGGCGCAGCACCCGGTAGACGTCCAGGGCGTCGGCGGCGCAGTCGGTCTCGAAGCGCTGGCTGGGCACGATCTGGAAGGCCTCCCCGGCCCGGATCTCCTCGATCGCGGCGCTGACGGCGGCCTGGTACTCGGCCGACGTGCGCTGCCGCCTCACCGCGGGCGGCATCGTGCCGTCCTCGCGCACGGCGACCAGCGGTTCGGCCGGCCGGAGCAGCGCGGCGGCCATCGCCTCCACCCGCGCGCAGGCGTCGGCGTAGGCGTCCTCGATGTGCGCGGCCGTGTCGTCGAAGTTGATCGCGTTCGCCACCAGCCACACCTCGCCGGTGTGGTGGTCGAGCACGGCCATGTCGGAGACCAGCATCATCACCAGCTCGGGGATGCCGAGGTCGTCGGGATTGCCGTCCGGCAGTCGCTCCAACCGGCGGACGACGTCGTAGCCCAGGTAGCCGACCATGCCGGAGACCAGTGGCGGCAGGTCCTCCTCGCGCGGGGTGTGCAGCATGTCCAGGGTGCGGGCCAGCACCTGGAGCGGGTCGCCGCCGTCCGGCAGCCCGGTGATCGGCCGTCCGCTGAAGGCCCAGTGGGCGGCACCGGCCGCTTCGGTGAGGGTGGCGACCGCGTTCACACCGACGAACGACCAGCGCGACCAGACCCCGCCCTCGGCCGACTCCAGCAGGAAGGTGCCCGGCCGCTCGCCGCACAGCTGGTGGTAGAGGCCGACCGGCGTGAAGTCGTCGGCCAGCAGCCGCGCGTGGACGCTGACGACGCGGCGGGTAGCGCCCGCGGCGAGGAACCCGGGCAGGTCGGGGACGATGGTGAGCGTCATGCCGGCTCCGCCAGCAGCAGCCGGTCGTCGAAGCAGGTGGTCGAGCCGGTGTGGCAGGCAGGGCCGACCTGGTCGACCAGCACCAGCAGGGTGTCGCCGTCGCAGTCGAGCCGCACCTCACGGACGGCCTGCGTGTTGCCGCTGGTCTCGCCCTTCACCCAGTACGCCTGGCGGCTGCGCGACCAGTAGGTGCCACGGCGGGTGGTCAGCGTGCGATGCAGCGCCTCGTCGTCCATCCAGGCCAGCATCAGCACCCGTCCGGACGTCGCGTCCTGGACGACCGCCGGCACCAGGCCGTCGCCGTTCCGCTTCAGCAGGGCGGCCACCTGCGGGTCGAGTTCACTCACCCGGACATTCTGGCAGGCCCGGTTCCCGCCTCCCGAACTGTGGGGACAGGTCCCATTCCCGTTCAGCCGGTTGCTGTGAACGGGAATGGGACCTGTCCCCGGTCGTTCCGGCCACTGTGCGGTCGGGGTGGGGTGGGTAGGGTCGGGGCATGAGTCCCCACCAGCGACCGCGCGACCAGCGGACGGCCCTGTGCGACGCCCTCGCCGCCGTCGAGCCGAGCGCCCCCACGCTCTGCGAGGGATGGACCGCGTACGACCTCGCCGCCCACGTCTGGGTGCGGGAGAACGAGTCGTTCCGGGTGGCGCCGTCGCTGCTGCTCGGCCGGCCCGACCGGATCGACGCGCTGCGCCGGCGGGTGATGGCCGAGCGCCCCTACGCCGACCTGGTCGAGGCTGTCCGGCGCGGACCGACCGGCCTCTCGCCGTTCCGGCTGCCCGGGGTCGAGGCCGCGGCGAACACCATCGAGTTCTTCGTGCACTGCGAGGACCTGCGCCGGGGTGGCGGCGTGGACACTCCACGGGAGCTGGACGTCGCACTGGAGAACCTCGTCTGGAAGCGGCTGCCGCTGCTGGCGGGCGTGGGGCTGCGGGGTTGCCCGGTCGCGGTCTGGCTGCAGCGGGACGAGCCGGCCGGCGAGCCCGTCCGGATCGGCCGTGGTCCCGACATCGTCACCGTCGTCGGCCGTCCGTCGGAGATCCTGCTGTACCTGTGGGGACGTCGTCCCGCAGCGGCCGTGGAGGTCATCGGAGAGCCCGCTGCTATCTCGCTGGTCGAGAAGACCGCGTCCGGGATCTGAACGTCCACGGGTTCGACCCGCTGCCGGCCGGCGCGCGCGAACTGACAGAATGGCGCCATGCGCGTCTACAACTTCTCCGCAGGTCCCGCCATGCTTCCGCTCGCCGCTCTCGAGGCCGCGCGCTCGGAACTGACCGACTGGCAGGGCTCGGGGATGTCGGTGATGGAGGTGTCCCACCGCGGCAAGGCGTTCGTCGCCTGCGCGGACGAGACCGAGTCGCTGCTCCGTGACCTGATGGGCATCGGCGACAACTACAAGGTGCTCTTCCTGCAGGGCGGGGCGTCCGGGCAATTCGACGCCATTCCGCTGAACCTGACCGCGCCCGGCGACAGCGTCGCCTTCCTGAACACCGGCCAGTGGTCGGCCAAGGCCATCAAGGCGGCCCGCACGCAGGGCCTGGCCGTCGACGTGGTCGCCGACGAGGCCGCGTCCAACTACACCACCACCCCGGCCGAGGGCAGCTTCACGGTCGATCCGGGCGCGAGCTACCTGCACTACACGCCGAACGAGACCATCGGCGGCGTCGAGTTCGGCTACGTGCCGGACGCGGGCGGCGTCCCCCTGGTCGCCGACTTCAGCTCCACGATCCTGTCCCGGCCGATCGACGTCTCCCGGTACGGGCTGATCTACGCCGGGGCACAGAAGAACATGGGCCCGTCGGGGTTGTGCGTGGTGATCGTCCGGGACGACCTGCTCGGCCACCCCCGCCCGGGCACCCCGGCAGTGTGGGACTACGCGGCGATGGCCGCGGCCGACTCCATGCTGAACACCCCGCCCACCTTCGGCATCTACCTGCTGGGCAAGATCCTCGCGTGGGTGCGGGACGAGGGTGGCCTGCCGGCCATGGCGGAGCGGAACCGGGCCAAGGCCGACGCGCTGTACGGATTCATCGACGGCAGCGGCTACTACTCCAACCCGGTCGCTCCCGACTCGCGGTCGTGGATGAACGTGCCGTTCCTGCAGGCCCGGCCCGAGCTCGACAAGACGTTCGTCGCCGAGGCCGACGCCGCGGGGCTGACCACGCTCGCCGGGCACCGGTCGGTGGGTGGCATGCGGGCCAGCATCTACAACGCCATGCCGATCGAGGGCGTGCAGGCCCTGATCGACTTCATGGCCGACTTCGAGCGCCGCAACGGGTGAGGAACACGATGACCTTCAGGATCAGGACGCTCAACGCGATCAGCCACAACGGCCTGTCCCGGCTGCCGAAGGACGAGTTCGAGGTCGGTTCGGACGTCGCCGACCCGGACGCGCTGATGCTGCGGTCCGCGAACCTCCACGGCGTGGAGATCCCCGCATCCGTGCTGGCGGTCGCCCGGGCCGGCGCGGGGACCAACAACATCCCGATCGCGGACTACTCGGCCAGGGGCATCCCGGTGTTCAACACCCCCGGTGCGAACGCGAACGCGGTCAAGGAGCTCGTGGTGGCGGCGCTGTTCCTGGCCGCGCGCAACATCGTCCCGGCGGCGGCGTTCGCGCACCGGCTGGACGGCGACGCCGCGTCCATGGACAAGGCGGTCGAGGCCGGCAAGAAGAGCTACGTCGGCTTCGAGCTTCCCGGGCGGACGCTGGGCGTGATCGGTCTGGGCGCGATCGGCGTCGAGGTCGCCAACGCGGCCACCAGCCTCGGCATGCGGGTGCTCGGCTACGACCCGGGCATCACGGTGGAGCACGCCTGGAAGCTCAGCTCGCTGGTCGAGCACGTCACGAACCTCGACCAACTGCTGAAGCGGGCCGACATCATCACGCTGCACGTGCCTCTGGTGGACGGCACCCGGGGCCTGATCGGCACGGATGCCCTGGCCAAGCTGCGCAAGTCGGCGGTGGTGATCAATTTCGCCCGCGGCCCGATCGTGGACGAGGCCGCCGTCGTGGACGCCCTGGAGAGCGGCCACCTGCGCGCCTACATCTGCGACTTCCCGTCCCCCGCACTGAACAAGCGAGACAAGGTGGTCACCCTGCCGCACCTCGGCGCCTCGACCGGCGAGGCGGAGGAGAACTGCGCGCGGATGGCCGCCGACCAGCTGCGCGACTTCCTGCTCGAGGGGACGATCGTGAACGCGGTGAACTTCCCCAACGCCTCGCTGGCGCGGGGTGAGGGCACCAGCCGGATCGCCATCGCCAACAGCAACGTGCCGAACATGGTGGGCCAGATCTCCACACTCCTCGCCACCGCCGGACTGAACATCGCCGACCTGCTGAACAAGTCGCGAGGCGAACTGGCCTACACGATCGTGGACGTCGAGGGCACGGTGCCCGCCACGCTCGTCACCCAGATCCGCGGCATCGACGGCGTGCTCTCCGCCCGCCTGATCTGACAGCCGGCCGTCGACCGCACCACCCTCATCACCACGTTGTGGAGAGTTCCCCGGCGTAGTCGCCGGTTTCACAACACACTGTGGTGCGGTTGGGGTGGTGTTCAGGCAGCGAGCGACGGGACGGACGGCGCCCGCTAGACGCGGCGCTGCTGATCGAAGCCCCGGCGGACGCTGGTCTGCTGGTCTCCGGACGCGCGGGGGATCCAGTCCGCGGCCTGGACGAGGGCGAGGTGGGACAGGGCCTGCGGGGTGTTGCCGGCCTGGCGGTGGGTGGACGGGTCGTACTCCTCCGCCAGCAGGCCGACGTCGTTGGCGAAGCCGACCAGCCGGTCCATCAACTCGCGGGCGTCGTCGGGCCGGCCGGACCTGGCGTACTGCTCGACGAGCCAGAACGAGCAGGCGAGAAAGGGATGCTCGCCGGGCGGCAGGTGGTCGATCGGGTCCCTGTCGAAGCGGTACCGCACCAGCAGTCCGTCCCGCAGCAGATCCGCCTCGATCGCGGCGACTGTCCCCAGCATCCTCGGATCGTCCGGCGCACAGAAGCCCACCTGTGGCAATTGCAGCAGCGCCGCGTCCACCGCCGTCGAGCCGTACGCCTGGACGAAGCTGTTCCGTCCCGGATCGAACCCGTTGGCCTCCACGTCCGCCCTGATCCGGTCCCGCAGGGCCTCCCAGCGCTCCACCGGCCCGGGCAGTCCGTGATCCCGAACCGCCCGAACCGCGCGGTCCAGCGCCGCCCACATCATCACCCGCGAGTGGGTGAACGCCCGGCGCGGCCCCCGGACCTCCCAGATGCCCTGGTCGTCCCGCTCCCAATGCTCCTCGACGAACCCCACGAGCGCCCGCTGCAGGGGCCAGGAGAACGCGTCCTCCTCCACGCCGGCGTCCCTCGCCTCGCTGAGCGCGACCATCACCTCGCCGATCACGTCGCCCTGGAACTGCCGGAACGCCGCGTTCCCCTCACGCACCGGCGCCGCACCCTGGTACCCCGGCAGGGACGCGAGCTCGCGCTCGCGCAGGTACCGCTCCCCCGCCAGCCCGTACATGGTCTGCACGTCCGCGGGGTCCCCGGCCACCGCGCGCAGCAGCCAGTTGCGCCATGCCTGGGCCTCGCTGACATGGGAGTGGGCGAGGAAGGCGCTGAGCGTCAGTGCCGCGTCCCTGAGCCAGACGTACCGATAGTCCCAGTTGCGGGGGCCACCGAACTGCTCGGGCAGACTGGTGGTCGCCGCGGCGACGATGCCACCGGTCGCCTCGTGAGTGAGTGCCCGCAGCACCAGCAGCGACCGGATCACCTCGTCGTGGTAGGGACCCTCGTGGCTGTAGCGCGAGGCCCACTCCCGCCACCACTTCACGGTGCGGCGCAGCGTCCGGTCCACCCGGACCGGACCGGGGTCGGGCAGATGCGAGGGGAACCACGCCAGCGTGAGGTCGACGGTCTCCCCCGCTCGCAGCAGGTGGATGCCCGTGTGGCTCTGCTCGTGCGCCTCGAGCCGCGGGCCGCGGCGCACGACCGCGTCCGGCCCTGCCACGGCGATCAGCACCGGCCGCCCGTGCTCGGTCACCTGCCGCACCCACGGCAGCGCGGCGGCGTAGCCGAACCGCACCCGCAGTTCCTCGCGCACCTCCACCTCGCCGCGCAGGCAGCGGAGCCGCCGGACGACGTCCGAGCGTCCGTCACCGCGCGGCATGAAATCGGTCACCTCCAGCTCGCCTGTCGCCGTCGTCCAGCGCGTGACCAGGACGAACGTCCGGTCCAGATACCTGCGGCTGGTCGTGGCGCGCGGGTCCGCCGGCGCGATCAGCCAGCGTCCGTGTTCGGGCTCGCCGAGCAGCGCGCCGAAGGTGGACGGGGAGTCGTAGCGCGGCAGGCACAGCCAGTCGATGCTGCCGTCCCTGCCCACCAGGGCGCCGGTCCGGCAGTCGCTGATCAACGCGTAGTCCTCGATCGGCAGGCTCATCGCACGCCCCTGCGGATGCCCGCGCCCATGGAAAGGATCACGATCCATGAGTACCCCGCGAAACCGCTCCGACTGGGGCGATGACCGGGAACGGGACCTGTCCCCGGAGCGGTTCGTGTCACCCGGGCGGGGTCTGACCTGGCGAGCACTTGTACCACTAGCGTCTCACCTGTTCGTCCCCCGAGAACCACCTGGAGAGCCGGCCATGAGGCAACAAGACCGGAGCCAGGGGCGCAGGTTCGGCCACGCATCGCTGGCCGTCCTGCTCGCTGCCTGGTCGCTGTGCGTCGCCCCCGTTCAGGCCCACGCCGAGGCGCGCGTCCCCGGCGACGCGACGGTCCCCGGTCTGACCACGTCCACGGTCACCGCGCTCCATCGTCCCGACGTCGCCGCGATGGCCAAGGGAGCCCGCACCGCGAGTACCCAGGCAGCCGGCGCGAGCGTCACCGGCGCGATCGCGGGACGGGTGACCGGACCGAACGCCCGGCCTCTCGCCGGTGCCCACGTCGGGGCCTGGTCCCCGACGGCCAACGAGTGGACGCAGTACGCGACCACCGGCGCCGACGGCAGCTACGTGCTCTCCGGCCTCGCCGCCGCCAGCTACGTGCTCTGCTTCCTCGGTCCGGACTCCGGCAGCCTCGCCTCCGAGTGCTGGGAGAACGAACCCTTCCTGGAGACCGCCGACGCCATCCGCGTCTGGCCGGCCCGGACGGTCAGCGGCCGCAACGCCCAGCTCGAACCGGCCGGACGGGTGTCCGGCAACGTGACCCTCGCCGGGCAGCCGATGGCGCAGGCGAACGTCTCCGTCTACCTCAACCACCGTGGCTGGCGTTACGTGGGCAGCGTGGCCACGGACGGCAACGGCGGCTTCGATGCCACGGGGCTGTTCCCGGGCACGTACGGACTCGCGATCGACCACTGCTGCGCGACCATCGAGGCCCGCGGCGACGACAGCGTCGGACTCGCCTGGGGCGACCGGAAGGGACGCGCCGTCGCCAGCGTGCGTCCGACCGTCTCGGGTGCCGCCGTGGTCGGCGGCCTGTTGAAGGCCAGGCCGGGCAGCGGGCGATTCGCCAAGCTCAAGCTGGCGCTCAGCTACCAGTGGCTGCGTGACGGGGTCGAGGTGCCGAACGCGATCGGCGCGACCTACCGGGTCACCAGCGAGGACGTCGGCGCCCGGCTCAGCGTCCTGGCGACCAGTACCCGCGCCGGCGACGGCTCCTCGCTCGCCGGGGTGTCGAGGGCCACGCAGCGCGTTGCCGTCGCCAGCGTCCCGACGATCGAGGGTGTGGCACAGGTCGGCGGCACGGTCTCGGCCGTCCCCGGCGACTGGACCGCCGGTACCACCTTCGCCTATCAGTGGTACGCGGAGAAGAGGGCGATCAAGGGCGCGACCGGGGCGGACTACGTCCCAACGCCGGCCACCGCGGGCAAGCGACTCAGCGTGCGGGTCACCGGTTCGCTGGCCGGTCACCCCACGCTCGTGAGGACGAGCGCACCGACCACTCGCGTGATGCGGTGGTCGGCCCCCGTGGTCTCCGGTTCACTCGTGGTCGACGTCCGGCTCTCCGTCGCCCGCGGCACCTGGAGTCCGCGGACCTCCTTCAGCTACCAGTGGCTGCGCCACGGCGTCCCCATTCCCGCCGCCACCGGGTCGAGCTACCGACTCACCGCCGAGGACCTCGGCACCCGGGTCACCGTGCGCGTCACCGGCAAGCGGTCCGGCTACGCCACGGTCGTCAGCGAGAGCGCGCCGGGCGGTCTCGTGTCCGCGACCGACGCCCCCCAGATCACCGAGGTGGTCGCCGCGAGCGTCCCGCCCACCGCGCCGGTCGGCTGACGACCCGGCCGAACAGCGGGCGATCGCTCCTCACCCGCGACACGGGATCCCGGGTCGAGCCCGGGATGACATACCCCCCCAAAGTCATCCCGGCGAACGCCGGGATCCCTGCACCGGCCTAACAACGCGACCCAGGCGATCCGGGTCGAGCCCACGATGACGTACCCCAGCGTCATCCCGGCAACGGGTCAGGCGCTGGCCAGCCACTGGCGGGCGAGCTGGATTCTGGCCTCGACCTGTTCCGTGGTTGCCTGCGCGAGCGGGGGGCCGCCGGCTTCCCTGCGCAGGCCGGCGTGGACGTGGCTGTGCGGCACGCCTCTCACCCGAGCCACCTGGGAGACCAGGCTGTTCAGTTCCCGGCGCCGGCCTTCCAGCGCGCGGAACAGGCTGACCTCGGCCGGCACCTTCTCGCGCCGCTCGCGGCGTCCGGCCCGGGCGAGCTGGCGGCGCTGCCGATCGGCCAGCAGCGACGCGACCTGGTCGGGCTCGAGCAGTCCGGGCAGACCGAGGTAGTCGGCCTCGTCCGCACTGGTCGGTTCGGCCTGCATCCCGTACGCGCGGGCGTCGAACAACACGTGGTCGAAGACGGCGTTCGCCTCCAGCGTCTCCTGCTCGCCCTCGAACTCGGCCGTGCGGCGCGTCCGGTTCGCCTCCGCCAGCAGCGCCTCCTCCTCGCCCCACAGGTCGTCCGCGTGCTTCGGCCGGCCCAGGACGTGGTCCCGCTGCCGCTCCAGCGCGCCCGCGTGGGCGAGCAGGATCGGGACGGTCGGCAGGAAGACGCTGGCCAGTTCTCCCCGCCGCCGGCTACGGACGAAGCGGCCGACGGCCTGGGCGAAGAACAGCGGCGTCGACGTCGCCGTGGCGTAGACGCCGACCGCGAGCCGGGGCACGTCCACACCTTCGGACACCATCCGGACCGCGACCATCCAGCGATCCTCGCCGGCCGAGAACTGCTCGATCCGCCGGCTCGCGCCGGGGTCGTCCGACAGCACCGTGGTCGGATTGTCGCCGGTGATCCTTTCGAGCGCCCGCGCATACGCGCGGGCCTGTCTTTGGTCGCTGGCGATCACCAGGCCTCCCGCGTCCGGCACGTGCCGGCGCACCTCGGTCAGGCGCTTGTCCGCCGCGGCCAGCACCGCGGGCACCCACTCCCCCGCCGGGTCCAGCGCGGTGCGCCAGGCCTGGGCGGTCACGTCCTTGCTCGTCGGCTCGCCCAGATTCACGGCGAGCTCGTCGCCGGCCCGGGTCTTCCAGCGCATGCCGCCGCCGTAGGCGAGGAAGACCACCGGCCGCACCACGTGATCACGCAGGGCCTCGGCGTAGCCGTAGGTGTAGTCGGGGACGGAGCGCCGGGTGCCGTCCGGATCCTCGGCGTAGCGGACGAACGGAATCGGGTTCGCGTCCGAGCGGAACGGAGTGCCGGTCAGGGCGAGGCGCCGGGTGGCGAGGGCGAAGGCCTGTGCTGCCGCCTCGCCCCAGCTGAGCGCGTCCCCGGCGTGGTGGACCTCGTCGAAGATCACCAGGGTCCTCGCGTTGGCCGTCCGCGCCTCGTAGGCATAGGTGGCCGCGGCGACCCCGGCGTACGTGACCGCCTGGCCCTGGAACTGCCGCGAGCGCCCCTTCCGGCTGCCGCCCAGCCCCGGGTCGAGGCGCAGTCCGACCTTCGCCGCCGCGTCCGCCCACTGCACCTTCAGGTGCTCGGTCGGGGTGACCACGATCACCTGCTCGATCGTGCGGGCGTCCAGCAGGTCGGTGGCCACCCGGAGCGCGAACGTGGTCTTGCCCGCCCCGGGGGTGGCCACGGCGAGGAAGTCCCGCTGGGCGAGTTCGCGGTAGCGCGTCAGGGCCTCCACCTGCCAGGCGCGCAGCCTCGCTGCCGTGCCCCAGGCGGCCCGTCCCGGATACGCCGGAGACAGGTCGTCGATCGGCACGGCTCACCTCCCCGGGCGTCGCTTCAGCAGCAGGACGGCGAGCCCGATCCCGATCAGGTCGACCAAGGCGTCCCAGGGGTCACCGTCCCGGTACGGGACGAACCACCACTGGACCAGCTCGCTCACCACAGCGTGGACGGCGAACACCCCCGCGACCAACCCGACACGCCGGGTCAGCCGACCGAACAGGTAGACCGGGACGGCGAAGATCAGCAGGTGTACCACCTTGTCAGCGCCCGGTAGCCACGGGAGCTCCAGGCCACCGTCCGGGCTGCCGGGGGTGTACAGCGCGACCAGGTGGGCGATGAGCGCGAGAGCGGCGAGCAGTGGCAGCCAGCGGTTGCCGGCCCTTCGTGACGGTCGCAGGGCGACCCCGACATCGGACTCAGCGTCCTCGTGCTCAGGCAAGGCGCTCCAGGACCAGCTCGCGGACGCGGGCGGCGTCGGCCTGGCCGCGCATCTCCTTCATCACGGCTCCGATCAGGGCGCCGACAGCTTGGAGCTTGCCGTCGCGGATCCGCGCCGCCACGTCCGGATTGGCCGCGATCGCCGCGTCCACGGCCGCGGTGAGCGCGCCGTCGTCGGAGACCACGGCGAGACCCCGGCCGGTCACGACCTCGGCCGGTGTGCCCTCTCCGGCCAGCACGCCGTCGATGACCTGCCGGGCGAGCTTGTCGTTCACCGTCCCCGCCTCGACGAGGGACTGCACCTCGGCCACCTGGGCCGGGGTGATCGCCAGCTCCGCGAGTTCCACACCCGCCTCGTTCGCGCGACGTGCCAGCTCGGTCAGCCACCACTTGCGCGCGAACTGCGGGGCGCAGCCCGCGGCGACCGTCGCCTCGATCACGTCCAGTGCACCGGCGTTGACCACGTCCTGCAGCTCGAGGTCGGTGAAGCCCCACTCGGCCTGCAGCCTCGACCGGCGCAGGCCCGGCAACTCCGGCAGCGTGGCGCGCAGCTGCTCCACCCACTCGCGGCTCGGCGCCACCGGCACGAGGTCGGGTTCGGGGAAGTAGCGGTAGTCCTCGGCCTGCTCCTTCGACCGGCCCGAGGTGGTGTAGCCCTCCTCGTGCCAGTGCCGGGTCTCCTGGTGCACCCGGCCGCCACCGGCGAGCACCGCGGCCTGGCGCTGGATCTCGTAGGTCAGCGCCCGCTCGATGCTGCGCAGCGAGTTCACGTTCTTGGTCTCCGTGCGCAGCCCGAACCGGGTGGCGCCGACCGGCATCAGCGAGACGTTCGCGTCGCAGCGCAGCGATCCCTGCTCCATCCGCACGTCGGAGACGCCGAGCGCCAGCATCAGGTCGCGCAGGAACGACACATAGGCCTTCGCCACCTGCGGCGCCTTCGCACCAAGCCCGGTGATCGGCCTGGTCACGATCTCGATCAGTGGCGTGCCGGCCCGGTTGTAGTCGACCAGGGAGTACTCGGCGTCCCCGATCCGGCCGGTGGTGCCGCCGGCGTGGACGAGCTTTCCGGCGTCCTCCTCCATGTGCGCCCGCTCGATCTCGATCCGGAACGTCTCACCGTCGACCTCGATGTCGATCCAGCCGTCGTGGGCGATCGGCTCGTCGTACTGCGAGGTCTGGAAGTCCTTGGTCATGTCCGGATAGAAGTAGTTCTTGCGCGCGAACCGGCACCACTCGGCGATGCCGCAGTTCAGCGCCAGCCCGATCCGGATCGCCGACTCGATCGCCTTGCCGTTCACCACCGGCAGCGAACCGGGCAGGCCCAGGCAGACCGGGCACGTCTGCGTGTTCGGCTCGGCGCCGAAGGCGTTCGCGCAGCCGCAGAACATCTTGGACGCGGTGTTCAGCTCCACGTGCACCTCGAGGCCCAGGACGGGCTCGTAGGCGGTCAGCGCCTCGGCGTAGTCCAGCAGTTCGACGGTCATCGTGCGCTCCCGTCGCTCGGAGATCCCGGCGTTCGCCGGGATGACGGTGGAAGGTTCAAGTAGGCGCCGGAGGGTGAGTCGGCCAGCTGGTCGAGCAGCGTGCCACCCCACCGTCCGGTCAGTTCGCGCTCCAGCGCGGCACCCACCCGGTACAGCCGGTCGTCGGCCAGGGCCGGCGCCATCACCTGGAAGCCGACCGGGAGCCCGTCGTCCGGACTCAGCCCGCACGGGATCGACGCCGCGCAGTTCCCGGCCAGATTCGCCGGGATCGTGCACAGGTCGGCCTTGTACATCGCCAGGGGGTCGTCCGCCCGCTCGCCGATGGTGAACGCGGTGGTCGGCGTGGACGGCGAGACCAGCACGTCCACCCGCTCGAACGCGGCGTCGAAGTCGCGCGAGATCAGCGTGCGCACCTTCTGGGCCGAGCCGTAGTAGGCGTCGTAGTACCCCGAGGAGAGGGCGTAGGTGCCGAGGATGATCCGGCGCTTGGCCTCCGCACCGAAGCCGGCTCCGCGGGTGAGGTTCATCACGTCCTCGACGCTGTTCACGCCGTCGTCCCCGACCCGCAGGCCGTAGCGCATGGCGTCGAAGCGGGCGAGGTTGCTGGACACCTCGCTCGGCATGATCAGGTAGTAGGCGCCCAATGCATAGTCGAAGTGCGGGCAGGAGACCTCGACGATCTCCGCGCCCAGGCCCTCCAGCACGGCCAGCGCCTCGCGGAACCGCTGTTCCACCCCGGGCTGGTAGCCCTCGCCGCCGAACTCGGTGACCACGCCGATCCGCATCCCGGCGACATCAGCGGCGCGGGCGGCGCCGACCACGTCCGGGACGGGGGCGTTGATCGAGGTGGAGTCCCGGGGGTCCCAGCCGGCGATCACGCTGTGCAGCAGGGCCGCGTCGAGGACGGTGCGCGCGCAGGGGCCGGGGGTGTCCAGCGAGGACGCCATCGCCACCACGCCGTAGCGGGACGTGGCCCCGTAGGTGGGCTTCACCCCCACCGTGCCGGTGACGGACGCGGGCTGCCGGATCGAGCCGCCGGTGTCGGTGCCGATCGCCAGCGGGGCCTCGAACGCGGCGAGGGCGGCCGCCGAGCCGCCGCCGGAGCCACCGGGGATACGCGTGGTGTCCCACGGGTTGTGGGTGGTGAAGAAGCCCGAGTTCTCCGTGGACGAGCCCATCGCGAACTCGTCCATGTTGGTCTTGCCGAGCACCACCACGCCGGCGTCGAGCAGCTTGTCGGTGATGGTCGAGTTGTAGGGTGGGACCCAGCCCTCCAGGATCCGCGAGCCGCAGGTGGTGGGCGCGCCCTTCATGGTGAAGATGTCCTTCATCGCCAGCGGGACACCGGCGAGCGGGCCAAGCGGCTCCCCCGCCACCCGCCGGGCGTCGACGGCATCGGCGGCCGCCAGCGCTCGCTCGGTGTCGACGTGCAGGAAGGCCTTGATCTCGCCGTCGACGGCGCCGATCTGGTCCAGGTGGGCCCGGGTCACCTCGCGCGCGCTGAGCTCGCCGGCGGCGATCCGTCCGGCGAGTTCGGCCGCCGTGGTCCGCAACAGGCTCTCTGCGGTGCCGCTCACGCCTCCTCCCCCAGGATCCGGGGGACGCGGAAGCGTCCGTCCTCGACCGCCGGCGCCGCGGCGAGCACCGCGTCGCGCGGGAGCGAGGGGGTGACCACGTCCTTGCGGAACACATTGGTCAGCGGCAGCGCGTGCGACGTGGGTGGCACATCGGCTGCGGCCACCTCCTGCACGCTCGCCACGGAGGACAGGATGACGTCCAACTGTGGCGCCAGGTGCGCGAGTTCTTCATCGGTGAGCCGAATCCGGGCCAATTCCCCGAGTCGGGCCACGTCTTTGGCGGTCAAGGCCACGGTGAGCTCCTGCTAGCGATTCCGGCGTGCCGGGTGCGGGCTGCTTACTCTACCGGTGGCGTTTGACACCGTTGTAACACCGATGCGCCACACTGGCTCGCGTGTTCCTGATGCGCGTGGTGCTGCCCGACCGGCCCGGTTCCCTCGGGGCGGTCGCAACCGTCATGGGCACGGTCGGAGCCGACATCCTCGCCGTCGAGATCGTGGAGAAGTACGAGGGCTACGCCGTCGACGACTTCGTGCTCGAACTGCCCGGCGGCAACGCCCCCGACGCTCTGGTCACGGCGTGCACCTCCGTGCCCGGCGTGGAGGTGGTGTGGCTCTCCCACTACCCCGAGGGCTGGGGGCTGCAGGCCGACGTGGACGTGCTCAACGCCATGACCGAGGACCCCGACCACGCCGAGGAGATCCTGACCCTGGAGGCACCCCAGGTGTTCCGGGTCACCTGGGCGGTGCTGGTCGACCCTGTGGCCGGCACGGTGCTCACGCAGACCGACCTCGCCCCCGACCTCGACGGCGCGGGCATCGCGGCGCTCGGCGACCTGACCGGATCCCGGATCCGCGAACTGCCGGACGGCTGGCTGCCCGGCTGGGGCGAGACCCTGATCGCCGTGGCGCCGTTCCGCGACGACGCCTCGATCGTGCTGGCCCGCCGCGGCGGCCCGGACTTCCTGAAGTCGGAACTCGCGCGACTGCGGCATCTGGCCGCGCTCGCCCAGTAGCGCATCGCACCCGTTCTGTCCGACCTCGGCGCCGTGCTGAGGATTGTCGACATCGTCCCTTCCTGTCCGTCGTACGGGTGAAGGGAGGCGGAGAGATGATCACCGCATGCGCCACATTCGTCCTGCTCGCCGAGAGGACCACCGGAGCACGACCGTCCGATCGGGTGCGACCTGCGCAGGGCCCGTCGATGCCGGTGGGGTTCCGCCGGTGGGGGTTCCTGCCTAACCTGAGCGCGGTCGATGTCGATTCCGCCGATCGCCGTTCGTCGCCGGGGCAGAGAGAAAGGAACGACCAGTGGAATACCTGCTGTTGTACTCCGACGGAGCCGATCCGCAGCCCTACGACCCGGCCCAGGACGACATCGGTGACTGGGTCACCGACCTGATCGACCGCGGCATCTCCGAGTACGGCGAACGCTTGCGGCCCGGCCAGGACGCGACGACCGTCCGGGTGCGGGACGGCCGCGTGCTTGTCACGGAGGGTCCGTTCACCGAGGCCAGGGAGTGGGTGGGCGGCTTCGACATCATCGAGTGCGCCGACCTCGACGAGGCGATCCGGGTCGCCTCGCGGCACCCCGCGGCCCGCTTCGGCACCGCGGAGGTGCGTCCGTTCGGGGCGTCTGCGGACGGCGCCCGCGTGGTGCCGCCGGGCTTTCCCGAGCGTCCCGCGAAGGGCAGGCGCTACCTGATGCTGGTCTGCGTCGACCCGGACGCACCCGATGGCGACCCCACCGACCCCGACGCCTGGGTCACCGAGATGGACGCGCGCGGCGTCCGCCTGTTCGGGCAGGTGCTCCAGCCACCCTCCGACGCCACCCGCGTCCGCACCCGTGATGGCAGGGTGCTGGTCGGCGACGGTCCGTTCAGCGAGGCGAAGGAGTGGATCGCCGGCCTGGACCTCATCGAGGTCGGCGGGTTCGAGGAGGCCGTCGAGGTGGCCGCCGCGCATCCCATGGCCCGCGGTGGGCTGATCGTGCTGAACCCGGTGTGGTCGTTCGACCCGCAGGAGGACCACGTCGCCCGCGCCGACCGGGAGGCGCCACTGCGCGATACGCGTACCGAGCCTTCGGTGGAGACGGTCCGCTGACGAGCGACACCGAGCGTCCGGCGGCCGGGCCCGACCCGGCCGTCGACGCCGCCGTCCGCGCCGCCTTCGCGTCCGAGTGGGCCCGGGTGGTGGCCACGCTGATCCGCCGGACCGGCGACTGGGACGTCGCCGAGGAGGCCGCGGCCGGCGCCTTCGAGCGCGCCGTCACCACCTGGCCTCGGGACGGGGTACCGCGCAATCCCGGCGCCTGGCTGACCACGGCGGCCCGGAATCTCGCCCTCGACCGGCTGCGGCGGCGCGGGGTCGAGGCGGCCAAGCTGCGGGAGTGGAGCGCGATGGAAGAGGCCAGCGGGGAGCCGGACCCGGCGGACGCCGTCACCGAGCACGACGGGGACGACCGGCTGCGACTCATCTTCACCTGCGCGCACCCCGCCCTCCCGCTGGAGGCGCGGGTCGCGCTCACCCTGCGGACGGTCGCCGGGCTGACGACCCCCGAGGTGGCGCGCGCCTTCCTGGTGAGCGAGTCGACGATGGCGCAGCGGATCGTCCGGGCGAAGGCGAAGATCGCGAACGCGCGGATCCCGTACCGGGTGCCGCAGCCTGAGGACCTGCCGGAACGACTGGACGGGGTGCTCGCCGTCCTCTACCTCGTCTACAACGAGGGCTACACGGCCAGCTCCGGCGACAGTCTGCAGCGCCTGGACCTGGCGGCGGAGGCGATCCGGCTCACCCGGCTGCTGGCCGGCCTGCTGCCGCACCCGGAGGTCACCGGGCTGCTGGCGCTGATGCTGCTGCAGCACGCCCGCTCCGCCGCACGGGTGGACGCCGCCGGCGACCTGGTGCCGCTGGAGGAGCAGGATCGCTCGCGCTGGAACGCGGCCCAGCTCGCGGAGGGACTCGCGCTGCTGGCCCTGCCACCGGCGGAACCCGGGCCGTACCACGTCCAGGCGTCCATCCAGGCGGTGCACGCCAGGGCAGCGTCCGCGGCGGCCACGGACTGGCCGGCCATCCTCGCCGCCTACGACCAGCTCCCCGACTCACCGATCGTGGCGCTCAACCGGGCGATCGCGCTGGGCATGGCAGCCGGTCCTCGCGAAGGACTGGCGGAACTGGAGCGGCTCGCCGCGTCCGGCCGGCTGCCGGCCCACCACCTGCTGCCCGCAGCACGGGCGGACCTCAGCCGCCGAGCCGGCCTGCTGGAGGCTGCCGCGGTCCACTACCGCGCAGCGATCGACCTCGCGCCCACCGACCCCGAACGCCGCTACCTCCAGCGCCGCCTCGCCGCGCTCACCGGGGCCTGAGAAATGCCCCCCTGAGCCCGAAATGCTCCCTGAGCTTGACGAAGTGCCCTGAGCCCGACGAAGCCCCTTCGTGACGCTGGCTCCTCAGGGAACGCTCGACCTGGTCACCGGACGAGCGTGTAGATCCAGTAGCCGTAGCCGACCACCGCCGCGGTGACCAGGACGACCGCGAGGATCGTCCACCAGCGCATCCGGCGCTTCTTGCGGGTGGTGGGCACGTCCAGCGGCCCCCACTCCCCCAGCTGCGGACGCACCCGCGGTGGCGCGCCCACGTTCAGGTTCAGGTCGGAGTTCAGGCCTTCTGGCACGACGCAACCCTACCCGCCCGATGCTCCCTGAGCCTGACGAAGGGCTGAGCCCACCCAACCGCTCGTCGAGCCCCGTCGAGACGCCCACGCTCACGTCTCGACAAGCTCGACGAACGGTTCCTGCCGACGAACGGTTCCTGCCGACGAACGGTCCTGCTCGACGAACGGTTCTGCTCGACGAACGGTCCTGCTGGAGGCCTACGATCCCTGAGCCTGACGAAGGGCGTCCGGCCCCCCGGCGAGCAGAGCCTCGAAGCCGTCCGCGTCGAGGATCGGACGGCCCAGCGCGACCGCCTTGTCGTACTTCGAGCCGGCGTTCTCGCCGGCGACCACGAAGTCGGTGCGGGCGGAGACGGACCCGGCCGCCTTGCCGCCCCGGGACTCGATCGCCTCGGTGGCGCTGTCCCGGGTGTAGCCCGGCAGGGAGCCGGTGACCACGATCGTCAGTCCGGCCAGCGTCTGCGGCGACCCGGCCTCGGCGGCCTTCGGCTCGTCGGCCAGCCGGCAGCCCGCTGCCCGCCACTTCTCGACGATCGCGCGGTGCCAGTCGACCGTGAACCATTCCGCGATCGATGCCGCCAGGGTCGGACCGATACCCGGGACGGCGCTCAGCTCCTCCACGCTGGCCGCCTCCAGCGCGTCGATGCTGGCGAAGGCGGCCGCGACGTCCGGCGCGACTCCCTTACCGACGTGCCGGATCGACAGCGCCACCAGGAAGCGGGTGAACGGGCGGCTCTTGGCCGCCTCGAGGTTGTCCAGCAGCTTGCGTCCGTTGGCGGACAGCTTGCCGTCCTTCGTGGTGAGCACGCCGGCAGCGACCAGCTTCTCTTCCGTGAGGTCGAACAGGTCACCCTCGTCGGTGAGCAGGCCGGCGCTCAGCAGCGCGTCCGCCGACTGCCAGCCGAGCACCTCGATGTCCAGCGCCTGCCGCGAGGCCAGGTGGAACAGCCGCTCCCGCAGCTGGGACGGGCACGAGCGCCGGTTCGGGCAGCGGATGTCGGCGTCCCCCTCTTTCTCCGGCCGGAGCTCGGTGCCGCAGGCCGGGCAGTGGGTGGGCATCACGAACTCGCGCTCGGAACCGTCCCGCAGCTCCGCCACCGGCCCCAGCACCTCGGGGATGACGTCCCCGGCCTTGCGCAGCACCACGGTGTCGCCGATCAGCACCCCCTTGCGCTTCACCTCGGACGCGTTGTGCAGCGTGGCCATCTCCACCGTCGAACCCGAGACGAACACCGGCTCCATCACCGCGTACGGGGTCACCCTGCCGGTCCGGCCGACGTTCACCCTGATGTCGAGCAGCTTCGTGGTCACCTCTTCCGGTGGGTACTTGTACGCGATCGCCCACCGCGGCGCCCGGGAGGTGTGGCCCAGCTTCGCCTGCAGCGCGCGGTCGTCCACCTTGATCACCACGCCGTCGATCTCGTGCTCGACCGAGTGCCGATGCTCGCCGTAGTGCGCGATGAACGCCTTCACCTCCTCGATGCTGTGGCACACCCGGAAGTGGTCGGACGTGGGCAACCCCCAGCCGCGCAGCAGCTCGTAGCCGTGGGACTGCCGGTCGAGGTCCGGACCGGAGTACTCCCCGATGCCGTGGACGAGGAAGTGCAGCCGCCGCTGGGCCGTGACCTTCGGATCCTTCTGCCGCAGCGAACCGGCCGCGGAGTTGCGCGGGTTGGCGAACGGCGCCTTTCCGGCCGCGACGAGGCCCTCGTTCAGGGTGGCGAAGTCCTCCACGCGCATGAACACCTCGCCGCGCACCTCGACCACCTCGGGGATGTCGGTGCCGGCCAGCTGACTGGGGATCGCCTCGATCGTGCGGACGTTGGCGGTCACGTCCTCGCCGACGGTGCCGTCGCCGCGGGTGGCGGCGCTCACCAGGCGCCCGTTGCGGTAGACGAGGTCGAGCGCGAGCCCGTCGATCTTCAGCTCACAGAGGTAGCCGGACCCGGCCACGTCCTCCCCGGCGAGCGACCCGGCCCTGGCCAGCCACTTGTCGAGATCGTCGAGGGAGAACACGTTGTCCAGGCTCATCAGCGGCACCAGGTGCGTGACGGGCGAGAACGTGGCGCTCGGGGCGCCGCCGACCTGCTGGGTCGGGCTGTCCGGCGTCCGCAGCTCGGGGTGCGCGTCCTCCAGGTCGGTCAGCTCGCGCATCAGCGCGTCGAACTCCGCGTCCGCCACCACGGGGGCGTCGAGCACGTAGTAGCGCCAGCGATGGTCGGTGATCAGGTCGCTCAGCTCGGCGTGCCGGGCCCGGTCGGCGTCGTCGGTCATGGCGGCAATCTAGACGAAGCTGCTTTCCGCCGCGTAGCCGGCGAAACAGCTGAGCCTTGACGAGCAGCGGCACCGGCCGCCCCCTCCCACAGACGCCCCCGATGTTCACAGCCGCCCCTGAAATTACGGGGGCGCCTGTGAACCTCGGGGGCGTCTGTGGTGCGCGGGCGAGCCGGAGGCTTGACAGTCGGGCGCGCCACTCGGGTTGACTGGACGGATGGCGCGCACGATCTACTACACCGCGACCACCCTCGACGGGTTCATCGCCACCGAGGACCACTCGCTCGACTGGCTGCTGTCCAGAGAGGGCGGCGATGCCGGCCCACTGGGCTACGAGGCGTTCATCGCCGGCGTCGGCGCACTCTGCATGGGCGCCCACACCTACGAGTGGGTCCACCGCTACAGCCATGGCCCGGACGGCGAGGAGACCGCCGCCTGGCCCTACGAGTTGCCGAGCTGGGTGTTCACCCACCACGAGCTGCCGCCGTGGCCGGGCGCCGATCTCCGCCCCACTGCGGCCCCGGTGCCGGACGTGCACGCCGAGATGACGGCCGCAGCGCGCGGACGCGACCTCTGGGTGGTCGGTGGCGGCGATCTGGCCGGCCAGTTCCTCGACCACGGCCTGCTCGACGAGGTCATCGTCAGTATCGCCCCCGTGACGCTGGGGTCCGGCAAGCCGCTGCTGCCCCGGCACGCCGAACTGCGCCGCCTGGAGACCATGCCCAGCGGCGAGTTCATCGCAGCGCGCTTCGAGGTCGTGCGGTAGCTCCGGGGCTCAGGTCTGGATCCATCGATCGAGCGCGTCTCGACAAGCTCGACGAACGGTTTTCGGTGGATCAGGACGAACGGTTTCGGTGGACCAGGACGAACGGTTTCGGTGGACCAGGCTGTCTCGGTGGCTCAGGCTCAGGAACCGTCGAACCGGACCTCGACCGACGCCGCACCGCGGAGCGGCCCGAGTTGCGCGGCCTCGTCCGCCAGCCGGTCCTGGTCCCGGTCCGACAGTGGCCCGAAGGCCGTCACGGCGAGGTCCAGCCTCCGTCCGCTCTTGCGCGGTCGCCAGGTCCCCACGATCCGGCCGTCCACGAGTACGGTGCCGGGTTCGCCGACCGGCTTCCACACGTCGCGATGGTGGGGCGCGGCGACGATCGTGTCCCGGTCCCGCAGCTGGGTGTAGGGGTCGCGCGGCGGCAACAGCCGAACCCCCTGCGGCAGCTCCGAGGAACGCAGCGCAGCCAGGTCGGCGGTGAGGATCCACGACGTGCCGCGGAAGTCGACCCGGGTCAGCTCGTCCTCGACCAGGCTCCACCACGGCCCGGTGTCGCCCGTGCGGACGCCCAGCCACGCGGCGAACTGCCCCCGAGTGGACGGCCCGTAGCAGCGCAGGTAGCGGCGGAGCACCTCGGCGCGCGTCACGTCCGGATCGACCTCCGGGACGGGCCCGCCAAGCCACTCCCCGACCAGCACGAACG
This sequence comes from Propionicimonas sp., assembly GCF_029975155.1. Classification (GTDB taxonomy): domain Bacteria; phylum Actinomycetota; class Actinomycetes; order Propionibacteriales; family Propionibacteriaceae; genus Propionicimonas. The sequence continues at coordinate 27,971 of NZ_JARKPQ010000196.1, read as the reverse complement.
GCGCCTTGTTCCCCGCGCGCGGCGCGAAGCAGACCATCCCCCGCAGCGCCAGGATGCGCAGGCAGAAGTGCACCACGCCCTCCCCCAGCGGCTGTCCCTTCGCGTAGGGGCCTTCCTGCTGCCAGGTGGCGCGCTGCTCCTTCGGCAGCCGGTCGGCGATCCGTGCGGCGAGCTCGGCACCCAGCGGGCCGATCGCGAGCCGGTGCCCGGACAGCACGCCCTCGAGCTCCGCACCGGTCAGTTCGACGGCTTCGCCCAGGCTGAGCTCCAGCCGGTCGAGCGCAGGTGCGACGCCGGGCAGGAGATGCCGCCCGGCCTCCTCCGTGGGAGGCAGCACGCCCGTCGTGTACACCGGCGCGTCCGCTGTCGGGAAGCAGAACGGTGCGCCGCGCAGGCTCCAGGTCTGCAGCAGGCTCCTGTCCGCGAGTGCCGACTCCAGCCCGTCCGCGGTGACACCCCGGACCCTGGCGTGCAGGGCGAGCAGCGCCGACCCGCGCGGGCTGTCCTGGACCGCGCAGCGGCCGGCGGCTTCGAGCAGTCCCGACCCGGGCAGCCGCTCGGCGAGGTGGTGGGCACCGAGGCGGAACGCGATCACCGCGTCAGAGGAGAGCTGCTCCGCGCCCGTGGTCACGTCAGACCTCGCCGGCGAGCCAGGGCGACACCTGGACGGCGGTGCCGTTCTTCACCTGGAAGTTGCCGCCGTAGCCCGTCCGCTCCGCTCCGGCCCAACCGGCGATCAGGATCGTGTTCACCTCACGGTCGTACGCGCCGGCGTCCGCCCGCCAGCTCAGTTCCGCGTGCGCCACGCCACCCGGCTGCAGGCGGACGGGCTTCGGCGCCGGCTTCTGGCCGTTCGAGCTCCCGCCACGACTGAGCTTCACCCGCACGTTGTTCCCGAGCAGGTCGGCGAAGGCGACATCGGGAAAACCCTTGAGGACGCAGGGCTCCGCGCCCTCGTTCACCGCGGCGATCAGCGCGTACCGTCCGCCCGCCGCCGCGTCCATGCCCTGATAGGTGACCCGGACCGCCGACTCCGCGCACCGTCCCGCGAAGGCCCGGTCAGGCCTGGCGTTCCGCGGCAACGGCGGGTCGGACGGATCAGCGGACGGGACGGACGCCGGCGCGGTGGGCGCCTGGACCGCCGGCGCAGGCTTGTCGCTCACGCCGGCCATCGCGGTGGCGCGGGCAAGGTTCCCCGCCGACCAGATCGTCGCCAGCAGGAGCGTCGCCGCGACGCCGATCCGGAGGTACCGGGGCGCCCCGGCCGTCGCCTGCGGCTGCCACGGCGCCAGCCAGGCGGTGACGGCGGCTGCGACCAGGCCGGAGGTCAGCGTCCACCGGGCGGCGACCGCCACGGTCGCTGCCACTGCGGAGACGCTCGCGCGGCCGCTGACCGGCCCCGCGGCGCCCCACAGCCCACCGAACTCGATCACGCCCGCGACCAGGAGCGCGGCAGCCCCGGCGCTCGCCCACAGCAGCAGGAAGCGGTGTCCTCGTCGCCCTTCGCGCACGGCATGGAGCACGAGATAGGACAGCAGGGCGGTGGCGAGAAGCAGGGTCAGCGTTGCCGCCAGCCGTACCGGGCCCGCTTCGCCCCCGGCGAACTCCGGCACGAGCGAGGCCGCGGGCAGAATCAGCCAGCCGAGCCATCGCCAGCCCTGCGCTCCGTCGCGTGCCACCCCGCCAGTATTCACGACGACCGGAAATTCACGTCAGCCCAGCTCGGCGGCCACCTGTTCGGCGACCGTGGCCAGCACGTCGAAACCGCGGCTCACCTCGGTCGTCGTCCAGCCCGCCAGACCGCACGCCGGGGTGAGCACGAGCTGTTCCGGACGCGGGCCGATCCGCTCCACGGCCACCAGCGCCCGGCGGCGCACGGCATCCACGCCCAGGGGACGCGGTGTGCCAGCCGTGGGCAGGCAGCCGAGGTGCAGCCCGGCGCCGGCATCGGCCGCGGCGGCCAGCGGCTCCCAGTCCGTGGAGCCCAGCTGGTCGAGATCCAGCGACAGGGCTCCGAAGCCCGCCGAGGTCGCGTCGCCGTCCAGCAGCGCGGCGACCGGCCAGCCGCCGTCCCAGGGTGCGCAGCTGTGCAGCACGGTGGCCACCGGCAGGCCGCGGCGGGCCGGCTCGGCCGTGATCCAGCGCAGCGATCGGCACAGCTCCGGCAGGTCCACCGCGCGGTGCCGGAAGAACCCGCCGGGCGTCGGCACGGCGCCGGCGGCGACCGCGGGCAGGGACGGCTCGTCCACCTGCAGCACCAGGTCCAGCCCGGGCAGCCGCCGGGTCACATCGGCCAGCAACTCGCCCACGCCGTCCGCCAGGGACTGCGCGAGGTCGCGCCGGGCACCCGGGTCGGCGAGCACGCGTCCGGCGTGGGCGACGCCGAGGGATGCGGCGAGCGTCCACGGTCCGGCGACGGCCAGCTTGAACGGCCCGGTGTACCCGTCCGCGGCCTCCTCGAGCCGGTCGAGGTCGTCGCGCCAGGTCGCCCGCGCCCGGCGCTGGTCCACGCCGGGGGCGTCGGCGAGCCGCCACTCCCCCGCGGCCAGTTCCGCCGGCAGCCCGGACGGCAGGCCGAGGCCGCGCCCGATCATCGCCGCCCACGGCCCCCGGGCGGGCAGCTCCGGCAGGTACGGGAGGCCGGGCACCTTGTCGAAGGTCATCCGCAGCGCTGCGCCGTAGTCCGTCCCCGGCAGCGAACCCAGGCCGGTGAAGCCGACCATCACGCCTCCGCGCGAGCGATCGTGGCGCTGCCGACGACACGATCGCCGTCGTAGTGGACGGCCGCCTGGCCAGGGGCGATGCCGTAGGCCCGCTCGTCGAGCTCGATCCGGACGCCGGAACCGGCGGCGCTGATCGTCGCGGGCATGGCCTCACCGTGGGCGCGTACCTGGACGAGGCCGCGCCAGGAGCCCTCGATCTTCCCCTCCGTCCAGGTCGGCCGGATGGCCTCGATCGTCCGGACGGCCAGCGACGACTTCGGCCCGACCGTGACCGCGTTGTGCACTGGATCGACACGCAGCACGTAGCGGGGACGCCCGTCCGCCGCGGGCACCGAGAGATGCAGCCCGTGCCGCTGCCCGACCGTGAACTGGTGCGCGCCGGCATGGGCGCCGACCACCTCGCCGGACTCGTCCACGATGTCGCCCTCGCGGCGGCCCAGCCGGGAGTGCAGGAACCCGGCGGTGTCGCCGGTGGGGATGAAGCAGATGTCGTGGCTGTCGGGCTTCTTCGCCAGGAACAGGCCGCGGGCAGCCGCCTCGGCCCGCACTTCGGCCTTGGCGGTGTCCGCGCCGAGCGGGAACAGCGAGTGGCGCAGCTGGTCGGCGTCCAGCACGCCGAGCACGTAGGACTGGTCCTTCGCCGGCTCGGCGGACCGGTACAGCGAGACCCGCTCGCCGTCGCGCTCCAGCCGGGCGTAGTGCCCGGTGGCGACGGCGTCGAAGCCCAGTGCCCTGCCGCGCTCCAGCACGGCCGCGAACTTGATCTTCTCGTTGCAGCGCAGGCACGGGTTGGGGGTGCGTCCGGCCGCGTACTCGCTGACGAAGTCGGCCACGACGTCCTCGGCGAAGCGCTCGGCGAAGTCCCAGACGTAGAACGGGATGCCGAGCACGTCCGCTGCCCTGCGCGCGTCGTGGGAGTCCTCCAGCGAACAGCAGCCGCGCGCACCGCTGCGGTACGTCTCGGGGTTCTTCGACAGAGCGAGGTGGACGCCGACGACCTCGTGCCCGGCGTCCACGAGGCGCGCCGCGGCGACGGCGGAGTCCACCCCGCCGGACATGGCAGCCAGTACGCGCATCCGCCCTCCTCAAGACCCCGAGAGTGTACGTCGCAAGGCCCCAGCATGACCGTCGCCGCTGACCGGATACGCAGACAACGGGGCTGGAGCGGCCACCTGTGTAACGCTCCAGCCCCGTCTTGCGGCCCGCAGGCCGCCTGCACTCTGACACGCCGTGTGGAACTGTCTGCACTGTTCCACATCATTGCGCAATAGGAAGCAGTAAATCTCTGGTGAGCTAACTGTCAGCCGTCGTTAGGCGAAATCAGCTTCCCTCAAGGTCATCGCCCATGGCAAGCCCGCTCACCTTCTGGGCCGCTCCTGGCTAGCAGGTAGTGAACGCCGAATAGTTCGTTCCGTTCGGAGCTTGCGGGGTCCCGGACACCTTGATCCACTTGCCCCATGTCCCTCCCGAATACTCGGCCTGAGTGATGCCCTTGATCGTGAGCACGCAGCCGCCGGGCGCGTACACACCGTCCGTGTCGATCCATTTGTACTTCGTCTTGGAGTTCTCCCCGACCTCAAAGACACCCTTTGCGCGTACCCTCGGCACAGTTGGATCCAGCCCAATTCTCGCAGATCAGCAACAACGGGCGGTCGCTGCTGCTGCCCTTGATATGCTTGATGACAACGTCATTCACGGCGGCATGGGCAACATCGGCATTGACAAGGCTCAGGGCCATCATCAGCGTGCCGATGGTGGCCAGCAAGGTTCTCTTCATGTTGAACTCCTCTGATTGGGGTGGCATCGACATACTTGCACGTCATGCCGGTGGCTGTGCGAGAATCGGAGAATCTCTTTGGAATCAATCGCCCGTGACACCGTGAAAGGACGCTGATGGCGAAGAAGGTCTTGTTGAGAGTCGCTGTCATGCTGGCCTGCCTCGTGCTCGGCAGCTGGGTGCTGGCGGTCTTCGTCACGACGGAGGTCGATACCTGGCTTCCATGGGACGACGAACTCACCGGCCCCCTGTTGGGCATCGTCTGGCGCTCGGCATTGCTCGCCTCGGCCATGACGGCCGGCGCTCTCTGGAAGCTCTGGTTGCTGCCATCCAGCGTCACCCCGAACTGAGCCTCGGACAACCTACGGCTGACCACGCCACTCGCTGACGAATCTGGCCTCGGATCCCGAGATCACGACACGTCGACCAGTAACTCGGTGCTAGGCAAACGTCGTTCTGACGACGGTCCACACCCGCAGCCAAAGCGCGGGCTACGCCAGCGTCGTCATGAGGTCACTGCCACCGCCCCACAACGACGCTCCCGTAGCACGGGGTTGACCAGGACCTCGATGGCGCGGCAGAACCGGGTGCGTCGCCCAACCCCGGCGCCAGCCACCGAACAGCGGTCAGGACACGTCCTGCTCAGGACGCGGACCTCGCCCGCTCGACCACACCGGGCAGCACGGCCAGCAGCGGGTCGACCTGGTCCGTGGTCGTGTCGGGGCCGAAGGAGAATCGCAGGCTCGCCGCGGCGTCCGCCGTCGACCGGCCCATGGCCAGCAGCACCTCGCTGGGCTGGTGTACCCCCGCCGTGCACGCCGAACCGGTGGACGCGTCGAAGCCCGCGGCGTCCAGCAGCAGCAGCACGTCATCGGCCCGGACGCCGGCGAAGGTCAGGTTCACGATCGCCGGGCTGCACGGTTCGACCGTGTTACTCCTGGTCCCGGGGACGGCGGCCAGCGCGCCGGCGATCAGGCGGTCCCGCAGCGCGGCCAGGCGCTCTGCCTCGTGCTCGCGGCGGGCCGCCGCCACCCGGCTCGCCGCCGCGAAGCCGGCGGCCAGCGCCACCGGGACGGTGCCGGAGCGCAGCCGTGCCTCCTGACCACCGCCGAACCCCACCGGCGCCAGCGTCACCCCCCGACGGACCACCAGGGCCCCGATGCCGACGGGGCCGCCGAGCTTGTGCGCCGACACGCTGAGCAGGTCCGGACCGGCGACACCGACGTCGACCTCGAGGTGCCCGAACGCCTGCACGGCGTCGCTGTGGGCCAGCGCGCCGGCCCGATGAGCCAGCTCCACCACCGCCGCGACCGGCTGGACGGCCCCGGTCTCGTTGTTCACCCACATCACCGAGACCAGGCCGGTCCTCGCGTCCACCAGCCGGGACGCCGCGTCGAGGTCGAGGTGGCCGGACGGCAGCACCGGCAGCTCCACGACCTCGTCCAGCCGGCCCTTCACCGCCGCCACGGAGGGATGCTCGACCGCCGACACCGCCAGCCGTGGCCGCCCCGCGGAGCGCAGGCCCAGCAGCGCGAGGTTGTTCGCCTCCGTCCCACCGGAGGTGAACACCACCTCCCCGGGACGCGCGCCGAGATCGGCGGCGAGCGACTCCCGCGCCTCCTCGAGCACCCTCCGCGCTGCCCGGCCGGCGCCGTGCAGCGAGCTGGGATTGCCGGGCCGGCCCAGCAGTTCAGCCATCGCCGCGGCGGCCTCGGGAACGATCGGAGACGAAGCTGCGTGGTCGACATACGTACGACTGACCATCCGTTCGCCTCTCATGAGTGTTGGTGAAACGATTCCCCCTTTGGGAGGGTCGCTCGCGGCAACTGCTTGAAGGTTAGGTCACACTGGTCCACGTCATTCCTGGGAGGAAGAGCTTGACTGCGATGACAGCGTTGGTCGGACAGCCGGAGGGGGCCGTCCTGGAGGACGCGAGGCTGGGGGCCCACGTCCACGAGGGCGGTACGACCTTTGCCCTGTGGGCTCCGCGCGCCACCCGCGTGGAGCTGGCGTTGGTCGACGAACAACGCCGGCAGACCAACCATGACCTCGTCGAGGTCGGCGACGGCGTCTGGGAGCTCCACGTGCCCGGGATCGGTGCCGGCCAGCGCTACGGGTACCGCGTCCACGGCAACTGGTCCCCGGAGACCGGCGAGCGGTTCAACCCCGCAAAACTGCTGCTCGACCCGTACGCGCGGGCGATCACCGGTGGCGTCGACTACTCCGGTCCGATCACCGACCACACCACCGAGTCGAACTTCCTGCCTGACCTCACCGACTCCTTCGCCGCCGTGCCGCTGAGCGTCGTGGTGGACGACTCCCCGCCACCGACGCCGCTGCCCCGGCCGATCCCGCTGCCGGAACTGGTGATCTACGAGACGCACCTGAAGGGCTACACCCGCCAGCACCCGTCCGTCCCCGAGCACCTGCGCGGCACCTACGCCGGCATGGCCTATCCGGCGGTGATCGACCACCTCGTCGAGCTGGGCGTCAACGCCGTCGAGTTCCTGCCGCTCCACCACTTCATCTCCGAGCCGTTCGTGGTGGGCCGCGGCCTGACCAACTACTGGGGCTACAACACCCTGGGCTTCTTCGCACCCCACGCCGCCTACTCGTCCTCGACGTCGGGGACGCTGGGAGGGCAGGTGGCCGAGTTCAAGCAGATGGTGTCCGCCCTGCACGCCCGCGGCATCGCCGTCATCCTGGACGTGGTCTACAACCACACCGGCGAGGGTGGCCACGACGGCCCGACCCTGAGCTTCCGCGGCATCGACCACGGCGCCTACTACCGGCTGACCGACGACCACCGCAACGACTACGACGTCACCGGCTGCGGCAACGCCGTCGACACCTCCAACGCCGGCGTGCTCAAGCTCGTGCTCGACTCACTGCGGTACTGGGCGAGCGACATGGGCGTGGACGGGTTCCGCTTCGACCTCCAGACCACCCTGATCCGGGACGCCGCGCATCACGTCGACCAGAACCACCTGTTCAAGCAGCTGGTCGCCGCCGATCCGGTGCTCGCCGACAAGGTGATGATCTCCGAGCCGTGGGACCTCGGTCCCTACGGCTACCAGGTGGGCCGGTGGGGTCCGGACTGGTCGGAGTGGAACGACCGGTTCCGCGGCTTCACCCGCGACTTCTGGCGCGGCGCGATCGGCGGCGTCCAGGAGCTGGCCACCCGGCTGTCCGGCTCGTCCGACATCTTCGACCACGGCGGACGCCCGGTGACCGCGTCGGTGAACTTCGTCACCGCCCACGACGGTTTCACGATGCGGGACATCGTCACCTACGACCTCAAGCACAACGAGGCCAACGCCGAGCGCAACCGGGACGGTGCGGACGACAACCGCTCCTGGAACCACGGCTACGAGGGCGAGACCGACGATCCCCGGATCGTCGCGTCCCGCCAGCGCACGGCACGGAACCTGATGGCCACCCTGCTGCTCAGCGCGGGCGTCCCGATGATCCTGGCCGGCGACGAACTGGGCCGCACGCAGGGCGGCAACAACAACGCCTACTGCCAGGACTCGCCGGTCTCGTGGGTGAACTGGCTGACCCGGGAGGACTGGGCGGACCAGGAGGAACTCACCAGGACGCTGCTGAAGCTGCGGGCCGAACACCGCCTGCTGCGGCCCGACCGCTGGCGCTACCACGGTGAGGTCACGGACGCGGCCGGCCACGGCCTCGGCCGCTCACCGGTGGCCTGGTTCACCGAGTCGGGCACCGAGATGACCACCGACCAGTGGCACGATCCCGGACGCCGGACGCTGGGCATGTACCTCTCGGACCGCGCCGAGGGCTTCCTGGTCTGGTTCCACGCCGGCTGGGACCCGATCGAACTGTCCCTCCCGGGCGCGCCGTGGGCGCGGGGCTACCGGGTCATGGCCCATACCGGCCTGCCGAACGAGTTGCCCCGCAAGCGACTCGCCCCCGGTTCCACGATCACCCTTCCCGGGCGCACGGTCGCCGTGCTGGGAGCGGAGGTGCGGATCGGCGCCCAGCTGGTGACGGTCTCGCCGCTGTCGCCCCTCTCGCCGAGCGAACCCGCCTGACCACAGGGGCGGTCCCCTACCCGAACGGAAAGGGACCCGTCCCCTTTCCGTTCACCCTCGGCCGTCGCCCCGAACAGAAAGGGGACGGGTCCCTTTCCGTTCACCCGAAGAGGGCGACCGGGGAGGGTTCCTTGCTCCGCCGACTCGACTGAAGGCTCCCCTCGGGCAGGCGGGCGAGGCGTGCCGAGTGGCGATCCGTCCCCGGAGAGCTCTCCGGACCGAGTCGGGAACCGTCCCCCGAGAGCCGCGGACGCAATCCCTCCCCTTGCCGGGAGCCAGCCGCTAGGTTGGCCCTGTGAGCGCATCCTCGAACCCGTCCCGCAAGCGCCAGCAGCGGCCGTCCGCCCCGGTGGCCACTGCCTCGCCGCAGCCGACGCCACCGGCCAAGGAGCCCGAGCAGCCCGCGAAACTCGACCTCAGCCCGACGGTCACGCTTCCTCGTGGCTTCGGCCGCATCCCGGTGAGCGGGGTCAGCCCGGTGATCGAGGGCGGCGCATACCCCGCGAAGGCCGTGGTCGGTGAGCTGATCCCGATCCGGGCGAAGGTGTTCCGTGAGGGGCACGACTCCGTGAACGCCTCGGTCATCCTCACCGCGCCGGACGGGCGCGAGCAGCGGGTCGACATGACCCCACTGGAGCCGCGTGGCCTCGACCCGTGGGAAGCCTGGGTGCGGCCGGACGTGGAAGGCGCCTGGACGTTCCGCGTCGAGGGCTGGTCCGATCCGTGGGGCACCTGGCTGCACAACGCCGAGGCCAAGCTGCCGGCCGGCGTCGACATCGAGCTGGTCTGCCTGGAGGGCCGGGATCTGCTGGAGCGCACGGCCGCGCTCGCGGAACAGGCCGGCGACCCCGTGCAGGCGTCCATCCTGAAGGCCACGGCGATGCTGCTCATCCCCGAGCGTCCCGCCGGCGACCTGATCGAGGTCGCCACCGCCAAGGGCATCTCCCGCGCGATGGAGCAGTACGGCCCCCGCGAGCTCCTCACCCCCACCGCCGACTTCCCGCTGTTCGTCGACCGGCAGAAGGCCCTGTTCTCCAGCTGGTACGAGTTCTTCCCCCGCTCCCAGGGCGCAACCTACGACGCCGCCACCAAGAAATGGACGTCCGGCACCTTCGACACCTCCCTGGACCGGCTGGCCGAGGTCGCCGCGATGGGTTTCGACGTGGTCTACCTGCCGCCGATCCATCCGATCGGCACCGCGTTCCGCAAGGGCAGGAACAACACCCTGATCCCCGCGCCGGGCGATCCCGGCTCACCCTGGGCGATCGGCGGCCCGGACGGCGGTCACGACGCGATCCACCCCGACCTCGGCGACTGGGACGCGTTCGACCGGTTCGTCGCCCGGGCCAGGGAGTTGGGCCTGGAGATCGCGCTCGACTTCGCCCTGCAGGCGTCGCCCGACCACCCCTGGGTCACCTCCCACCCGGAGTGGTTCACCACCCGCCTGGACGGCACCATCGCCTACGCGGAGAACCCGCCGAAGAAGTACCAGGACATCTACCCGATCAACTTCGACAACGACCCGGAGGGCATCTACCGCGAGGTGCTGCGCATCCTGAAGCTGTGGATGGCCCACGGCGTCCGGATCTTCCGCGTGGACAATCCGCACACCAAGCCGGTCGAGTTCTGGGCGTGGCTGATGCGCCAGGTCCGCGAGACCGACCCGGACGTGCTGTTCCTCGCCGAGGCGTTCACCAAGCCCGAGATGATGCACGCCCTCGGCAAGGTCGGGTACCACCAGAGCTACACCTACTTCACCTGGCGGAATACCAAGTGGGAGCTCGAGGAGTACCTGACCGAGCTCAGCCGGGCGACCGACGCGTTCTACCGGCCGAACTTCTTCGTCAACACCCCGGACATCAACCCGTTCTTCCTGCAGTCGGGCAATCCCGCGGCCTTCTCGATCCGGGCGGTGCTGGCGGCGACGATGTCGCCGTCCTGGGGTGTCTACTCGGGCTTCGAGCTGTTCGAGCACGAGCCGCTGAAGCCCGGCGGCGAGGAGTACCGGAATTCGGAGAAGTACGAGTACCGGCCGCGCGACTACTTCGCCCAGCCCAATCTGAACCTGCTGCTCGGCCGCCTCAACCAGGTGCGGCGCGACCACCCGGCGCTGCAGCAGTTGCGGCAGATCCAGTTCCTCGAGACCCCGCACGACCGGGTGATCGCCTACGCCAAGCGGGACGGCGAGGACGCGGTCATCGTGATCTGCAGTCTCGATCCCGACCAGGGGGTGGAGAGCGACGTCCGCCTCGACCTCGGCTGGCTGGGTGTCGACGGCCCGACCGTGGACCTGCGGGACGAACTGACCGGTGCCACCTTCACCTGGGGTGAGCGCAACTACGTCCGGCTGACCCCGGCGAATCCCGCTCACGTCCTGCACGTCCTGCGCGGGTAGGGACCGGACGTGAGCACGGCGTCCGCGTGGGAGGGCTACCTCCGCCAGGCCCGCTGGTTCGGCGGCAAGGGCCTGGGCGCGCGGGTGACCGGCATCACCCCGCTGCCGTGGTACACGGCGGACGGCACCTGGCCCGCGGTCCGCTCGGAGCTGGCGGAACTCGCCTACGCGGACGGCCGCACCGAGATCTACCAGCTGCTCGTCGCCTACGTCCCCGCGGGCACCGCGCCGAGCGGCGTGCCGGTGGGCAGTACCAGCCTCCCGGGGCTCGGCGACGTGGACGTCCTCGACGCACCCACCGATCCCGCGGCGATGGCGGCGCTCGTCCGCTCCCTGCTGACCGCTCCGCCCGAGGGCATGCGCTGGTCGGACAGCACCCCGGTCGACCCGGACGCGGGCATGCGACTGTTCACCGGCGAGCAGAGCAACACCACGGTCATGGTGGGCGAGACCACGCTGCTGAAGCTGTTCCGCAAGCTGGAGCCCGGCCACAACCTGGACGCGGAGGTGCTCGGCGCGCTGAGCGGCTCGGGCATCACGCCCGACCTGTACGGCCTGCTGTCCACCGGCGGCTACGACCTGCTGCTGTTCTGCCAGCGGATCACCGACGTCACCGACGGCTGGGTGTACGCCACCGACGCCTGCGCGGCGGGCCGCGACATCACCGGCGAGTGCCGGGCGCTGGGGGTGGAGCTGCGCGACCTGCACGCCCGCCTCGCCACGGCGTTCGGGACCTCCGCGCGTCCGGGGGCCGAGCTCGCGGCGGACATGGAACGGCGCTTCGGCGAGGCCGCCGAGCAGGTGCACGAGCTCGACGGCTACCGGCACGCCGCCCAGCTGCTGTTCGATGCCGCGCGCGGCTACGACCTCGCCACGCAGCGCGTCCACGGCGACTTCCACCTCGGCCAGGTGCTGCACCGCCGTCGGCCCGGGGGCGCCAGCCCGTGGGTGATCATCGACTTCGAGGGCGAGCCGCTGAAGACGCTCGCCGAGCGGCGCGAGCTCGACTCCGTCTGGCGCGACGTCGCCGGCCTGCTGCGCAGCCTGGACTACGCCCGCAGCGCCCACCCGGACCCGGACGGGCAGGTTGCCCGGCAGTGGTGTGCCGCCGCCCGCGAGGCCTTCCTGGACGGCTACTGCGGCGAGCACGACGCCGAGCCGGAGCTGCTTCGCGCCTACGAGCTCGACAAGGCCGTTTACGAAGTTGTCTACGAAGTACGCAATCGCCCGAATTGGGCACACATCCCGTGGCGAGCAGTCCAAGATGAGGCCAGGAGGGTATCGCTCGACCCTCCGCCTACCGACAAGGAGTAGAAGATGGCACACGATGTCGCCGGTGGGCTGACCGGCTGGGACCTCGAAGGCTTCCACAACGGCGGCGACACCGAGCTCTGGCGCCGCCTGGGCGCCCACGAGGTGACGGTCTTCGACGACGAGCGCGGCGAGATCCACGGCACGAGGTTCGCGGTCTGGGCACCCAACGCCCGCGAGGTACGGCTCAACGCCGACTTCAACTGGTGGACCGGGGACGCCATGCAGCTGGTCCCGGGCTCCGGGGTGTGGGCTTTGTTCGTGGAGGGCGTCGGCACCGGTGCCCTGTACAAGTACAACATCCTGTGTGCGGACGGGGTCTGGCGGGAGAAGGTCGACCCGATGGCCGCCTTCGCCGAGCAGGCGCCGGCCAACTCCTCGATCGTCTACACGAGCAAGTACATCTGGGACGACGGCGAGTGGATGGACAAGCGCACGCAGTCCCGTCCGCACGCCGAGCCGATGAGCATCTACGAGGTGCACCTCGGCTCGTGGCGCAAGGGCAAGACCTACCTCGAACTGGCCGACGAGCTGGTCGAGTACGTCAGCTGGCAGGGCTTCACCCACGTCGAGCTGATGCCGGTCACCGAGCACCCGTTCGAGCCGTCCTGGGGCTACCAGGTCACCAACTACTTCGCGCCCCAGTCGCGGCTGGGCCGTCCCGACGAGTTCCGCCATCTGGTCGACCGGCTGCACCAGGCCGGCATCGGGGTGATCCTCGACTGGGTCCCCGGCCACTTCCCGAAGGACGAGTGGGCGCTGGGCCGCTTCGACGGCACCGCCCTGTACGAGCACGAGGACCCCCGCCAGGGCGAGCACAAGGACTGGGGCACCTACATCTTCAACTACGGCCGCAACGAGGTGAAGTCGTTCCTGGTCTCCAACGCCCTGTACTGGGTGACCGAGTTCCACATCGACGCGCTGCGGGTGGACGCGGTCGCGTCCATGCTCTACCTGGACTACTCGCGCGAGGACGGCGAGTGGGTGCCGAACATCTACGGCGGCAACGAGAACCTGGAGGCCATCGACTTCCTCCGCTACGTGAACAAGCACCTGTACGAGCGGGTGCCCGGCGTGGTGATGATCGCCGAGGAGTCCACGTCGTTCGGTGGGGTGACCAAGCCCGTCCACCACGGTGGGCTGGGCTTCGGCTTCAAGTGGAACATGGGCTGGATGAACGACTCGCTGCGCTACCTGGCGCTGGAGCCGATCCACCGGCAGTACCACCACAACGAGATGACTTTCGCGATGGTCTACGCCTACTCGGAGAACTTCGTCCTGCCGATCTCGCACGACGAGGTGGTGCACGGCAAGGGGTCGATGATCAACAAGATCCCGCAGGACACCTGGCGCCAGTTCGCGACACTGCGGGCGTTCTACTCCTACATGTGGGCGTTCCCCGGCAAGAAGCTGCTGTTCATGGGCTGTGAGTTCGGCCAGCGCAGCGAGTTCAACGAGGCGAACAGCCTGGAGTGGTGGGTCTGCGACCTGTGGGGCCATCACGGCCTGCAGCGGATGATCAAGGACCTGAACGGCATCTACAGCTCGCATCCGGCGTTGTGGCAGCTGGACAGCGACCCGGCCGGCTTCCGGTGGATCAACGCCGACGACGCCGGCGGCAACACCTACTCGTGGGTGCGCACCGATCGCGACGGACGGCACGTCGCGGCGATCGTGAACTTCTCCTCCGAGCCGTGGACGCGGTACCGGATCGGCCTGCCCGAGACGGGGGTGTGGAAGGAGATCTTCAACTCCGACTCCGGCATCTACGACGGCTCGGACGCCCACGGCAACCTCGGCCAGGTCGTGGCGACCGACGAAGGCTGGAACGGGCTGCCGGCCAGCGCCCTCGTCGTGGTGCCGCCGCTGGGCGCGGTCTACTTCGAGTACGCCGGAGAGTGATCCGGGACAGCCTGCCCGTCACGGTCGCGGACGGGGTGGCGTCCGCCGACTTCCGCGGCGACGACGCGCCGGAGCGGTACGACCTGCTGCTGGGGACCACCCGGCGGCTGGCGTTCGAGGATCCGGCCGTCCGCCGGCTGGAGGTGGCGGTGTGCACGTCCGACCGGCCCCGGCGGCGGGCGCTGCACCGGGCCGGCTTCCGGCTGGAGGGGGTGTCCCGCCAGGCTGCGACCGGGCCGGACGGCCCGCTGGACGTGGCTCGCTACGCGGTGCTGCGCGACGACGTGGTGGGCGGCCGCGAGGGGTTCACCGCCGTGATGAACACGGTGACCAGCCGCAAGCGGGTGATCAGCCACCTGCTGCCACCGACGAGGCCGGCCGGGTGTGCATCCTGGAGACCACCTTCAAGCCGGACTTCGAGCTGCCCGGCGGCATCCTCGAGGTCGGCGAGAGCCCGCGCGCCGGCCTGATCCGGGAGGTGCAGGAGGAGCTCAACCACACCGTCAGCGTCGGCCGCCTGCTGGTGGCCGACTGGCTCGCGCCCTACCTCGGCTGGGAGGACGCGGTGGAGCTGATCTTCGACGGCCGCGAGATGGCCGCGCGGTCGGTGCCGCTGCTCCGTCCCGACCTGAAGGAGATCCGCGCCGTCCACTGGCTGGAGCCGGCCGCCGCTGCCGAGCGAATGGCCCCTTTCGCCCGCGGCCGCCTGCTCGCCGCCCTGGACGCCCGCGCCGAGGGCCGCACCTTCTACCTCGAAGCCGGCACCCGGATCAGCTGAGCCGCCCCAGCCCGTTGCCCCGGACCTCCGTTTCGTACCGAACTCGGTTCACAACGGAGGTCGTCCCGGCCGTTGGAACAGCATTGCTCAGCACCCTCCTAGGCGCCCACGCCCCGCTCGGAGAGCCACTCCCGCAACACCAGGACGTGGCTGTGCTCAAGCTCGCGGACCGCGGTCACCAGCACGACCTCGTCGTGGGCCGCCAGATCCTCAAGCACCGCCGTCGTGTCGGCCGCGTCCAGTTCGGTGCGGTAGCGCTCGGCGAACTCTCCCTCGCCGTCGCGGTGGCCGTGGTACCACCGGCGCAGCTCGTCACTCGGGGTGAGCACCTTCGCCCACAGGTCGATCGCCGCCGCTTCCTTCGTCACACCCCGCGGCCACAACCGGTCCACCAGGACGCGAAAACCATCGCCTTCCGGCGGGTCGTACACCCGCTGCACGCTCACCGTGGTCATCGATCAACGGTACCCCCCTTTCGCCGAACGCCTCCGTTCCGGTCAAACGCCACCGCGCCGGGTGGAGCGTTTGACCGTAACGGAGGCGTTCGGTGGGCGAGGGGTGCTCAGAACAGGGCGCTCATCAGGTCGCGCCGAGCCTTGAGCACCGCCGGGTCGGACGCGCCGACGGTCTCGAACAGCTCCAGCAACCGCACCCGGACGGACTCCCGTTCGGCTCCGCTGGTGTTGCGGATCAGCTCGATCAGCCGGTTGAAGGCCTGCTGCGTCGCGCCGCCCATGAGTTCGGCATCGGCCGCGGCGAGCTGGGCGCCCACGTCGGTCGGCGCTGCCGCGGCCTTCGCGAGCACATCGGCCGGGTCGGCGGTGGCGACCCTGGCCAGCAGCGCCGCCTGGGCCCGTCCGGCCTTGGCCTCCGGATCGTTGGGGGTCGCGGCCAGCACCTTGTCGAACTCGGCGACGGCGCGTTCGAAGTCACCGGCGCCCAGAGCCTCGTCCGCAGCGGCGAAGCGGGGATCCGGACCAGCCTCGGCGTCGATGCTCACCGGGTCCGCGCGACCGACGATTCCGTTCGCGGCGGCGGCCTGGAGCAACTGCGCGACGTAGGCCTTCGCCTCCTCCTTCGGCTTCGTGCCCTGCCACAGCGGGGCCAGCTGTCCCCCGACCACGCCGAGGACGGCGGGCACGGCCTGGACGCCGAACGCCGCCGCGACCTGCGGGTTGGCGTCCACGTCCACCCGGGCGAGCAGGTACGCCCCACCGGCCTCGTTCGCGAGCGCCACCATGTCGTCGGAGAACTCCGCGGCGTTCGCCCGCGGCGAGTTCAGCTCCAGGACCACCGGGTACTTCATCGACAGCCCGAGGACCGTCTCCAGCGACGCCTGGTCGACGTCCGCGACGTAGCTGGCCCCCGGCGGGGGCGGCGGTGCCTTCGCAGCCGCGACGATGGCGGAGAGATCCATGGCTCTGGACGGATTGAATCCTGCTGGTGTCACGGACATGCATTCTGCCAGCCGCCGCCGAAGACCCGCGAATGTCGTCACCCTCTCCCCCTCGAGCCCACCCAGCGGGCAAGATGGCGTCATGGCTCACGAACGCGCCGGCCAGGTGGCCCTGCCCGAAGACCTCATCGACGTCGATGCCCTGATCGGGGCGTACTACGACCTCGTGCCCGACCCGGACGACCCTGACCAGCAGGTGGTGTTCGGCACGTCGGGGCACCGCGGGTCCAGCCTCGACGTCGCCTTCAACGACGCCCACATCGCCGCGACCACGCAGGCGATCGTGGAGTATCGCGCCGGTCAGGGCATCACCGGCCCGCTCTACATCGGCAAGGACACCCACGCCCTCTCCGGGCCCGCGTGGCGCACCGCCATCGAGGTGCTGCACGCCCGGGGCGTGACGATCCGTGCCGAGCGGGACGAGGACTTCACTCCCACCCCGTCGGTGTCCCGGGCGATCATCGTGCACAACCGGAACCTCGACGGCCCGCGCGCGGACGGCATCGTCGTCACCCCGTCGCACAACCCGCCCCGCGACGGCGGCTTCAAGTACAACCCCCCGCACGGCGGCCCGGCCGACACCGACGCCACCGGCTGGATCGCCTCCCGGGCGAACGAACTGCTCCGCGACCCCGCCTCGATCAAGCGGACGCCCTACGAGCGCGCCGCGGCCGACGTGACCCGGGTGGACTACCTCGGCGCCTACTGCGAGGACCTCCGCAACGCCCTCGACCTCGACGCGATCGCCTCGGCCGGCGTGCACATCGGCGCCGATCCGCTCGGCGGCGCGTCCGTCCAGTACTGGCAGTACATCGCCGACCGGCTCGGCATCGACCTGACCGTGATCAACCCGGCCGTCGACCCGACGTGGCGGTTCATGACGCTGGACTGGGACGGCAAGATCCGGATGGACTGCTCCTCGCCGTACGCCATGGCCAGCCTGATCGCCAACCGCGACCGCTTCCAGATCTCCACCGGCAACGACGCGGACGCCGACCGCCACGGCATCGTCACCCCCGACGCCGGCCTGATGAACCCGAACGCCTATCTCGCGGTGGCCATCCAGTATCTGTTCAGCCACCGGCCGAACTGGCGTCCCGACGCCGGGGTGGGCAAGACGCTCGTCTCGTCCTCGCTGATCGACAAGGTGGCGGCCGACCTGGGCCGCACCCTGGTCGAGGTGCCGGTGGGCTTCAAGTGGTTCGTCCCCGGCCTGATGAGCGGTGACCTGGGCTTCGGCGGCGAGGAGTCCGCGGGGGCATCGTTCCTGGCCAGGGACGGGTCCACCTGGACGACCGACAAGGACGGCATCCTGCTGGCGCTGCTGGCCAGCGAGATCCGGGCCGTCACCGGCAAGAGCCCGTCCGAGCTGTACGCCGAGTTGGAGGCCCGGCACGGCGCGTCCAGCTACGCGCGGGTGGACGCCCCGGCGAACCGCGAGCAGAAGGCCAAGCTGGGCCGGCTGAGCGCCTCGGACGTCACCGCGACCGAACTCGCGGGCGAGCCGATCACGGCCACGCTCACCCACGCCCCCGGCAACGGGGCGGCGATCGGCGGGCTGAAGGTGACGACGGCGTCGGCATGGTTCGCGGCCCGTCCGTCCGGCACCGAGAACGTCTACAAGATCTACGCCGAATCCCTCAAGGGTGCCGCACACCTGGCACAGGTCCAGGCCGAGGCCAAACAGGTGGTCGACGCCGTTCTGGCCTGACCAACAGGAATAGGGTGAACGCATGAGCAACGACGATCTCTTCATCTGCATCGACCATGTCGGCTACGCCGTCCACAACCTCGACGACGCCATCACGTTCCACACCGAGGTGCTGGGGTGGCGGGTGCTGCACCGCGAGACCAACGAGGAGCAGGGCGTCGAGGAGGCGATGATCGGCACCGGCGACCAGCTCCCCGAGAACGCCCAGGTGCAGCTGCTCGCGCCGCTGAACGAGAACAGCACGATCGCGAAGTGGATCGAGCGCAACGGCGGCAAGGGCGGCATCCAGCAGGTCGCCTACCGGGTGAAGGACCTGGACGCGGTGTCGGCGACCCTGCGCGAGCGCGGCGTCCGGCTGCTCTACGACGCGCCGAAGATCGGCACCGGGGGCTCGCGGATCAACTTCGCCCACCCGAAGGACGTCGGCGGCATCCTGCTCGAGCTCGTGGAGCCGGCGACCACGCACTGACCGAGGTCGTTCGAATGGCGCTGGCCCGGTTCCCCTGGGGGACCGGGCCAGTAGCATCGAAACAGACGCGAAAGGGATGTGGGTGCGATGAGTGACGTGACGGCCGGGTTGGATCTGTTCGACGAGACCGCTTCCGCGGTGGGGAACTTCCCCCAGACGCTGCGCGGGTACGACAAGGGCGCGGTCGACGCCTATGTCCGCGACGTCGAGGCCCAGCTGGCCAGGGCCAAGGCCCAGTTGCGGCACCAGCAGCGCCAGTTGGCCGAGGCCACCGCCCGCGTCGGGGACACCGACTTCGCCAAGCTCGGCGGGCACGCCCGCGGCCTGCTCAAGGCCGCGGAGTCGCAGGCCGACGAACTCGTCGCGACCGCCGAGCGCCGCGCCCACCAGATCGTCGGCCAGGCGCGTGCCGACGCCGAGAAGACGGCCGCGGAGGCCCGGCTCGCGCTCGACACCGCGCATGCGTCGTCCGTGGACGAGCTCGGCACGTTGCGGCAACGGCTCAGCGAGCAGACCGCCACCGAGCTGCAGGCCGCCAAGGACGAGGCGGCGGCCGTCCGCGAGTTCGCCGAGCGGCAGGCCGCCCAGCTGCTCGCCGACGCCGAGACCAAGGCCAAGGTCATCGCTGAGGAGGCCCGCCTGGGCGCGGAGGCGACACTGGTCAACACCGAGCGGGAGACCAGCGAGCAGCGGCTCGCGGTCGTCGCGGAGAAGGAGTCGGCGCTCGCGGAGGTCCGTGCGGCGCACGAGGCGGCGTCCGCCGAGATCGAACAGCTGCTGACGAAGGCGAAGCGGCAGAGCGCGGAGTACACCAAACGGCTCGAGGCGGACGCACTGACCTGGGACCAGCGCCGGCAGGCCGCGCAGGCCGAGGCCGAACAGATCGTCACCGACGCCAGGCAGAAGGCGGACGCCATCCTCGCGACCGCCGTGGACACCGTGAACCAGCAGAAGGCGGACGCCGAGCGCGCGGCGGAGAAGCGGAAAGCCGCGCTCGAGGCCGAGATCGAGGGACTGGTCGCGCGCCGCAAGGCCATCGTCGCCCAGCTCGGCGAGCTGTCCACCCTCGCCGGCAGCAGCGCGGCGGACTTCGGGGACGGAACCGCCACCCCGTGACCACCAGCGGCGAGCCGGAACCCACTGCCCAGCCCGCGCCCGGTACACCGCAGACCGGGCGGACGCCGGCGTCCGCCCGTACGCCGGCCACGCCGCCGCCGACCCGGACCTGGCTGCGCAAGTGGCGCCGGACGACCCAGCCCACTCCCCCGGACCTCACCGACGGACTGGACATCACCCGCGACCACCGCGTGTCGTTGCTCGACCGCAACCCCATCCAGATCGGCTTCTTCCTCACGATCGGCGCGATGGCGGCCTACGGCGTCGTCACCCTGGTGGTGTCCCTGAAGACCGTGGTGGTCCTGGTGCTGCTCTCGCTCGCGATCGCCCTCGGCCTGAACCCGGCCGTCGACTGGCTGCACCACCACAGCGTCCGCCGCGGAGTGGCGGTGCTGATGGTCGCGCTCGGCCTGATCGGCCTCCTCGCGCTGGCCGGCTGGGCGCTGGTGCCGCTGGTGTCGGAGCAGGTCACGATCCTGCTGGCGCGCGCGCCGGGATACCTGGAGAACCTCAGGCAGAACCCGCAGATCGCGGCGTTCGACGCGCAGTTCCACGTCATCGACAAGGCCGTGGACTTCCTCACCTCGGGAGAGCTCATCGGCGGTCTGTTCGGCGGGCTGGTCGGTGCCGGTCAGGTGGTGGCGAACACGGTCTTCTCCGTGATCATCACCACGGTGCTGACGCTGTACTTCCTGGTCACGCTGCCGTCGATCAAGGAGCTGATCTACCAGCTGGCGCCATCGTCCCGGCGGCCCAGGGTGAAGTACCTGGCCAACGAGATGTTCAAGCGGGTCGGCGGCTACGTGTCCGGGCTCTTCCTGGTCGTGCTGATCGCGATGAGCGTGTCGTTCCTGTTCCTCAACGTCGTCGGGCTGAGCCAGTACGCGCTCGCCCTCACCGTGGTGGTGGGCCTGTTCGCGTTCGTGCCGCTGGTGGGCACCACCATCTCGATGATCATCGTGTCGATCGTCGCGTTCTCGTTCTCGCCGGTCACCGGCCTGATCACGCTGGTGTTCTACCTCGTCTACCAGCAGGTGGACGCCTACTTCATCCAGCCCCGGATCTTCTCCCACTCCGTGCAGCTGCCGGCCGTCCTGGTGATGCTGGCCGCGATCTCCGGCGGCCTCCTGCTCGGCCTGGTCGGCGCGATCCTCGCGATCCCGGTGACCGCCGCCCTGCTGCTGCTCTACCGAGAAGTGCTGCAGCCGCACCTGGACCGCACCTGAGCCCCCGCCCCGCCGCCGACTTAGTCAGAAGAGGCGGTCCTCAGCATTGTCCAGGCCGCGCAGGGCGTCGTAGTCCACGAGCACGCAGTCGATCCCGCGGGTGCCGGCCAGCGTTCGCGCCTGCGGCTTGATCAGCTGCGCGGCGAACACCCCCCGGACGGGGCTGAGCAGAGGGTCGGCGTTCATCAGGGCGAGGTAGCGGGTGAGCTGTTCCACCCCGTCGATCTCGCCCCGGCGCTTCACCTCCACCGCCACGTAGCCGCCGGTGTGGTCGCGCAGCAGCAGGTCCACCGGGCCGATCGGGGTGAGGTACTCCCGTTGCACCAGCGTCCAACCGTCGCCGAAGGTGGCCGGGTTCTCCGCGAGCAGCGCCTGCAGGTGGGCCTCCACGCCGTCCTTCTGCAGCCCGGGATCCACGCCCAGCTCGTGGCTGCTGTCGTGAAAGACCTCGCCGATCGCGATCTGCAGCGTGTCGCCCTCGCCGTTGCGAACCTCCCAGAGCTCGGTCAGCGCCGGCTCCTCCGCCGCGGTCACCGCCTCGACGTCGGCCGGCGGCGGCCCGACGGTCAGCGTGCACGGGGCGCTCATCCAGTTCAGCGGCTTGTAGGCCCGGTCGTCGGCGTGGACCGAGACCGACCCGTCCGCCTTCACCATGATCAGGCGGGTGGCCATCGGCAGGTGCGCGGTGAGCCGTCCGGCGTAGTCGACCTGGCAACGGGCAATCAGCAGACGCACGCCGACAACCTACACGCCCCGCGGGCCGTTCCGGTCAGTCCCCGGCCGCCGCGGAATCGCGGGCACGGTTGCCGAACGTGCCCGCCGTCAGCGTGCGGTGGGACGCAGCGATGATCTCCTCCAGCACGGCGAGATCGACCTTGGCCAGGTCCGTCAGGTAGAGACAGCCGACGGCCGAGCGGTGCGATCCCAGCCTGGCCAGCCGTTCGGCATGGGCACTCACGCCGTCGAGCAGATAGACGCTCGTGACAGCCTTCCGCGGCGCGAAGGACGCGGACGGGCCGTCGCCCTCCCGTCCGCTGTCGTAGCGGTAGTGGTAGTGGCCGGCGCCGATGATGGATCCCCACAGGCGCGGCTCCTCCCCGGTGACCCGGCGCAGCAGGTCGACCAGGACGGCCGCGTCCCTGCGCCGGACCTCCGGGACCACCGCGGCCACGTACTCCTGCACGTCCTGAGCCGTCATCGCCCCTCCTCACCCGGGTTCGGGCCAGCCTACGCAAGCGCCGTAGGCTGTGACCATGGCCAAGCGACCCTCCAAGCACCTGCGTGCGCCCCGGCCCCTGTCGTCGGGAGCGTTCGCCAGGCTGGAGCGGAAGGTGGACGGAGACTGGATGGTGCAGACCATGCCGGCCGGCTCGGCCACCAAGACCTACAGCTGCCCGGGCTGTGGCCAGGTCGTCGCGGAGGGTACCGCGCACGTGGTGGCCTGGCCGCGCGAGGCGAGCATCGGCTCCGCGTCCGCGGTCGACGAACGCCGGCACTGGCACACCACCTGCTGGCAGCGGCGGCGCTGATGGCCCGTCTGCACACGGAGCTCGTCGGATCCGGGCGGCCGCGCTTCGCATTCCTGCACGGCCTCTTCGGCCGGGGCCGCAACTGGACCCAGGTGGCGCAGACGCTGGCGGAGGCCGGCTACCCCGGCGTCCTGTTCGACCTCCCGGACCACGGCACGAGTGCCTGGACACCGGAGTTCAGCTATCCGGGCATGGCCGCCGCGGTGGCGGACGAGATCGACCTGCGGCTCGGCTCGGCCGCCCGGCTGATCGTGGTCGGGCACTCGATGGGCGGCAAGGTCGCGATGCTGACCGCGCTCAACCATCCCGAGTTGGTCTCCGGCCTGGCCGTGATCGACATCGCGCCGGGACACTCCGCCCAGGTCGACACGTTCGGCCCGCTGGTCGCGGCCATGCGCTCGCTCGACTTCGCCACGCTCGGGTCCCGGGCGGAGGCGGACGAGAGGCTGCGCGCCCAGGTGCCCGACGACGCCGTCCGGCTGTTCCTGTTGCAGAACCTGCGCCGCAAGGGCGGCTGGCACTGGCAGCCCAACCTCACGATGCTCGGCGACTCGCTCGACGCCATCGGCGGCTGGCCCGAGGTGACCGCGTCCCCGTACCCGGGGCCGGTGCTCTGGCTGGCCGGTGAGCACTCCCCCTACGTGCGCGCCGAGCACGAGCCGGAGATGAAGCGGCTGTTCCCCGCCGTTCGCACGGTGGTCGTGCCCGGCGCCGGCCACTGGGTGCACGCCGATGCTCCGGACGCCGTGATCGCCGCGCTGCTCGCGTTCGCGGACACCGTGGACGCCTCGCGCTGAGGGCGTTCAGCCGGGCGTGACCGCGGTGATCACCGCGGGATGGTTCGGCTTGCCGCTGCCGTCGGGGTAGCTTCCGTCCTGGCCGTCCTTCGCGAGGGTGACCAGAGTCTTGATGCCCGCCTCATCGGTGTGACCGAAGACGGTGTAGTTGGGCGGCAGCTGACTGTCGGCGTAGACGATGAAGAACTGCGAGCCGTTCGTGCCCGGTCCGGCGTTGGCCATGGCGAGCGTGCCGGCCGGGTAGGTCTCCGTGCCGGTGAGCTCGTCCGCGAACTGGTAGCCGGGTCCGCCCGAGCCGGTGCCGGTCGGATCGCCGCACTGCAGGACGAACAGCCCGGGACCGTCCACCATGCGGTGGCAGGACGTGCCGTCGAAGAAGCCCTGGCGGGCGAGGGACACGAAGCTGTTCACCGTGCACGGCGTCCGCTCCTGGTCGAGGGTCAGGGCGATCTTCGTGTCGTTGAGCTGCAGGGTGTGGGCCAGGGTCCCCGTGTTGGGGACCCCGGAGGTGGGCGGGAGCTCGACCTTGCTGGCGGCGTCCGCGGTGGCCTCGTAGGTGCAGGTGGCACCCGGTGCGGCCGCGGTGGTGGCAGGGGCGGCGGGCGTCGTGGACGTGCAGGCGGCGAGCAGGGCCACGGACGCCAGCATCGGGAGCAGCAGGATCGGCTTGGTCATCGGACCACCCTGCCACATCGGGCCGGGTAGGTTGGCGGCATGGTCAACCTCACCCGCATCTACACCCGCACCGGGGACGCCGGCAGGACCCGCCTCTCGGACATGTCGGAGGCCGCGAAGACCGATCCGCGCGTGGAGGCCTACGGGCACGTGGACGAGGCGAACTCCGTCCTGGGCCTGGTGACCACCCAGCCCGACCTCCCCAACGAGGTGCGGGCGGTGCTGCGGCACATCCAGAACGAGCTCTTCGACTGCGGCGCCGACCTGTCCAACCCGTTGGCGGAGAACCCGCCGTACGAGCCGCTGCGGATCGTCCAGCCCTACATCGACCGCCTCGAGGCGTGGTGCGACGAGTTCGGCGACCCGCTGCCGCCGCTGCGATCGTTCATCCTGCCCGGCGGGACCCAGACCGCGTCCTTCCTGCACCTGGCGCGCAGCGTCGTCCGCCGTGCCGAGCGAGCCGGCTGGGCAGCCGCGGAGGTCTACGGGACCGAGCCCGCCACCGACGACCGGCCCGGCGGCGTCAACCCGCTCGCCCTGCACTACCTGAACCGCCTCTCCGACCTGCTGTTCATCCTCGCCCGCCTGGCCGGCCAGGCGTCCGGAGAGGTGCTCTGGGTCCCCGGCAAGGACCGCGAGGTCACCGACCCCCGAGCCCGCAAGCAGCGCACCCGAATCACCGGCGAGTGAACGAAAAGGGGACGGGTCCGTTTCCGTTCACCTGAACGAAAAGGGGACGGGTCCGTTTCCGTTCAGGTTTTCCACAGGCCACTGCTCCTCGGGAGGTTATCCACAGGCTCCCGCAAGGTCCTCGTCCGTCCCGCCACCGATGTCTAGGCTCGACAGCCTGGACGTAGGAGGGGACGTGTCGCGACGAGCGAGGCAAGTGGCCGGAACTGGCATCTACCACGTCATGGTTCGGGGGGTGAATCGCGATGCCATCTTCCTCGACGACGAGGACCGCGAGCGCTTTCTGTTCGTCCTCGCTCGCACCCGCGAGCTCTCCGGCTGCACGGTGCTGGCCTACTGCCTGATGACGAACCACGTGCACCTCGTCCTCCGCACCGGCGACGAGCCGATCGGCAAAGTGATGCAGCGACTGGGCGTCAGGTACGCAGGCTGGTTCAACCGCAAGTACGGACGGGTAGGCTACGTGTTCCAGAACCGGTTCAGAAGTGTGCCGGTGGAGTCGGACGCCCAGCTGGTCACCCTGGTGCGCTACGTGTGGCACAACCCGGTGAAGGCCGGCATGGTTGCCCGCGCCGAGCACTACGAGTGGAGCAGCTGCCGGTTCTTCGACGGCGGCCTGTCGGTTGCGGACGCGGCCCAGCTGCGCAGACTGGTGCCGCCCGACGCACTGAGCGCCGCGTCCCACGACCCCGTCGTGGATGTTCCGCAACTGGAGCCCGCGCGCATCGGTCGTCCACCACGCCACACCGACGACGAAGTCGCGAGCCTCCTGCGCCGGATCTGCGGCAGCGCCGAACCCGCCGAGTTCGCCCGGCTCGACCCAGCCCTCCGACGGGACGCCGTCGGCGAGCTGCGGACCAGGTCCGTCCCCTACGAGCAGATCGCCCGAATCACCGGCTTGAGCACCTCGTCCGTCCGGAGACTGCAGGTGTCCGGACGGAGGCCCGGGCCGGCCGAGATCGCTCGACCCTGATGCGGGTTCGCGGTGCGGACGATGAACGGAAAGGGACCCGTCCCCTTTCTGTTCACTTCGCCGTTCGGCCGGGGAGAAGCGGACGCTGAACGGAAAGGGACCCGTCCCCTTTCTGTTCAGCGATAGCGGGCGCCCGGGGGCGCGGACTCCAGCCAGCTGAGCAGGCCGGTCAGGGACGCGACGGACATCGCCAACTCCCAGGAGTCGCCGTCGGCAAGCTCCATCCGCAGGATCCGCTGCTGGTCGTACAGCAGGACCGACTCGATCGGGTCGGGGTCGCGCTGCGCGCCCGCCTTCGACTGCGACCGCGGGAAGATCACCCGCGGCCGGAGCGAGACGGAAAACGCCCGGAACCACTCCAGGTTGTCACCGGAGTACCGGGCCACGCCGAGCACCCAGCCGGTGCCCGGACGCTTCGTCGACAACCTCAGCGAACAGTCGAACAGGCCGCCCTGCCGCGACAGCCAGCGTCGGCGGGCGCCGAGCATCACCACGGGTACCAGCAGCACGACGACCAGCGTCAGCGCCACCACCTCGGTGATGCCCAGCCAGTCCATTCGCGCAGTTTCCGGGAACTACCGCGACTGCTGGGCCAGGTGGGCGGCGCGGACCTGGGCCTGCGCGCGGAGGAAGTGCTGCCGGGTCTCCTCGTCCAGTTCGCCGGCGTTGAGCCGCCTCTCCGCGGCCGCCAGCTCGTGCTCCGCGGCGTTCAGGTCGATCTCCCTCGCCACCTTCGCGAACTGCGACAGCAGCGACACCCGGTTGTCGGCCACCGAGATGAAGCCGCCGTCGATGGCCAGCACCTCGCGGTTGCCGTCCGCGGTCAGCACCTCGGCCGCGCACGGCACCAGCGCCGCGAGGAACGGCTCGTGGTTCGGCAGGATGCCGAGATCGCCCTCGGTGGTGCGGGCGATGATGCTGAGGGCGTCGCCCTCCCAGGCGATGCCGCTCGCCGCCACCACCTCGACCCGCAGGACCCCGGCCACGTCAGCCTTCCTTCTGGATCCGGTCCCAGTTGGCCATCACCATGTCCATGCCGCCGACGTTGAAGAACGCCTGCTCGGCCACGTGGTCGACCTCGCCGTCGCAGATCATCTGGAAGCTCTCGATCGTGTCGGCCAGCGGCACCGTCGAGCCCGGCACGTTGGTGAACTTCTCGGCCATGTAGGTGTTCTGACTGAGGAACTGCTGGATCCGCCGCGCCCGGGCGACGATGATCTTGTCCTCCTCGGGCAACTCGTCCACGCCGAGGATCGCGATGATGTCCTGCAACTCCTTGTTCCGCTGCAGGATCTGCTTCACCCGCGTCGCGGTGTCGTAGTGCTCCTGCCCGATGAACTGCGGGTCGAGGATCCGGGACGAGGACGACAGCGGATCCACCGCCGGGTAGAGGCCGCGGGACGCGATCTCGCGGCTCAGCTCGGTGGTGGCGTCGAGGTGCGCGAACGTGGTCGCCGGGGCCGGGTCGGTGTAGTCGTCCGCGGGCACGTAGATCGCCTGCATCGAGGTGATCGAGTGGCCGCGGGTGGACGTGATCCGCTCCTGCAGCTGGCCCATCTCGTCGGCGAGGTTCGGCTGGTAGCCCACCGCGGACGGCATCCGTCCCAGCAGGGTGGAGACCTCCGAGCCGGCCTGGGTGAACCGGAAGATGTTGTCGATGAACAGCAGCACGTCCTGCTGCTGCACGTCCCGGAAGTACTCGGCCATGGTCAGCGCCGACAGCGCCACCCGCAGGCGGGTGCCCGGCGGCTCGTCCATCTGGCCGAACACCAGCGCGGTGTCCTTCATGACGCCGGCCTCGATCATCTCCGCGATCAGGTCGTTGCCCTCACGGGTCCGCTCCCCCACCCCGGCGAACACCGAGGTGCCACCGAAGTTGTGGGCGATCCGGTAGATCATCTCCTGGATCAGCACCGTCTTGCCCACGCCGGCACCGCCGAACAGGCCTATCTTTCCCCCTTTCAGGTAAGGTTGTAGCAGATCGATCACTTTGATCCCTGTGAAGAGTATCTCTTCTGAAGTAACAAGATCCTCAAATTTAGGAGCCGGACGATGGATGGGATACTGGTTTTCGCGACTGAGTCCCGACAAGCCGTCGATAGGAGCACCAATCACATTAAGTAACCGTCCCTTGACCTGTTCTCCTATGGGGACGCTGATGGGGCGACCCAATGCTTTTACCGGCAATCCACGGCTAAGCCCATCGGTACTTTCCATAGCCACAGTGCGGACGATATTTTCACCGATGTGATGTTGTACTTCCAGGAAAATATTTTGTCCGTCGGAACGTTTTACATAAAGGGCATCGTCGATAGCGGGCAGTTTTGTTTCCTGTGATCCGGAAAGTTCAAAATGCACATCTACGACCGGCCCTATGATCTGGGATAT
>NZ_JARKPQ010000187.1 GCF_029975155.1 Propionicimonas sp. | reverse complement strand
CCACACGAAGTCCGGACGCACCGGCACCGCTTCGGCCTCGTCCAGGTGGGTGCGGTACTGCAACCGCGAACGCCCGCCGAGCGGCTTGAACGCCTCCCGCAAGGCAACCGTGACGAAGTCCTCGAAGATCGTCGCCATGTTGAACAGGTAGCCCGACACCACCAGGTCCCCAACCCGCTGCTCGAACGACCGGCCATCCAGGATCAACTCCGCCACCTCCAACGCCGGCACGTAGCGGGCGTTCAACCGGCTCGCCACCCACACCGGCCGCGCCCCTCCCCGGGGCGGCGCGGACACGTCCGCCAGTTGCATGCGCAACCGCTGCAGGCCCGCCCGGTGCCGGACGCCGACCCGCGGCGTCCGCAACAACTGCTCCACCGCCGCCAACAGCACCTGGTTCTCGGCAATGTCCACGGTGAACTCGTCGAACCGCACCTCCAACGGGATGCTCCGCCCCCACCGGCGCCGCAACTGGTCCGCCTCCCGCACCCGGCCGCGTAACACCGCCAAGGTCTCATCGACGGTCACGTACCCCTTGAGCAGCCCCTGCTCCACCGCCCGCCTCGCCAACCGCACGAACGCGTCCGCCAGCGCCTCGGGCAGGTCGGCGTCGGCGTCCAAGAGCACCCGGTCATCGCGCCAGAAGTCCGGCCGCCGCGCGTACCCCATCAGCAACACCAACCGGTTGATGTCGATCTTCGGCTCGATCACCACCTGCAACCCAGCCACGCTGACGACCCCGATCTGCGTGCCCGGAGTCACCTCCCACCACCCCGGACGATCCGTCAGCGCGACCTGGACGACCCCCGCCGCGGCCAACGCGTCCGCGACCGGACGCCGCAACTCCACCAACCGCGGCGGGTCACCCTCACGCAGGATCAGCGGGTTCGCCACCACCACTCCCCGCTTGGTCGGACGCCGACCGGCCGGCCACGCGGGCGCGGATCGCGTTCAACCCGTACCGGGCACGAACGTCGGTGCCGTCGCCGTAGTGGTGCTCCTCCAACAATGGCAGGATCGCGGTCCGCCACGCGCGTTCCAGACCGCCCGGCTCGTGCACGGCCTTCCGCATGAAGTACGAAGGCCCGATCTTGAAGTCGGGATCCTCGATCCGCCGGTTCAACTCTTCCAGCAGGTCCGCGATCGCCACCTCGAGTTCGGACGCCGCCAGCCACCTTCGCAGCACGCCGCTGGTGGGCGGCTCGGACGGGTGCAACGGCACGAACGCGAACCGGCGCCGCATGGCCGCGTCCACCAAGGCGATCGACCGGTCGGCGGTGTTCATCGTGCCGATAATGAACACGTTCTCCGGCAGCGTGAACCCGATGTCATCGTCGGTGGCGTACAGCAGGTCGACGTTCTGGCTTCGGTACTCGAGAAGGAAGTACAACTCCCCGAAGATCTTCGCCAAGTTGCCGCGGTTGATCTCGTCGATGATCAG
>NZ_JARKPQ010000157.1 GCF_029975155.1 Propionicimonas sp. | reverse complement strand
GTTTCAATCCCTATCGGGTTTTCAAGTTCGTTGCAACCCTTCGTTAGCACATCGCCCGCTTCCACCGCAGCCTCGGTTTCAATCCCTATCGGGTTTTCAAGTTCGTTGCAACGTAATAGTCGATGAAGGGTAAGCAAAGGTTGTAAGATAGTTTCAATCCCTATCGGGTTTTCAAGTTCGTTGCAACGTCATGAGTTTGAAGTATTTCTTCATGGCGAAAAATGTTTCAATCCCTATCGGGTTTTCAAGTTCGTTGCAACATTTAATACAATTCGAGGTTTTCCTTATGGTAGGCAGTTTCAATCCCTATCGGGTTTTCAAGTTCGTTGCAACTTATACTGATTGGTTCTAGTTCTACTTGATAAAAGGGTTTCAATCCCTATCGGGTTTTCAAGTTCGTTGCAACATAACCGTCTGACGTTTCTTCTTTTGCCTCGGGGAGTTTCAATCCCTATCGGGTTTTCAAGTTCGTTGCAACAGGAAAAGACATCATCCTTTTTCTTCTTCTATAAACGTTTCAATCCCTATCGGGTTTTCAAGTTCGTTGCAACTCAACATCATTTTTATGACTATACATTATTATAGCATGGTTTCAATCCCTATCGGGTTTTCAAGTTCGTTGCAACATTGAATTTCGGCAATCTTCGTCATCGTCGAGTAGATGTTTCAATCCCTATCGGGTTTTCAAGTTCGTTGCAACCAACTTCCATAACTAACATATCCGATAAAACAAAAAAGTTTCAATCCCTATCGGGTTTTCAAGTTCGTTGCAACATTATGTCTGCACTATTTGAAGCAGCCCCTGGTATCGGTTTCAATCCCTATCGGGTTTTCAAGTTCGTTGCAACGGTGTTAATACTTATGACGTCGTCGGATACATCCATTGGTTTCAATCCCTATCGGGTTTTCAAGTTCGTTGCAACTTTACTCGGTACGGTTTTGTGTATCTAGTATTTAGATGAAGTTTCAATCCCTATCGGGTTTTCAAGTTCGTTGCAACGGTTAGTTATGCTGTCACAACCTTTAA
>NZ_JARKPQ010000141.1 GCF_029975155.1 Propionicimonas sp. | reverse complement strand
CTTCGTCGGGGTCATCGCACCGTGGGCCATGTTCGTGGGATTCTTCATCGGAATCCTGCTCGGTGGGCCGGTGCTCGTGTTACTCGCTGTCCGCTCGCCCGCCTTCGGGACGATGACGCTGACCGGTCTGCTCATCGCATTGCTCATGGTGCTGACGGGCCATTTCTGGGGTTTACTCATCATCGCGCCGCTGCTCGGCCTGGCCTTTGACGCGATCATGCGCGCCGGGCGGCACAGGCCCATCTGGGTAGCGGCCGGCTACGCAGTCTTCTCGCTGTGGTATCTCGGTCCGCTGCTGCCCGTCTTCTTCAACTCCGATGCGTACTTCGCCGAGACTGCCGAGTCGATGGGTGCCGGCTACGCCGAGGCGATGAAGGCCCTGTTCACCCCGGGGATCGTGGTCGGGTTCGGTGTCGCTGTCGTGGTGGTTGGCCTCGCGGCGGGCATGTTCGGCACCAGGATGCTGAGTAAGCATTTCGTGCGCGCCGGGCTGGCGGGCTGAACCGGTGAGCGCCGCAAGCCTGCTCGAACTCCCGCAGCTTCGCGATGCAGGAGGCCAGAACCGTCGGTCGTTCGCCTTGGATCCGCGAACTGTTCTACTGCTGCTCGTCGTCGTCAACGCCATCGTCATGGGCAACACCACGATGGGGGCCGCGCTGGCTGCCGGGGTGTTCGTAAGCGCGCTGGTGATCACGGCCGCGCCCGGCCGGGCCGGGGCCGCGTTCGTGCTGGTCTTGACCGCCATGGTCGCCGTCTACTACGGGCTGCCCATGCTGTGGCAAGGACTGATCCCGGCGACGATCGTCGGCGCGGTCTACTGGCTGGTGCGGT
This sequence comes from Propionicimonas sp., assembly GCF_029975155.1. GTDB lineage: Bacteria > Actinomycetota > Actinomycetes > Propionibacteriales > Propionibacteriaceae > Propionicimonas. The sequence goes on along the minus strand of NZ_JARKPQ010000141.1, from coordinate 8,237 downwards.
TCGTTATCAGCCTCGGGATGGCCGGCTACGTGCTGGTGACCATTCGTCCAGCCGCCCTGGTTGCGGCACTGCGTCAGCTGCGGGTGCCCTCGACACTGGTGATCCCGGTGGTCGTGATGCTGCGGTTCATTCCGGTAGTGCTCGCCGAGGCGCGCGCGGTGACCGACGCAATGCGGCTGCGTGGGCTCGAACCCGGTGGACGAGGGCTGGTACGCAGGCCGCTGGCGACCCTCGAAATGGTCATCGTGCCGCTGCTCGCCTCGGTATCGCGCATCGCCGACGACCTCACCGCCTCCGGACTGGTCAGGGGCCTGGGTTCGCCCGCCCGTCCCACCTCGCGGATCAGGCTTAGTTTCGGTGCTGCCGACGGCGTCGCGGTCGCGCTAGCAGCGTGCCTGGTGGCTTTCACCTGGTGGATGGGACGATGAGCCGCTCGGCCAGTGCCCGCGCTGTCACGTTCACTCACACCAGCGCGGACGTTCCCGCCATCGTCGACTTCTCCTTCGAGTTCCGGCCGGGCACCGTGACCCTGCTGTGCGGGGCGAGCGGTTCAGGCAAGTCGACCGTGCTGCGCATGCTCAACGGCCTGGTACCGCATGTCGATTCCGGTGACCTTGCAGGCGATGTCGAGGTGGACGGCATCCGGCTGGCCGACGTACCGCTGTGGCGGGCAGGAGGCATGTCGGGCACCGTTTTCCAGAACCCGCGGACCCAGTTCTTCACCTCCGATGTGACCAATGAGCTGGCCTTCGGGCCGGAGAATGCGGGGCTGGCACCGGGTGACATCGACCGCCGGATCTCGGCGGCCGCCCGCCTCGCCGGCATCGAGGAGCTGCTCGGACGATCGCTGGGCAAGTTGTCCGGCGGCCAGCAGCAGCGGGTGGCCTGCGGGGCCGCCGTGGTGGGGGAAGCAGGGTTCTATCTGTTCGACGAGCCGTCGTCCAATCTCTCTCCGGACGCGATCGCCGACCTGCGCCAGATCGTCACGACGCTGCGCGCCCACGGCGCGACCATCGTGGTGGCCGAGCACCGGCTCTACTGGCTGGCCGGGCTGGTCGACGATGCGCTCGTGCTGTCGTCCGGGCAGATCGAGCGCCGCCTGTCCGGTCAGCAGCTGTTCGCGCTGACCGAGCACGAACGGCTGGCCCTGGGCCTGCGCACACTGGCCCCGCCGGTGGTCGAGCTGCCGGCCGCGAATGATTCGGCCGGGCCGGGCGTGGTTCTCACCGATCTGCGCTTCGGCTACGGCAAACATCTGGTGCTGGACGAGCCGGAGTTGCACTTTCCGGCAGGTCAGGTGAGCGTGCTCACCGGGCCAAACGGGGCGGGCAAGACCACCCTCAGCCGCATCCTGTGCGGGCTGGCCGAACCCTGGGCGGGAACCAGCATCACGCTGGACGGCCGCAAGGTGGATGCCCGGGCCAGGCTCGCGGCCTCGTCCCTGGTGATGCAGGACGTGCATCGCCAGCTTTTCGGCTCAAGCGTTGCCGAGGAGATCACGCTCGGGCTGACCGAGCAGCAGGCACAGTCCGTCGACGTCGGCGGCCTGCTGGCCGACATGGACCTCGCCGGCCTGGCCGAGCGCCATCCGCTCAGTCTGTCCGGTGGCCAGAAGCAGCGGCTGGTGATCGCCGCCGCGCTGGCTCGTCGCTGCCGGATCTATCTGTTCGATGAACCGACCTCAGGTGTCGATCACCGCCACCTGCAGGCGATCACTGCTCGTATTCGCAGTCTCGCCCAAGCGGGCAACGTCATCGTGGTCATCACCCACGACATCGAGTTCCTCGCCCAGGTCGCCGACCGAGTCGTCGACCTGCCACTACTGACCGCCACCGACTCCTCCCGAGAGGAAACCAGATGACAACACAGACAAACGCGCCGAACGTCGCGTCGGTGCTTGATGAACTGACAGCACAGGCCACAGAGAAACAAGCCACCGATAAGGCCGCGCTGCGTGAGATGCTCGCACCGGTCAAGTCACGCATCTGGGCAGGACGGGTGCTCGGCGCCTTGTCCGGGCTCCTGGCCGTGGCACCCTACGTCGCGCTCGTGCGGCTGGGCGAGATCTTGATCACCGCGCACAACCAGGGAGTGAATCCCGACCCGGGCCAGGTGTGGACGGTGGTGAACTGGCTCGTCGGGGCATTCGCCCTTCGGTTGTTCTTGTACTTCATCGCGCTGTCGCTCACCCATTTCGCCGATGTCGCCCTGGTCGGCCACATCCGCGCGCGGATGCTGACCAGCCTCGCCCATGCGCCGCTGTCGTGGTTCAGTGCCACCACATCGGGACGAGTACGCAAGGCGATCCAAGACGATCTGCTCGCGCTGCACATGCTGATCGCCCACGCGCCGGTGGAGACCGCGGCCGCGATCTTCATGCCGCTCGGTCTGCTCGGCTATGCGTTCATCGTCGACTGGCGGCTCGGCCTGCTCGCCCTGGCGACGCTGCCGGTCTACGCCGGCATCTACGGCTGGGCGATGCGCGACATGCCGGTGAAGACCGCCGAGATGGAGGCGCGACTGGCCAAGGTGTCGTCGCGGATGGTCGAGTTCGTCTCGGGCATCGCCGTGGTCAAGGCCTTCGGCACGGTCGGACGAGCCCACGGGCGCTACGCCGAGGCCGCCGACGAGTTCGGGAGGTTCTGGATGGCCTGGAACGGCCCGCTGGTGAAATCGAACGCGCTGGGCATGGGATTCGTCTCTGTACCGATCCTGCTGGCCGTCAACCTGGCCGGCGGCACCGCGATGGTCAACGCCGGCTGGGTGAGTGCCGCCGATGTGCTGGCCACCACGCTGATTGCGCTGGTGGTGCCGGCCGCGCTGCAGACCATCGGCAACACGTCGTGGGCCTACCAGCGGGCGGGCGCGTCGGCGACCCGCATCCAGCAGCTCATCGACACCCCGACGCTTGCCGAGCCGGAACATCCGCAGGAGCCGGTCTCCGATGAGGTGCACTTCGAGCACGTCAGCTACGCGTACGGTGACACCTCGGCCGCCGACGATGTCACCCTGACGCTGGCGCCCGGTACGATCACCGCGTTGATCGGGCCGTCCGGTTCGGGCAAGTCGACGCTGGCCACGATGGTGGCCCGCTTCCAGGACCCCGATTCGGGATACGTCAGCCTGGGTGGGGTCGATCTCCGCCAGATCAGCAGCAAGAGGCTCTACCAGCAAGTCGCATTCGTCCTGCAGGATCCGCAGCTGATGCGACTGTCGATTCGCGACAACATCGCCTTGGCCAGGCCGGACGCCACCGACGAGCAGATCCGCGAAGCCGCCCGAGCAGCCCGGATCGCCGATGAGATCGAGGCGCTCGACCACGGCTACGACACGATCGTCGGCGATGATACCGAACTGTCCGGTGGGCAGAAGCAGCGCATCGCGATCGCGCGGGCGTTGCTCGCCGACGCATCGGTGCTGATCCTCGACGAGGCCACCGCTTTCACCGATCCCGAATCGGAGGCGGAGATTCAGCAGGCTTTGACGAGGCTCGCGGCCGGACGCACGGTGCTGGTCATCGCGCACCGTCCCGCGTCCATCGTCGGCGCCGATCGCATCGTGGTGCTGGAGCGTGGCCGGATCGTCGCGCAGGGCACCCACGAGCAGCTTGCCGACGAACCTCACTATGCGGCGCTGTGGCGCGGCAACCAAGCGAAGGAGTACCGCGCATGAGCACCATCACCCAGACTGCCGCTGGTCGCACCGGCGGGATGGTCGCCAATTTCAGACGCCTGATGACACCAGCCGGACGCAGGATGTTCGATGCCAGCCTGGGGCTGGCCGTGGTGCTAGGAGTCATCCAGGGATTCTCGCTGGTCGCGCTGCTGCCGGCGTCCGCGGCACTGGCCTCCGGCCAGCCCTCGTGGGGGCTCGGCATCGGCGGGTGGCTGATCGTGCTCGCGGTGTTGGCTGTGGTCAACCTTGCCATCGGGTACTTCCAGGTCGTCCAGAATTTCGGGGGGGGCCTCGACCTGATCTGCACCCTGCACAGGCTGATCGGCGATCATGTCGCCCGGCTGCCGCTCGGCTGGTTCAGGTCGGGTTTCGCGGCGACCGCGTCCAGGCTGGTCAGCGATGGCATCCTGGGCCTAGCCGGCGCGGTCGCGCACATGGTCTACCCGATCTACGTCGCGGCCACCTCGGGGGTCGTGCTGCTGATCGGCACCTGGATCTGGGAGCCGCGACTCGGGTTGGCGTTGACCGTGGCGGTGCCGCTGTTCTTCCTGCTCAGCTGGCTGTCGGCGAAGGTCGCGCGGATCGGCATGACGCAGGTCGAGCCTCCCCGCAAGGAGCTGTCGATGCGGATCGTCGAGTTCGCCGCGAATCAGGCCGCGCTGCGGTCGGCGGGCCGCGCGGACGATGACCGACCGCTGGAAGCGGCCCTGGCCGACGAACGCGACAAGTCGCGCCGCGACCTGTGGTACGCGATCCTCGGCAACCTGATCAACGGTGTTGTCACCCAGGCCGTGGTCATCGGGCTGATCGTGCTGGCCGCCGCGTTCGCGATCAGCGGTGAGCTGGCCCCGCTGGAGGCATTCGCCTTCATCGGCATCGCATTGCGCGTCAATCAGGTGCTCTCGGAGATCGGCGAGCAGCGGCTTGGCCTGGAATCTCAACGGCAGAACATCGTCACCGCGGACGGCCTGCTGGGCGCCCCGGCGCTTGGTGGGGCCACTGACGCGGTCACGCTGACCGAGCCCGGCGCGATCGAACTCGACAAGGTGAGTTTCGGTTATCTGCCCGGTGTCCCGGTGCTCGACCAGGTGTCGCTGACGGTGCCGCCGCGCACGATGACCGCGCTGGTCGGGCCGTCCGGATCGGGCAAGACGACCATCGCCAGGCTGGTGGCTCGTTTCTACGATGTTGACTCGGGAACTGTGCGGGTCGGCGGCGTGGACGTGCGGGATCAACCGGTCGAGCAGTTGATGGGTCAGCTGTCGATGGTCTTCCAGGATGTCTATCTGTTCGACGACACGCTGCGAGCCAATGTGCTGGTCGGGAATCCCGCGGCCAGCGATGAGCAGGTGCAGCGGGCAGCCGAACTGGCCGGGGTGACCGAGATCGTCGATCGGCTGCCCGACGGCTGGAACTCCCTGGTAGGTGAGGGTGGACGCGCCCTGTCCGGCGGTGAGCGGCAGCGGGTCTCGGTGGCCAGGGCGCTGCTCAAGGGCTCGGACATCGTCCTGCTGGACGAGGCCACCTCGGCATTGGACCCGGAGAACGAGGCCAATATCGTCGCTGCCGTCGAGGCGCTGCGGCAGCACTCGACCGTGCTCGTGATCGCCCACAAGCTCGACACGATCCGCTCGGCGGACGCGATCGTCGTGCTCGGCGATGACGGCACGGTCGAGCAGGCCGGGACCCATGACGAGTTGATCGACGTCGAGGGCCGGTACCGCGACTTCTGGCGCAGCCGGGCGCAGGCGGCCGGCTGGCGGCTGGTCCCGTAAGGGACTGGGTGGGCTGGTCATCGGCGTCTACTATTGCCAGATGACCAGTCCCAGCCCGCGGCTCGGCCGCAAGACCGGTCCCAAACCGACGTTCAACAGCCAAGATGTGATCAACGCCGCCGTGTCCTTGGGCTTGGATCGGTTCACCATGGCAGATGTGGCGGGCAAGATCGGCGTCACCCAATCAGCCCTGTACCGGCTCTTCGATTCCCGGGAGGCGCTGCTGCAGGCGTGCCTTGGACAGGCCGCCGCGGCGATCATGTGGCCGCACGAGGACTGGCCGTGGTCCGACCAGCTGCGCAGCTGGGCGTTCACGGTGTGGAATGTCTGCGAACAGTATACGGGCCTCGACCAGACGTTGCTGACCACGCCCGGCGTCCATGCACACATTCAGGCCGGGCTGTCGGGTCTGCTGGAGGGGCTGCAGCGCGCCGGACTGCCGCGTGAGCGGGCGAAGTTCGCGATCTCGTTGATGGGCGATGTGGTGTTGACTGCGCACGTCCGAGTGGCCGCTACCCGCGGGGTGACCGAGGCCGGTGAATCGCGGGTGGATGCCGCCAACCGCTGGCTTGCTGAGGCATCGGCCAACCTCGGTGTCGGGGTCGACTTCCCGTTGGACGGGCGCTGGATGGGCGATCTGATGGACGAGCGGATCGACTTCGTGATCAGGGGACTGGAGTGAACGACCCCGGGAATCAGGTGTGCGACCAACCATTGCGGTAGCTGGTCGCTGACTACACGCGATGCACCCTCCACAGATGGTCTGAGCGGCCGTAGTAGTAAGCCAGCAGCGCGACGACGCTGATCGTCCAGGTGATGGGATAAACCAGCGCGACCTGGGGTGCCGTCGAGAAGGAGTCCGACAGCGCCAACAGGAGCACAATGCGAAGCCCGCAAAGCAATGTGACGATGATCACCATCGGCACCAGCGCATGCCCCGCTCCCCGGATGGTCGAGGAGAGCATCTCCATGAACGCGAACACGATGTAGCACGGAGCAACCACCCACGCGATGGCAGTGCCGACCTCGATAACCGCCGGTTCGGTGCTGAACATGGCGAACACCGATCGCGAACCCCAAAGCAGCGCGACCGAGAGCGTTGCTGTCACTCCGGCCGCCATGACGTTGCAGATCAGAACCCCTCGCCGAGCGCGCGCTACCAATCCGGCTCCCAGATTCTGTGCGGTGAACGTTGCGAGTGCCACGCCCAGCGCCATGATCGGGAAATACAGAAAGTTCTCCACGCGAAACCAGGCAGTGAAGGCTGCGATGGCGGTGACCCCGAGATCGTTGATCTGATGTTGAACCACGACATTGCTGAAGGTGATCATCACGGCCTGCAATCCGGTGGGGACCCCGATCGCCAGGACTGCTCGAAGTGTGCCGCCGTCGATTCGCAATCGGTTGAGATGCAGCCGCCGGCCCTCGTCCAGATGGGCGAGATAGACCAGCACCAGTGCCGCTGCCACGGTCTGGGAGCAGAGCGTCGCCAGAGCCGATCCAGCGATGCCCCACTTCAGCCCGACGAGAAAAAGGGCATTGCCGGCCACGTTCAGCACGCCGCCGATGAGTTGGCACACCATCGGTGACAACGAGTCGCCGAGGGCCCGCAACAGCCCGGCGCCGACGTTGTAGACCACGATCGATACCAGCGCCAAGAGATAGATCCGCATGTAGCGGGTGGCGTCCACCATGATTTCGCCGGGTGTGTTGAGCGCCCGCAGCAGAAGCGGTGTGGCCGCCAGGCCCACGGGAATCAGAGCGAGGCCGAGCGCGATAGCGAAGGCGATACTGGTGTGCATCACTCGTGATATGCCCCTGCTGTCGTAGGCCCCGAAGTACCTCGCGGTCAGCACACTCGCCCCGGTGCCGAGCCCGGTGAACAGTCCCACCAGACACGTTACGAGCAGTCCACTGGCCCCGACCGCTGCGGCCGCTCGCGTTCCGAGCACGCGCCCTACGAAGATCAGATCCACGGTGCTGTAGAGGAGTTGCACGACGCTGGCGCCCAGCAGGGGCACGGCGAAGACGACCAGACGGCGGGTGATCGTTCCTGTTGTCAGGTTGCTGCCCCGCCGCTTCGCTGACTCATGCACTGGCTGGCGTACTCTCGCGTGCGTAGCATGCCACGAGGTGTTCGTTGCTCACCTCGACGAGCCGAGGGTCTGCATTGTGGCAGATGTCCATGCGCTCGGTGCAGCGTCCGTAGAAGGGACACCCTAAGGGCTGGTTCATGGCGTCGGGCATTTTTCTCCGCCCCGCCCACGAGTACACGGCGTCACTGCTGGCCAGCGTCCCATCGTCAAATTCGGTCTGCAACTGCGCTTTCCCCATAGATTACAGGTCATTCTGTGTCTGCAGGTTGAGCCAGAACTGGGGCGAAATCCCGCAGTACTTCCCCAAACGCAGCGCGGTATCCGCCGTGATCGACGCTGGCCATGCACGATTTCATTGATCCGTCGCGGCGGCACACCGATTGACACGGCGAGCTTGCTCTGAGTGATGCCGAAAGCTTCGATGAAGTCCTCCATGAGAACCTCTCCCGGATGAATCGGCGCTATTCCGGCGTTGTCTCACACGAAACAGACCGCCGCTCGTCGTTGATCCTGATGCCGTCCCGTAGCCAGACGTGCTTGGCGTGACTAATCTTCTTCAGTTGCGGCCCGAAGTCGTACCTCTACGCGGGGACCGCCTCGAAATGCCCCCAAGTGAAGAAGATTAGGCACGCTCAATGCGATAGCCGATCGCAGTGGAGGGGCCGCAAGCACCCTGGCGGTCTGCTGTTGA
>NZ_JARKPQ010000139.1 GCF_029975155.1 Propionicimonas sp. | reverse complement strand
GGGTGAACGGGAATGGGACCTGTCCCCGGGTGCTGGGGGTCAGGCCTCGGGGTCGGGCACTCCGTAGGGCAGGGTCTCGATCCCGGTGAGGTGTGCGGTCAGGCGCGGACGGGAGCGGTCGAAGGCCTCCTGCTCACGCCGCCGGCGCTCGAACAGGACCGCGGCGATGTACTGCTCGGGATAGGTGCCCGGTGGCGGCGCGGGGGCGACGAAGCGTTCGAGCTGGGCGGCCAGCCGCAGGCCGAGGCGATGCCGGACGGGAGGCGGGAACTGCGCGGCGCGGGCCAGGAACTGCCGCGCACGCAGCGCCAGGCCGTCCGGCAGCGGGCGGATGTCGGTGACCTGCACCCATCCGGCCAGGTGCGGCGGGAGCGTCAGCGGCAGGATCGTGGACCGGACCCCGCGCATTCGCGCGACGTAGGTCCCGGCCAGGAAGTCGCCGACGCGCTTGCCGCGGTCGTTGAGCATCGAGACGATGAAGGCGAGGCCGCCCAGCAGCAGCCACAGCTCGAAGAAGCCGACGAGCGCACGGACCGCCGCGTGCCGCAGCCTGACCGGGCCGCCGTCGTCCCGGATCACCTGGAGGCCGATGGCGAGCTTGCCCAGCGAGCGCCCGCGGGTGAGGGTCTCGACGGTGATCGGGACCACCAGGAACACCAGGGCCATCAGGACATAGACGATGGCCCGCGCCATCGCGGCGTCGTACTGGTCGAGGCCGATCAGGCTGATCAGCAGCCAGGGCAGGAGGAGCACGACGACGCCGGTCGCGACCGCGTCGATCAGCCATGCGCCGGCGCGGGCGATCACCGACGCCGCGCTGATCTGGAGCGCAACGCCTTCACCGGTGAGGATCTCGTCGGCCACGGGTCGAGGGTAGCGGTGGATCGTCCCCGTCGGTCCGGGACGGCCCGTCGCGGCCCTAGGCTTGCGGGGTGGACGTCGATGTGTTCGCCAACGCGCACTCCGCACAGTGGCAGCGGCTCAGGGAGCTGTCCGCGCAGCGACGGCTGACCGGCCGCGAGGCGGACGAACTCGTCCAGCTCTACCGCCAAGGGGCGACGCACCTCTCGCTGCTGCGCTCGAACGCTCCCGACCCGGCACTGGTCTCGGAGCTGTCGGTGATCCTGGTGAAGGCCCGGGCCCGGATCGCCAGTCCGCACGACCTGACCTGGAGCACGGGCGTGCAGTTCCTCACCCGGACGATTCCGGCAGCCCTGTACCGCGTGCGCTGGTGGTCGCTGGCCGTGACCGCGGCCTGCCTGCTGGTGGCGGCGGTGGCTGGCGTCTGGCTGGTCGCGCAGCCGGAGCTCCTGAACGAGCTGGTCCCGCCCGAGCAGCAGCGCCAGGTGGCCGAGCAGGCGTTCGCGTCCTACTACTCGGAGTACCCGAGCGCGAGCTTCACCGCCCTGGTCTGGACGAACAACGCCTTCATTGCCGCGCTGTGCGTTGCCACCGGCATCACCGGGCTGTTCCCGGCTCAGGTCCTGTTCTCCAACTCGCTGAACGTCGGGGTGATGGGCGCCGTGATGCACGTCCAGGGCGCGGACTGGGTGTTCTGGTCGCTGATCCTGCCGCACGGCCTGCTCGAACTCAGCTGCGTCTTCGTCGCCGGCGCCGCCGGGATCAGACTGTTCTGGGCGTGGCTGGTGCCCGGCCCGCGAACCCGCCGCCGGGCGCTGGCCGAGGAAGGCCGGACGACGATCGTGGTTGTCGTCGCGCTGACGATCGCCCTGGGTGTGAGCGGCTTCATCGAGGGCTTCGTCACCGGCTCGGAACTCAACCCGTGGGTGAAGATCGGGATCGGCGTGCTGGCCTGCGCGGCCTTCTGGCTGGTCACCTTCGTGGCCGGACGCCGCGCCGTGGCGGCCGGCGTCGCTCCGGGCCTCAGTGCCGAGGAGGCCCGCAACCAGGTGGCCGTCGCCGCCTGATCGAGGCGCACAAGCCGCTGGTCGAGGCGCACAAGCCGCTGGTCGAGCCGCACAAGCCGCTGGTCGAGCCGCACAAGCCGCTGGTCGAGCTTGTCGAGACCTCGCCACGTCTCGACAAGCTCGACGGGCGGTTGGGTGGGTGGCGTCTCGACAAGCTCAACGAGCGGTTGGGTGGGGAGGTTGTGTGACTGCCAGCTTTCCCGGCTTGTCAGGCGGACTGGCGCGGGTGGCCGTGGTGACCACCAGGTTCCCCGGCATACGAAGTCCCAGGACGGCTGCATAAGCCGGTGAAGGTGGCAGCCAACTCTCGCCGCCCCCGGAACCGTCCCGGCAAGCCCGGGAAAGATGGCAGTCGCGGCTCGCTCGGGACCGGACCGAGTGAGGAACCGTCCCCGGTTTCTGAGCGTGGGCGCAGCAAGCGGTTGGGTGACGCGTCTAGACAAGCTCGTCGAGCGGTTGGGTGTCCACGGGCCGGGCTGGCGGCCGCCGCTACAGCCGGCCGGCGGCCTTCAGCGCGAGGTACTTGTCGCAGACCGCGGGGGCGAGGCGGTCGGGGTCGGCCTGGACGACCTCGACGCCCATCCTGGTGACGCGGGCGGCGAGTGCCTGCGTGGCCAGCCAGAGCCGGCTGTCCGCGGCGGCGTCGTACACCTGCGTCGCGCCCGTGGGTTCGTCCGGACGCGCCCCGTCGGCCGGGTCGGTGACGTGGGCGATCACCACCTGGTGGTCGTGGCCGAGGCCGGCCAGGACCGTGCCCAGCCCGTCGGCGTAGAGCGCAGGGTCCAGCCCCGTGACCAGGATCACCAGGCTGCGCTGGCGGCACAGCTGGTCGACCTGGCTCGCGACCAGCGACCAGTCCGTCTCCGTCAGCGCGGGTTCGATCAGGCTGAGGCCGTCGGCGAACGACGCCAGCACCGAGCCCTTGCCGGTTCCCGGTAGCCGCAGCCGCACCTGCTGGTCGGCCACCAGCAGGCTCATCCGGTCACCGGACGCCGCGCCGAGCGCGGCCATCAACAGGCAGGTCTCGATTCCCGCGTCGAGGCGGAGCTGGTCGGCCGCGCCGTCGCCGATCCGGCCCGCGGCCCACCGCGAGGTGTCCAGGACGATCAGGATGTGCCGGTCCCGCTCGGGCCGCCACGTGCGCACCATCGTCCTCGTGGCCCGCGCGGACGCCCGCCAGTCGATCGAGCGGACGTCGTCGCCCACGGCGTACTCCCGCAGGGAGTCGAACTCCGTGCCCTGGCCACGGACGTGGACGGACGCCTGGCCGTCCAGCTCGCGCAGGCGCGCCAGCCGGTACGGCAGATGGACGCGCGAACGGAACTCGGGCAGGACGCGCAGCACGCCCGGGACCTGCAGCGACCGCTGCCGCGCGGCCAGCCCGAGCGGCCCGAACGACCGCACCGTGACCGCCGCCGCGGCGAGGTCGCCCCGCCGGCTGGGCGTCAGCCGGGTGAGCTGCCGCAGCGACTCCCCACCGGGCAGCGCCGCCCGTGGCCGGTCGCCGGCCGGACGTGCGCTGGGCGGCCAGGCGTCCCGCACCTGCACCCGTGCCGTCCGTGCGCCCGGATTGGCGAGCGTCAGCCGGGAGACCGCGGACTCGGTCAGGCGGACGCTGCCGGGGAGGTCGCGGCTGATCCTCAGGCTTTCGGGACCGACCGCGAGCAGCAGGTCGAGCCCGCACGCCGCCACCACCAGCGCCACCCAGGCGACAGCGACGATCGGCTGCGGCCAGGCGATGACCGGCAGCACGCCGATCAGCAGCACGAGCGGGACCCGGCCCGAGATCGCCATCGTCGCCTCAGCGCGGCACGGGGATGGTGGCCAGCACGTTGCCGATGATGCTCGCCGCCGTGGTGCCGTCCATCTGTGCCTCGGTGCGGATCTGGATCCGGTGGTTGAGGGTGGCGATCGCCATGGCCTTCACGTCGTCGGGCGTCACGAAGTCCCTTCCGTTCAGCCACGCCCAGGCCCGGGCCGTCTTCATCAGCGCGGTCGCGCCGCGCGGCGACACCCCGAGCGACACCGAGGGGGCCGAACGGGTGGCGCGGCAGATGTCGACGACGTAGCCGAGCACCTGCGCGTCCACGCGGGTACGGGCGATCTGCGCCCGGGCGGCGGCCAGGTCGTCCGTGCCCGTGACCGCGGCCAGTCCGGCGCCGGCGAGGTCGCGGGGATCGAAGCCCGCCGCGTGCCGCGCCAGGACCTCGATCTCGTCCGCCCGCGGCGGCAGCGGCAGGTTGAGCTTCAGCAGGAACCGGTCGAGCTGTGCCTCGGGCAGCGGGTAGGTGCCCTCGTACTCGACCGGGTTCTGCGTGGCGATCACCATGAACGGATCGGGCAGCGGACGGGGCGCGCCGTCCACGCTGACCTGGCGCTCCTCCATCGCCTCCAGCAGAGCCGCCTGGGTCTTCGGCGGCGTGCGGTTGATCTCGTCGGCGAGCAGCAGGTTGGTGAAGACCGGCCCTGGCCGGAAGTCGAAGCGGGCGGCCGGGGCGTCGTAGATCAGCGAACCGGTGACGTCGCCGGGCATCAGGTCGGGCGTGAACTGCACCCGCTTGGTGTCCAGCGCGAGGCTGGTCGCCAGCGAGCGCACCAGCAGCGTCTTGGCCACGCCCGGCACGCCCTCGAGCAGCACGTGGCCGCCGCAGAGCAGGCCGACCAGCAGACCGGTGACAGCGCCGTCCTGGCCGACGACGGCCTTGCCCACCTCCCGCCGGACCCGGGTCAGCGCCTCCTGGGCGGGGTTGAGCGCGGGCGGGGGTGCGTAGTTCTGGTCACTCACGGGTGGTCAGCCTTCGTTCGAGGTCGGTCAGGTCGGTGGCGAGCTCCACCAGGGCGGAGTCGGACGCGGGTGCGGGGCCGTAGCAGAGCTCACGGATCCGTTCGGGCAGGTCCCCGGACGCCTGCGCGAGCCGTTCGACGACCAGATCGGCCGACGCGGACGCCGGCAGCCCGAGCCGGGCGGCGATCCGGTGGATCGTCGCGGCCCGCAGCCCGGCGGCGGCGTGGCCGCGCGCGGACGCCTGCCGGTACAACCGGGCCAGCCCGGACGACACCTCGGACGCGGGCACCTCGACGGGAAGCTGTTCCGGCACCAGGGCGCCGAACCGTCGGCCGCGCCAGAGGGCGGCCGCGGCTCCGGCGACCAGCAGCACGGCGAAGGCGATCCGCGCCCAGGGCGGGAGCAGGGTGAACGGGTCGAGCTCCCCGCTCTGGCTCTCGCCCTGGGGCAGGGCGTCTGCTCCCGGCAGATACCAGACGAGCTTGGCGTTGCGTCCGAACACCCGCAGGGCGAGGGCGGCGTTGCCTTCGGCGAGGATGGTGTCGTTGCGCAGCCAGCGGCTCCCGGCGACGACCGTGACCCGGTGCCGGTCCGTCCTGGTGTCCGCGTAGAGGGCCGATCCGCTGTCGTCGGCGAAGCAGGTGGTCACCGTGTCGCCATCGGTGAAGATCCCGGCGCTGTCGGCGGTGAGGGTGCCTGCGGCGACGGCGTCCGGGTCGGTGCAGTCCGCCCGTGGCGCGCTGTCGGCCCACCAGTAGTCGGCCAGGACCTGGCCGTCGGTGAGTGTCTCGATGCTGTCCTGGTCCCCGTTGCCCGCGTACGCGATGACGAGATCGGCGGGGACGTCCTGCAGCCGGTCGAGGGCGGCGTCGGAGAGATCGCTGGACAGGTAGACGGCGAGGGAGGATCCGGCGGTGGCCGCCGCGGTCGCCTCGTCCAGCGTGGTCACCTGGGTGACCTCCACCCCGTTGGCGGCCAGCACCTGGCCCAGCGCCCGGACGCCCTGCGGGCGGGCGTTCGTGATCGACCCGGCCAGGCGATCGGGGGAGTCGGGCAGCAGGACCGACGCCGTCACCAGTGCGGCGAACAGCGCGAGCAGGACGCCGCCGGCGATGAACCAGCGCTTCACCGGACGACCTCCACGTCCACCGGCGGGGCGTCGGCGGCGTCGTCCTGCGGGAGGACCGGCCGGGCTCCGGCCGCGTCGGTGTCGAGGGCGAGCATCTCCCGGTACTGCGCGGGCGTCCCGGGACGCCGGCCGTAGGCGAGGGCGTCGAAGACCCCGGCCGCCCGGACGAGCCGGTCGGCGAGACCGGGCAACCGGGGGACGGCGCGTCCGACGGCCTCGTCCGCGGTCATGCCCGGGAACTCGTCGATCACGGCGCGTTCGCTCAGCGACCGGATCAGGGCGCGGAAGAGCTGCAGGGTGGCCTCGCCCCACTCGTCCGCAGCGGCCAGCCGGGTGGCGTCGGCGCGCAACTCATCCGCGGTGCGCTCCTCGGCGGCCAGCACGTCCGCGCGGCGGCGGCGCTCGGTGCGCAGCGGGCCCATGAACGTCCAGATCGCGATCGCGGCGATGCCCACGGTGACCGCGACGATCGCGACGAGCTGGGCGCTCGACAGTGCGCCGGTGGAGTCGGGGTTGCCGGTGAGCCAGTCCAGCAGCTTGCGGAGCTGGTCGGAGATCCAGCTCTGGACGTCGGCGTAGATCGGCTTGGCCAGTTCGTCGGCGAGCTGCCGGCGAGCCTCGTCCGCGTCCGGTGTCAGTGGCGGGCTCACTGGGGTCCCCGCGGAGTTGTTCGGGGGAGCGCAGCGGAGGAGAAGAGCTCCGTGGGGTGGTTCATCCGTACAGCGCCTCGCTCAGCTGGAGGTCGTAGCCCTCCCGGCGAATCCGGGCGTCGACGTAGAGCAGGGTCGTGACCGCCGTGGTCAGCGGCAGGCTGAGCACGGTCGAGGTGAGCGTGGACGCCGTGCTCATGGCCACGAACCCGATGGTCTGGTCCTGCATGGCCAACAGCCCGCCGGCGAAGCTGAACACCGTCGAGACCGTGCTCGCCGCCATCGAGATGATCACGCTGGCCACCAGGTAGATGCCCAGCAGGCGCCAGAACATGCCCCTGGTGAGCACCCAGCTCCGCGCGATGGCCCGCAGGGGTCCGAGCCCTTCGACGGCGATCGCGCAGGACGCGAACAGCGTCCGCGTGCCGAGCCAGGCGGCCAGGACGGCCGCGAACGGCGCGAGCAGGAGCACCAGCACGAGCCCCGAATCGGTGTTGTCCGAGCTGAACACCGGGATCAGCACGGCGGCGCCGAGAGCGACGACGCCGGCCATCAGCAGCCCGGCCAGCGCGCTGAAGCCGAGGGCGGCCCACATCCGCCGGCCCATGTGCCGCAGTGCCTCGACCGGGGTGACGCGGCGGGCGGACACCGCATGGAAGACCGTGTACATCAGGCCCATGCCGACCACGACGCTGGTCACGGAGTTCGCCAGTGTCCCGGTCACCGTCGACCACGAGAACAGGGCGGTGTCGGTCAGGTCGACGTCGTCGAAGGGGATGATCGACCCGCCGAACTCCTTGGCGAGCAGGAAGCCGACGCCCGTGCCGAGCAGTTGCGCGACCATCAGCACCACGAGCGTCAGCCCGAACATGGCCGACGGGGCGTAGCGGACGGCGTGGAAGGCCCCGCTGAGGATGTCGCCGAGCTGGAGCGGCCGCGGCGGCACGATGCCCGGCTTGGCGACCGGCCCGCTCCAGTCCGTGCGCACCGGCTCGGGATACAGCTGGGCGGCGAAGTACCCCGGCCCGTCCCAGCCGTTGGGGAAGGTCATCTGCGCTCCCGGGGTCTACGTCTCCCCGAGTCTAGGGCCGCGGTCCCCAGCCAGGCGCCCTTCCCCGTCCCGGGCCCCCGCCCTCCCGCCGTCCCGGCGCCCACCGTCCCGGCGCCCACCGTCCCCACTCTCACCGCAGACGCCCCCGATGTTCACAGCCGCCCCCGAAATTTCAGGGGCGGCTGTGAACATCGGGGGCGTCTGTGTGGATCAGGCCTTCTTGGCGCGGCTCCTGACCTTCGCGCGCTCGTTGGCGTCCAGGGTCACCTTCCGGATCCGGACGTTCTTCGGCGTGACTTCGAGGCACTCGTCGCTGCGGCAGAACTCCAGGGCCTGCTCGAGGCTGAGCAGCCGCGGCGGGATCAGCCGCTCCAGCTCCTCACCGGTGGAGGAGCGGACGTTGGTCAGCTTCTTCTCCTTGGTGGGGTTCACGTCCATGTCGTCCTGACGGGGGTTCTCGCCGACGATCATGCCCTCGTACACCTCGTCGCCGGGGGAGACGAACAGGGTGCCGCGCTCCTGCAGGTTGAACAGGGCGTAGGACGTGACCGAGCCCAGCCGGTCGGCGACCAGCGAGCCGGTGAGCCGGGTCCTGATCTCGCCGGCCCACGGTTCGTAGCCCTCGAAGACGTGGTGCATGATGCCGGTGCCGCGGGTCTCGGTGAGGAACTCGGTGCGGAAGCCGATCAGCCCGCGGGCCGGGATCACGTACTCCACCCGCACCCAGCCGGTGCCGTGGTTCACCATCTGCTCCATCCGGGCGCGCCGGGTGCCCATCAGCTGGCTGATCGTGCCGACGTGCTCCTCGGGGATGTCCACGGTGAGCCGCTCGACCGGCTCGTGCAGCTTGCCGTTGATCTCCCGGGTGAGCACCTCGGGCTTGCCGACGGTCAGCTCGAAGCCCTCGCGGCGCATCATCTCCACCAGGACGGCCAGCTGCAGCTCGCCGCGTCCCTGCACCTCCCAGGTGTCGGGACGGTCGGTGTTCAGCACCCGGATCGACACGTTGCCGATCAGCTCGGTGTCGAGGCGGCCCTTCACCAGCCGGGCGGTGAGCAGCTTGCCCACCCGGCCGGCCAGCGGCGAGGTGTTGATGCCGATCGTCATCGAGATGGACGGCTCGTCCACGGTGATCAGCGGCAGCGGCTTGGGGTCGTTCGGGTCGGCCAGGGTCTCGCCGATCGTGATCTCGGGGATGCCGGCGATGGCCACGATGTCGCCGGGCCCGGCAGAGTCGGCCGGCACGCGCTCGAGTGCCTTGGTGACCAGCAGTTCCGACAGCCGCACGTTCGTCACGGTTCCGTCGTGGCGGCACCACGCCACCGTCTGGCCGCGCGTCAGGGTGCCCTCGACGATCCGGCACAGCGCCAGGCGGCCGAGGTAGGGCGACGCGTCGAGGTTGGTCACGTGGGCCTGCAGCGGCGCGCCCTCGGTGTAGAGCGGCGCCGGGATGGTGTCCATGACCAGCTGGAACAGCGGCTCGAGGTTGGGGGAGTCGGGCAGCGTGCCGTCCGCGGGCTGGGTGAGGGACGCGCGCCCGGCCTTCGCCGCGCAGTAGATGATCGGGAAGTCGAGGTGGTGGGCGTCCGCGTCGTCGATCAGGTCCATGAACAGGGCGTAGACCTCGTCGACCACCTCGGCGATCCGGGCGTCGGAGCGGTCGACCTTGTTGATCACCACGATGATCGGCAGGTTCTTCGCCAGCGCCTTGCGCAGCACGAACCGGGTCTGAGGCAGGGGGCCCTCGGACGCGTCCACGAGCAGCAGGACCCCGTCCACCATCTCCAGGCCACGCTCGACCTCGCCGCCGAAATCGGCGTGGCCGGGGGTGTCGATGATGTTGATCGTGACCGTCGATCCGTCGGCCAGGACATGGTCGACAGCGGTGTTCTTGGCGAGGATCGTGATGCCCTTCTCGCGCTCCAGGTCCATCGAGTCCATGACGCGGGTGTTCACGTCCTGGTTCTCCCGGAACGCGCCGGACTGCCACAGCATGGCGTCCACCAGGGTGGTCTTGCCGTGGTCGACGTGGGCGATGATGGCGACGTTGCGCAGGTCTGCGCGTGCGGGCATGCGGTGACTCCGGATCGTGAGGGAACCCGCGAAGTCTAGTCCGCCCGTCCTCCCCCCTCGGACGATCGGGCGAGCGGGGGCGTCCCGGGCGTCCGTCCGGCCTGCTGCTGGCACGCACCCCGCTGTTAGGCTGACGCAGGGCCTGCGGGGCCGGACGAGAGGGGGATCGGTGGGCTTCCTGGACTTCCTCGGCTCGCTCTGGCGGGCGATCGTCGGCGTCTGGGGTCTGGACCCCTCCATGGCGGAGTGGTTCCGCGACTACCCGTACGCGCTGGAGATCTCGCTCACGATCGCGATGCTCGCCGGCATCTCCACCCTGCTCGGCAACAGCGTCGTCCTGTTCCTGAACCGCATCCGGGGGTGGCGGTTCGCCGCGAGTCTGGTGATCAACGGGGTCTCCATGGTCGCGCTGTTCGCCGCCCAGGCGGTGGTCATCGCCGTCGTGGGCTACCTCGTCACCGGCGACCGGCTGTCGCTGACGACCGCGGCCCGGGCCGTGATGCTCGCCACCGCGCCGCTGCTCTTCGGCTTTCTCGAGCTGGCACCATACGTCGGCCCGGGGATCGCTCGCGTCCTGCAGGTGTGGAGCCTGCTGGCCCTGCTGGTGATCGTCGGCGTGGTCTACCAGATCGGCTACGGGCAGGCGCTGCTGGTGACCGGGCTCGGCTGGGGCGTGATGCAGGGCCTGTCGTGGGCGCTGGCCAAGCCGCTCACCACCCTCGGCAATGCCGTGTGGCGGAGGCTCTCGGGCAACCCCACCCTGCTCACCGCCCAGGACCTCCTGTCCGGCCACCAGTTCATGCCGGTGGAGTTCGACTTCGACGTCCCCGCCGTCGAGGGAGGGCGCGAATGATCCTCGTCTCGCTGCTGCTGGGGCTGGTTGTCCTGCTCCTGATCGTCATGGCTGTCGGCCCACTGGAGTCGCTCGGCTGGTGGTCGGACAAGGGTGCCGAGAAGGCTGAGGCGACCGTCGAGCGGCTGCGTGCCGAGCACGCGACCCTGGAGGCGCCGCCCTACCAGCACTACGTGGTCTACCTCTCGGGCATCGGGGCCATCGACGGGCACTCGCGTCCGGCGGAGGAGGAGCCGCTGGTGGCGGCCATGGAGGCGATCCCCGACACGTGCGTGGTCAGCGACGTGTTCCCCTACTCGGTGAACAACCGCGGGCTCACCGCGCAGCGGCCGATGGCCGGGTTGTGGAAGGCGATCGAGAAGGCCCGGGTGAAGAATCCCGAGGCGTTGGTCGCGATGCTGGTGAACCTGCGCAACGCCGTGCAGCTGTTCGTCTGCTCGGACCGTCGCTACGGGCCCACCTACAACATCGGCACCGCCCAGCAGATCCTGGACGGGCTGCTGCGCCAGGGCTACCGGCTCGGCAGCGGCGTCCCGGTGACCCTGGTCGGCTGGAGCGGTGGCGCCCAGATCTCGCTCGGCGCGGCCTGGTACCTCGGCCTGGCGAAGATCCCGCTGAGGCTGATCTCGATCGGCGGCATGATGTCGGACGACTACGGCCTCGATCGGGTCGAGCACGTGGATCACCTGCGCGGCACGAAGGACCCGTTCGAGAAGCTCGGCTGGATCATGTTCGCCGGACGCTGGCCGATCGCGGTCGGCTCGCCGTGGTCGCGGGCGGTCAAGGAGGGACGGATCACGGTGATCGACCTCGGACCGATGCAGCACAATGCCAAGGAGCACTACTTCGACCCGAACACCTTCGCGCCCGATGGCCGCAGCTACGCCCAGGTGACCAGCGATGCCGTGGTCGCCCTGCTCACCGGCCAGGAGGTCAAGGTCGTCCCGACCTGACCGGTCACGCCGGCCCCGGTCTGTCATCCCGGGCTCCGACCCGGGATCCCGTTCGTTGCGTTGCTACTCCGGTGCGGGGATCCCGGCCTTCGCCGGGATGACGTTCAGGAGGTTCCGTCATCCCGGGCTCCGACCCTCTCCGCGAAGGCCGCGATCTCGTCCGCGACCACGCGCGGAGCCCGATCGTTGGCGGCGTGGCCCTGGCCGGGCATGACCTCGACCCTGGCGTCCGGCATCGCGGCGGCGAGCAGGCGCACCCGCTCGCCCAGGTGAGCCGGGCTGCGATCTCCGGTGAGGAGCAGGGCCGGCGTCCGGATCGCGGCGTAGGCGTCGAGCCGGGGTCCGAGCCGGCAGAGCGCGTCCCAGTCGTCGATCTGGCGTGGGCCGAAGGTGCGCATCAGCGGGACCCACCGGGTCGCGAGCCCGGCGAGCGCCGCGGCCGTCCACCCCACCCGCACGACGTCGGCGAGGAAGATCCGGATCGCGCGTCCGGTGCGGCCGCCGGCCAGGGCGGCCCGGGCGCGGACGAGCGAATCGGGCCGGCCGAGAGGCAGATCGGGAATGGGCGGCTCGTACAGCACGGCGCCGGCGAAGGCGTCCGGCAGCGCCAGCATCGCCTCGAGCGCGACCACGGCGCCGGAGGAGTGCCCGACGAGCAGGACGGGCGGCTCCAGCGTCGCCGCCACGGCGGTGAGGTCGGCCACCTCGAGGCCGAAGTCGGTGGCCGGATCAGCGGGCAGCTCGGGACGGTAGAGCCGCCGCCGGATCCGCAGGACGCGGAACCGTGGCGCCAACTCGGCAGCGACTTTCGCCCAGGGCGACTCGTCGCTCAGGCCACCGTGCACCACGAGGATCGCGGGTCCCGACCCGTCCTCGGCGACGATGACGTCGACGCCGTCCGCTGACCTGATGGCCATACGCAGATGCTATGCGCCGGGGCAGTGCCCAGGCCGTTCCCGGGGCGCGTCAGGGTGAGGCCCCATGGTCTGGACGCAGCCCACCCATAGGCTGGGCCCGTGACGCAGTGGTTCACCGAGAGCTTCCGGGCCGAGTTCGCCAAACAGGAAGCCGAGCTCGGCCGGGTCAACATCGGCGTGTTCGGCAAGACGGGGGTGGGCAAGTCCACCCTGGTCAACGCCATCTTCGGCGAGCCCGTGGCGGTGACCGGCATCGGCGCCCCGGTGACCACGGGCTCCCATCTCTACCTCGACAAGCGCGGCTCGCTCGGGGTGATCGACACCCGTGGCCTCGAGCTCGGCCGGGACGACGACGAGATCGTCAAGGAGCTCACCAAGGCGGTGAAGGAGAGCCGCGGCAAGCCGATCGACGAGCAGATCCACATCGTCTGGTACTGCGTCCGCGGCATGGATCGCCGGTTCGAGGAGTTCGAGGAGCGCTTCGTCCGCACCCTCGACTCCCTCGGCCTGCCGGTCGTGCTCGTGCTCACCCAGGTGCCGATGCGGGACGGGATGTACCACCCGGACGCCGTCGAGCTCGCCCGCCAGCTGGAGGTGCGGAACCTGCCGATCGTGGACGGACGACCGTTCATGACCTACGCGATGAGGGACCAGTTCACCGGTCAGCCGCCCTACGGCTTGGTGGAGGTGCTCGGCGCCACCTTTCGCCGCGCTCCGGAAGCTGTCCAGGGAGCCCTCGCCGCGGCCCAGGCGATCGATCTTGAGCTCAAGGGTTCACAGGCGCACAAGGCGATCGGAGCAGCGGTGACCGCGGCCGCCGCTGCCGCCGCGGTGCCGATCCCGTTCTCGTCCGCCGCGATCCTGGTGCCGGTCCAGCTGTCGATGATGGCCCGGATCGCCCAGCTCCACGGGCTGGGGCTGGACAAGTCGGCGCTGCTGGCGATCGCGTCCACCTCGGTGGCCACGTCGGCCGGACGGGCGGCTGCCGCCGGCCTGCTGAAGTTCATCCCGGGCGCCGGGAGCGTCGTCGGCGGCGTGATCAACGCCTCGGTCGCATCCTCGTTCACCCTCGCCATGGGCCAGGCCTGGCTCGTCGTCTGCCAGCGGGCGTTCGCCGGCACGCTGCCCACCCTCGGCGGCAAGCTCGACGCCAACGCCGTCGGCCACCTCTTCGAGTCCGAGCTCGCCAAGCGCCTGCCGCGGATCCGCCACAAGCAGCAGACGGGCTGAGTTCCCATCGGCCACCCCGTCTCCCACCCACCGTCATCCCGGCGGACGCCGGGATCCCTGCACCCGACCGGCAGGGCCCGTGAGGGAGATCCCGGATCGAGTCCGGGATGACGGTTGTTCGGCTAGGGCTACCATTTCCTGCGGAAGCGACGTGCCCGCTGCGGCGGTTGAGCGGAGGAGGTGAGGCGGATGTCACCCGGTAGTCCCCTGATACCCGTCCTGCCCACCTCCCGCGGCGCGCTCCCGGTCTGACCGGGCTCGGCGAGAGCCTGCCGCGGGCTCCCTCGCGAGGAGCACGCCATGAACCTGCACTTCTCCCTGCCCACCCGTCTCGGGCTGGCCTCGAGCTTCCGTCCCGTCCAGCTGCGCCGGACGCCGGGACCGGCCACGCCCGCGTCCCCGGTCGTCATCGACCCGACGCCGGCTGATCCCCTGCTGGCCGCCATCGACTGGGGGCTCTACGTGGACGGGCAGCGGCAACCGGTGTCCGACTTCGCCTCGGCCTGCCGCGCGGCGGCCACGGGTGACGGCTTCATGTGGCTGGGCCTGTTCGAGCCCACCGCGGCCCAGCTGGACGGCCTCCGCGACGTCTTCGGGCTCCACCCGCTCGCTCTGGAGGACGCCGGCAACTCCCGGCAGCGGCCGAAGCTGGAGCGCTACGAGGACGGCACGCTGTTCCTGTCGCTGCGCACGCTCGGCTATGTCGACTCCGACGTCCGCGACGAGGGCGGCGAGATCGTCCAGACCGGCACGGCGACCGTCCTGGTCGGGCGGTGGTTCGCGCTCACCGTGCGCCACGGCCGGTACGCGCCGCTGCAGCCTGTCCGCCGCAGCCTCGAAGCGCGTCCGGAACAGCTGGCGCGCGGTCCGATCGCGGTGCTGCACGGCGTGATCGACAGCGTCGTGGACGACTACCTGCGCGTGGCCGACGAGGTTGCCGAGGACGTGGAGGAGATCGAGAGCCATGCCTTCGCCGTGGGCGGCACGCCGCAGGTCGAGCGGATCTACCAGCTCAAGCGCGACCTGATCGAGATGAAGCGGACGGTGGCCCCGCTGCACGCGCCGCTGCGCAAGCTCGCCGAGGCCCAAGAGGACGGCGATCTGCGCCAGTACTTCCTCGACGTGCACGACCACCTCGAGCAGGTGCGCGAGCAGGTCGGCAGCTACGACGAGCTGATGTCCTCGATCCTGCAGGCGGCGGTGGCCCGGCTCTCGGTGGCGGAGAACGAGGACATGCGCAAGATCTCGGCCTGGGTGGCGATCGCCGCCGTCCCCACGATGATCGCCGGCATCTACGGCATGAACTTCGAGTTCATGCCCGAGCTGAGCAGCCCGTGGGGCTATCCGCTGGTGCTGTCCGGCATGGCCGCGGTGTGCCTGCTGCTCTACCGCAACTTCCGTCGCCAGCGCTGGCTCTGAGGCGCAGCGGCCGCCCGCCGACGCTCCGTCCGCAGCACCATTTCGCACAGATGAGACGCCTCGTCTCACACCTGTCCGAATCGGCCGGATACGACGAGGTGTAGTAGCCGTTCTGAGAGGATAGGACGCATGAGTCAGCGAACCATTGGTGTTACCGAGCTCGCCCTCCGCGACGCGCACCAGAGCCTCATGGCGACCCGCATGGCCCTCGAAGACATGGTCGGGGCGTGCGAGGACATCGACCAGGCGGGCTACTGGAGCGTCGAGTGCTGGGGTGGGGCTACCTACGATTCCTGCATTCGGTACCTCAACGAGGATCCCTGGGTGCGGCTGCGGACCTTCCGTGAACTGATGCCCAACTCCCGGCTGCAGATGCTGCTGCGCGGCCAGAACCTGCTCGGCTACCGCCACTACGAGGACGAAGTGGTGGAGCGGTTCGTGGACAAGTCCGCCGAGAACGGCATGGACGTGTTCCGCGTCTTCGACGCCCTGAACGACCCGCGCAACATGGCCCACGCGATGCAGGCGGTGAAGAAGACCGGCAAGCACGCCCAGGGCACGATCTGCTACACCATCTCGCCGCTGCACACCGTCGAGGGCTATGTGCACCTGGCCGGCCAGCTGCTCGACATGGGTGCCGAGTCGCTCGCGCTGAAGGACATGGCTGCGCTGCTGCAGCCGCAGCCGGCGTACGACATCGTCCGCGGGATCAAGGAGACCTACGGCGAGGACGTCCAGATCAACGTCCACTGCCACGCCACTACCGGCGTGACCCTGGTGTCGCTGATGAAGGCCATCGAGGCGGGTGCGGACGTCGTCGACACCGCGATCAGCTCGATGTCACTGGGCCCGGGCCACAACCCGACCGAGTCGCTCGTGGCGATGCTCGAAGGCACGCCGTACACGACCAACCTCGATCCGGAGCGGCTCACGAAGATCCGCGACCACTTCGCCCAGGTGCGGCCGAAGTACGCGGAGTTCGAGTCCGCCACGCTGGTCGACACCGACATCTTCTCCAGCCAGATCCCCGGCGGCATGCTCTCGAACATGGAGAGCCAGCTGAAGGCTCAGGGCGCCGGCGACCGGATCAAGGAAGTGATGGCGGAGGTGCCGCTGGTCAAGGCGGACGCCGGCCACCCGCCGCTGGTCACCCCGTCCAGCCAGATCGTGGGCACGCAGGCCGTGTTCAACGTGCTGATGGGCAAGTACAAGGTGATGACCGGCGAGTTCGCCGACCTGATGCTCGGCTATTACGGCGAGTGCATCGGCGAGCGGAACCCCGAGGTCGTCGCGATCGCCCAGGCGCAGGCCAAGAAGGAGCCGATCACCGTCCGTCCGGCCGACCTGATCCCGCCGGAGTGGGACAAGCTGGTCGACGAGGCGTCCAAGCTGGACGGCTTCGACGGCAGCGACGAGGACGTGCTCACCTACGCGATGTTCCCGGGTGTCGCCCCCGGCTTCTTCGGCACCCGCGACGAGGGCCCGAAGAACGTCGGCAAGACCCCGGAGCAGCTGAAGGCCGAGGCCGACGCGGCCAGTGGTGCGGCGAACGCCGTCCGTGGCCCGATCAAGTACAAGGTGTCCCTCGGTGGACGCGAGAACACCGTCACCGTCGAGATGGCCTGAGGTAGGACGAGATGAGCAAGAAGCCAGTACCGATGAAGAAGCGGGTCGACGAGCTGCTCGACGCCCGCCTGACGGCCCGCGCCGGCGGTGGCGAGGCCCGGCTGCAGAAGCAGCGTGACGCCGGCAAGATGACCGCTCGGGAGCGGATCGACGCGCTGATCGATCCGGACAGCTTCCAGGAGATCGGCCTGTTCCGGAAGAACCGGACGGTCACCTTCGGCATGGACACCGCGGTCATGCCAGCCGACGGCGTGGTCACCGGCACCGGTTCGGTCTTCGGCCGCCCGGTGCACATCGCCAGCCAGGACTTCACCGTGATGGGCGGTTCGGCCGGCGAGACCCACTCGAAGAAGGTCGTTGCCATGATGGAGGCGGCGCTGGAGACGGGCACCCCGTTCGTCTTCATCAACGACTCCGGCGGCGCCCGCGTCCAGGAGGGCATCGACTCCCTGTCCGGCTACGGCCAGGTGTTCTACGCCAACGTCCTGCTCTCCGGCGTGGTGCCGCAGATCTCGATCATCGCCGGGCCCTGCGCCGGCGGCGCGGCCTACTCCCCGGCCCTGACCGACTTCGTCATCCAGACCCGCAAGGCCCACATGTTCATCACCGGGCCGAGCGTGATCAAGCAGGTCACCGGCGAGGAGGTCGACTCCGACCGCCTTGGCGGCGCGGACGCGCACATGTCGGTCTCCGGCGTGAACCACTTCGTGGCCGATGACGACGAGCAGGCGATCCTGATCGCGAAGAAGCTGCTCAGCTTCCTGCCGCAGAACAACACCGAAGAGCCGCCGATGATCGACGGCGACTACAACGTGGAGTACGACCCGTCGCTGCACGACATCGTCCCGGTGGACGGCAAGCAGGGGTACGACGTCCGCGAGGTCATCGCCAAGGTGGTCGACAACGCCGACTTCCTCGAGGTGCAGGCGGGCTACGCGATGAACATCGTGGTCGGCTTCGCCCGGATCAACGGCCGCAGCGTCGGGATCGTGGCGAACCAGCCGAACGTGATGGCGGGCGTGCTCGACATCAACTCCTCGGACAAGGGCAGCAAGTTCGTCCGGTTCTGCAATGCGTTCAACATCCCGATCGTGACCTTCGTGGACGTCCCCGGCTACATGCCCGGCGTCGCCCAGGAGCACGGCGGCATCATCCGCCACGGCGCGAAGATGCTGTACGCCTACTCCGCGGCGTCCGTCCCGAAGATCACCGTGGTGCTGCGCAAGGCCTACGGCGGCGCCTACATCGCCATGGCCTGCAAGGACCTCGGCGCGGACAAGGTGTTCGCCTGGCCGACCGCCGAGATCGCCGTGATGGGCGCGGAGGGTGCGGCCGAGATCGTGTTCCGCAAGGAGATCGCCGCTGCCGAGGATCCGGTGGCCAGGCGGGCCGAGCTGGTGGAGGAGTACCGCAACACCTTCTCGACGCCGTTCGTGGCCGCCGCCCGTGGCCTGGTCGACGACATCATCGATCCCGGTGACACTCGCCGCAAGGTGGCCATGGCGCTCGAGCTGCTGGCCACGAAGCGCGAGCTGCGGCCGGCCAAGAAGCACGGTCTCGGACCGGTGTGATCGACATGGCCGACGAAGCGGAACTGCTGAACCTCGTCACGTCGCTCACCGAGCGCATCGAGGGCCTGGAGATCAAGATCAAGGCGCTGGAACTGCACTGCCAGGACGTGCCCGAGGAGACCATGGTGGCGATCGCCGCCGCGGTCGCGGCCTACCTCGGCCACCGGGCCAAGCGTCGTCAGCCCCACTTCACGACGGGACGCAACTGGACGTCGAACACCCGGCGCTCCCAGCATGCCCACCACCCGCTGTACACGCGCTGAGAAGGAAGAAGTTATGAAACTGAAGGTGACTGTCAACGGGATCGCCTACGACATCGACGTGGAGGTGGAGGAGCAGGAGGCTCCCCAGCTCGGTGCGATCGTGATCGGCGGCAGTGGGGCCATCCACACCCCGACGACCGCGTCGGTCCAGGCCGCCTCGGCGAACGCCGTGGTCGCGCCGCTGGCCGGCACGGTGGCCCGGATCCTGGTCGAGGAGGGCCAGGAGATCGAGGCGGGCGAGGTGCTGTGCGTGCTCGAGGCCATGAAGATGGAGACCGAGATCACCGCGCCGAAGGCCGGCCTCGTGGCCCGGATCCTGGTCGAGAAGGGCACGCCCGTGCAGGCCGGGGAGGCCCTGGTCGAGCTCGACTGAGCCGGCTGAACGGAAAGGGGACGGTTCTCTTTTCGTTCAGCTATCCATAGATCACGCTGAGCGTGCTGAGGTCTGTGGAAAGCTGAACGGAAAAGGAACCGTCCCCTTTCCGTTCATCGGCTAGGGTGCGGCGGCATGGCACGGATCGCATTCCTCGGGCTCGGCCGGATGGGCGCCGGCATGGCGTCCCGGCTGCTGACGGCCGGACACGACCTCGTCGTGTGGAACCGGACGCCGGGACGGGCCGAGGGCATCGTCGAGCGTGGCGCGCGACTGGCCGCCACCCCGGCAGAGGCTGCCACGGGGGCGGACGCGGTGTTCGCCATGGTCAGCGACGATCCGGGGTCCCGGGCGGTCTGGCTGGGAGCGGACGGGGTGCTCGCCGGCGGGCCGCGTCCGGGAACCCTTGCGATCGAGTGCTCGACGCTCTCCTACGACTGGGTGCTGGAACTCTCCACCGCCGCGCGCGAGGCCGGGCTGCGCTACATCGACGCGCCGGTCACCGGCCTCCCGGACGCCGCCGCGTCGGGTGCACTGACGCTGCTCGTCGGCGCGGCGGACGCTGACCTGGCAGCGGCCCGCCCCGTCCTCACGCCGCTGGCCGACCAGGTCGTCCACTTCGGTCCGGTCGGGGCGGGCACCGCCTACAAGCTGATCGTGAACCTGATGGGCGCCGTGCAGATCGCCGGTGCCGCCGAGGGGCTGGCGCTCGCCGAGCGGGCAGGGCTCGACCTCGGCCAGGTGGCGTCCGCCCTTGCCAGTGGGCAGGCAGCGAGCCCTCAGGTGGTGCGGAACGGCCGTCGGATGGTCGCCGCCGACCACGAACACGTGGTGTTCTCCGCGCGGTTGCGACACAAGGACACCGCGTACGCGATGCAGCTCGCCGCGCGGCTCGGGCTGGCGGCGCCGTTCGGAGAGGTGGCGCTCGACGGGCTGAACGCGCTGCTGGCGTCCGGCCTCGGCGACGCCAACGAGAGCGCCGTCATAGAGGTCGCCCGCCGCCGCTGGGTCAGTCAGGAGTAGGTGCCGCGGAACACCTTGTGCTGGGCGGGCTGGGAGACCGGACGGATGGTCAGCCGGTCGATGTTCACGTGCCGGGGACGGGTGGCCATCCAGGTGATGGCCTCGGCCACGTCCTCGGCCGAGAGCGGATCGGGGACATCTGCGTAGATCGCATCCGCCTTCGCCTGGTCGCCGCCGAAACGCGTGAGCGCGAACTCCTCGGTGTGCACCATGCCCGGGCAGATCTCGGTGATCCGGACGGGCTGGTCGAAGAACTCCAGGCGGAGCGCGCCGGCGATCATCCGCTCGGCGGCCTTCGCGCCGCAGTAGCCAGCGCCACCCTCGTACGGCGCGTCCGCCGCGACGGAGGTGACGAACACGATGGCGCCGCGCGCGGCCACCAACGCTGGCAGGAGGGCGCGGGTCACCTTCTCCGTCCCGATCACGTTCACCGCGTACATCCGCTGCCAGGCGTCCACGTCCGCCTCGGCGACCGGCTCCTGGCCGAACGCACCGCCGGCGTTGTTCACCAGCACCTCGAGCTCGGGTCCCGCCGCGTCGGCGAGCGCGGCCACGTCCGCGTCGGCGGTGACGTCGCAGGCGAGCGCCCGTCCGCCGATCTCGTCGGCCAGTGCCTGTACCCGGTCGGCCCTGCGGGCCGCGCAGATGACCTCGAAGCCCTCCGCGGCGAGCATCCGGGCCGTGGCGGCGCCGATCCCGCTGCTGGCCCCGGTGACGACTGCGACTCCTCTACCCATGCCGCGATTCTGCCAGACCCTTTTCCGCCGTCTTCCGCCTGCTGCTGCGGGGGACGCGACCGGCGCTTCGGCCGATAGGCTCGGACCATGACTGCAACGCTGATCCTGCTCCGCCACGGTGAGAGCGAATGGAACGCCAAGAACCTGTTCACCGGCTGGGTGGACGTGGACATCAACGAGAAGGGCATCGGCGAGGCGAAGCGCGGCGCCGAGCTGCTGAAGGCCGAGGGGCTGCTGCCCGATGTCGTGCACACCTCGGTGCTGCTGCGAGCCATCCACACCGCCGAGCTGGCGCTGGCCGGCTGCGATCGCCACTGGATCCCGGTGAAGCGGTCGTGGCGGCTCAACGAGCGCCACTACGGCGCCCTGCAGGGCAAGAACAAGGCCCAGACGCTCGAGGCGTACGGCGAGGAGCAGTTCATGCTCTGGCGCCGCTCCTACGACACCCCGCCGCCGCCCATCGCCGCGGACGACGAGTTCTCCCAGTTCGCCGATCCCCGCTACGCCGAACTGCCCAGCGAGGCCCGTCCGCTCACCGAGTGCCTGGCCGACGTCGTGGTGCGGATGCTGCCGTACTGGTACGACGCGATCGTCCCCGATCTGCGCCTGGGCAAGGTGACCCTGGTCGCCGCGCACGGCAACTCGCTGCGCGCGCTGGTGAAGCACCTGGACGGCATCTCGGACGCCGACATCGCCGGCCTGAACATTCCGACCGGCATCCCGCTGCTCTACGAGCTGGACGACGACCTGCGTCCCACCGTCACCGGTGGCCGCTACCTCGACCCGGAGGCTGCCGCGGCGGCCATCGAGGCGGTCAAGAACCAGGGCAAGAAGTAGCCCCCCGGCCCCCCAACACATCGAACGCCACCGTTTCGGTCAAACGCTCCAGCCCACGCTGTGGCGTTTGACGGAAACGGTGGCGTTCGGCGGCGGCGGGGGAGGGTGGGGATTCAGGCCACGGGCCAGTTCTCGCCCTCCGGCAGCAGGCCGGTGACGACGTAGATGACCCGGGAGGCCATCAGGACGGCGTGGTCGGCGATCCGCTCGTAGTACCGGCCGAGCAGCGCGGTGTCGACCGCGGCCTCGACGCCGTAGGTCCAGTCCTTGCCGAGCATGAGCCGGAACTGGCTCTTGCGCAGCTCGTCCATCTCCTCATCGCTGTCGGCGAGGCGGCCCGCGTCGTGGGCGTTCCGCTCACGCAGGGACCGTCCGGCGGTCTGCACCATCTCCTCGGCGACCCGCGCCATCAGCGTGAAGTTGGGCACCAGCCCGTCCGGCACCGCCCGCTCGGGGTAGCGCAGCCGGGCGATCTTGGCCACGTGCGCGGCGAGGTCGCCCATGCGGGCGAGATCGGCCACCATCCGCATCGCCGCGACCACGGTGCGCAGCTCGCCGGCCACCGGCGCCTGCCGGGCCAGCAGGGAGAAGCAGCGCCCCTCGAGGTCGTCGTGCAGCTGGTCGATCTTCGCGTCCTCGCTGATCACCTGCTCCGCCGCGGCCAGATCGGCCTCCAGCAGTGCCCTGGTGGCTTCGCGGACAGCGACCTGCACCGCTTCGCTCATGCCGACCAGGTCGGTGACCACGCTGGCCAGGCTCTCGTGGTAGTTGTCCCGCATGCTGCTTCTTCCGTCTCGAGGGGCCGCCGTCCGTGCTGACCGCGCAATTGTCCCGCCGAAAGGCTAGACAGCCAGTCCACCCGACGACCGCCGTCGTGGTCAACGGCAGGTGAACAGTCGGTGAACCTTGGCCGAACCAACGGCCGTGAGGACGGAAACCTGCGTTTCCGCC
Source organism: Propionicimonas sp. (assembly GCF_029975155.1). Classification (GTDB taxonomy): domain Bacteria; phylum Actinomycetota; class Actinomycetes; order Propionibacteriales; family Propionibacteriaceae; genus Propionicimonas. The sequence goes on along the minus strand of NZ_JARKPQ010000139.1, from coordinate 70,584 downwards.
TCCCGTGCGATGTCTAGACTCCGGAGCATGACGCCCCTCGCCTCGGCCATTCTCGGCCTGGTGGTCGGTGCCGGCCTTGGCGCGTTGGCCGTGTGGCTCGGGGTGCGGAGGTCCACCGTGAGGGTCGCCAGTCAGCTGATCGGACGGCAGCAGCTCATCGAGATCCTCGCCCCGCTCCGCGCCGCGGTCGCCGTGGTCACGGATGCGGACGTCGTCCTGGCAGCCTCCACCTTCGCCAAGGCCTGCGGGCTCGTCCGCGGGTCGACGCTCGGTCCGTCCGAGGTGCTCGACCTGCTGGCCCGCGCCCGGCGCGAGGGCGGCATCGCGGAGCGCGAACTGCACCTGCCGGCGGGCCCGGCCAGCCCGGCCGTCGTGCTCGCCGTGAAGGTGGTGCCGGTCAGCAACGGCGCGGCGGTCGTGATCGGGGAGGACCGGTCCGCCGACCTGCGGTTCAGCGAGACCCGGCGCGATTTCGTGGCCAACGTCACCCACGAGCTGAAGACGCCGATCGGTGCGATCTCGCTGCTGTCCGAGGCTGCGGACGCCGCTGCGGACGATCCGGACGCCGTGCACGCCTTCCTCGCCAAGCTCAGCCGGGAGACCGCACGGCTCAACGAGTTGGTCTCCCAGATCATCGCGTTGTCCCGGCTCCAGGCCGAGGACCCGCTGCTGGCTGCCCGCACGGTCGATGTGGCCGCGCTGCTCGAGGCGTCCGTCGGCCACTGCCGGCAGCTCGCCGAGGCCGGCGGGATCAGCCTCTCGCTCGCCGCGCAGCCGGGACTGGCCGTGATCGGCGACGCGGACGAACTGGAGACCGCCGTGACCAACCTCGTCCAGAACGCCGTCGCCTACTCCGAGCCCGGCGCGCGGGTGGCGGTGAGCAGCCGGGCGGACGGCGACCGGGTCGACATCCGGGTCTCCGACAACGGCATCGGGATCAGCGAGGCCGACCAGGCCCGGATCTTCGAGCGCTTCTACCGGGTGGACGCCGACCGGAGTCGTGCCAGCGGCGGCACCGGGCTCGGGCTGTCGATCGTCAAGCATGTCGTCCAGGCCCACGGCGGGGAGGTGGCGGTGTGGAGCCGGCTCGGCCAGGGCTCCACCTTCACGCTCAGCCTGCCGGCCCGCACGGAAGGAGTCCCACAGTGACCAGGGTGCTGATCATCGAGGACGAGGAGACCTATCGCGAGACGCTCGGCTTCCTGCTGCAGCGGGAGGGATTCGAGGTCACGCTCAGCGCGGACGGCGCCAGCGGCCTGGCGGCGTACGACCGGCAGGGCGCGGACATCGTGCTGCTCGACCTGATGATGCCGGGACTGAGCGGGACGGAGGTGTGCCGCCAGCTGCGCGCCCGCGGCAGCGTCCCGATCATCATGGTGACCGCCAGAGACAGCGAGATCGACAAGGTGGTGGGCCTCGAACTGGGCGCGGACGACTACGTCACCAAGCCGTTCAGCCACCGCGAGCTGGTGGCCCGGATCCGGGCGGTGCTGCGCCGCGGTCAGGACGTGGAGCCCGCCGGCGACGTGATCGAGGCCAGGGACGTGCGGATGGACGTGGAACGCCACGAGACCAGCGTCCGCGGCGTCCCCGTCCAGCTGGCGCTGAAGGAGTTCGAGCTGCTGGAGGTCCTGCTGCGCAACGCCGGCCGGGTGCTCACCCGTGGCCAGCTGATCGATCTGGTCTGGGGCTCCGACTACGTCGGCGACACCAAGACCCTCGACGTCCACGTGAAGCGGCTCCGCGCGAAGCTGGAGACGGATCCGGCGAACCCCGTGCTGCTCGTGACCGTCCGCGGCCTGGGCTACAAGTTCAACGCCTGACATCCTCGGCGGTCTCGTGGGGCCGGGTGGCGGCGACGCGGGGTCGCGGATCGGTTTAGGGTTGCACCTCGTGACCGATATCACCGTCTTCTCGGGCCACGCCCACCGCCAGTTCGCCGAGCAGATGTGTGCCATCCTCGGGATCGAGCTCTCACCGTCCCGGCTCTCCCGCTTCTCCAACGACTGCCTGCAGGTGCAGTTGCGCGCGAACTGCCGTCAGCGCGACGTCTACATCGTGCAGCCCTTGGTGCCGCCCACGCAGGAGAACCTGATGGAGCTGCTGATGATGGTGGACGCGGCGCGCGGCGCCTCCGCCGCCCACGTCACCGTCGTCATGCCGCACTACGCCTACGCCCGCTCCGACAAGAAGGACGCGCCGCGGATCAGCATCGGGGGACGCCTGGTGGCCGACCTGATCCACACGGCCGGCGCCAACCGGGTGCTCACGATGGCACTGCACGCCCAGCAGGTGCACGGCTTCTTCTCGATGCCGGTCGACCACCTCACCGCGCTGCCGGTGCTCGCCCAGCACTTCCGCAGTCGCGACCTGTCGAAGACCGTCGTGGTGTCACCCGACTTCGGCAACGCCAAGGAGGCCAACCAGTTCGCCCGGATGCTCGGCGTGGGCATGGCCGCCGGCTCCAAGCGACGCCAGGCCGACGACAAGGTCGTGATCGACGCGATCGTCGGCAAGGTCGGCGGCAAGGACGTGATCATCCTCGACGACGAGATCGCCACCGCCGGCTCGGTGGTGGAGCTGATCGAGACCGTCCGGCGCTACCACGTCAACTCCGTATCGATCGCCACCACCCACGGCCTGTTCACCGGCAAGGCCGTCGAACGGCTGAACGCCCAGGACGACATCGTCGAGATCGTCGCCACCGACACCGTCCCCGCGCCCCAGGGACTGGAGCGCCTGACCACGGTGTCGGTCGCGCCGCTGTTCGCGGAGGCCGTCCACCGGATCAACTGCGGCGAGAGCGTCTCCGGCCTGTTCTCCGACGAGGACACCTACGGCGAGTAGCCCTCGCCCCGCCGCCCGCAGCCCTCGCCCCGCCGCCCGCCCGCCCCCGACGTCCCTCCGGCCCCACCCGTCCCACCTCGTTCCAGAAGCTGCCGAAAGTTGCCCCGGCTGCCGAACCTTCGGCAGCTTCGGCAACTCTCGGCAGCTTCTGTGAGGGGGGCGGGGTCCGGACGGGGTGGTGGCCGGGGCGGCCCGGGCGGGGGCGGGCGGAGTGCTCGGCGAACTGAGGCCAACTGATACCACATCGATTTCGCTGAGACTCTTGACAATCACAGGTAAAACCAGGTAAAAAAAGGGATACCAACACTGTGGTGGTCGAGAGGATCCCGATGTACGCAGAGGAGCGGCACCGCACCATCGTCAATCTCGCCCTGCGCCACGACCGGGTCTCGGTCGCGGACCTGGCCACCCGGTTCGACGTCACCACCGAGACCATCCGCCGCGACCTGGACGCGCTGGACAAGCGCGGCATCCTGCGGCGGGTCCACGGTGGCGCGGTGGTCGCGGAGAACGTCGCCCTGGTCGAGACCGCACTCACCGAGCGCGAGCCGGCTTTCGTCGCCCAGAAGACCCGCATCGCCGAGGCCGCCCAGGCCTACCTGCCTCCGGCCGGCTCGACCGTGATCCTCGACTCCGGGACGACCGTCGCCCGGCTCGCCGCGTCCGTGCCGTCCGGCGCGCTCGGCACGGTGGTGACCAACTCCGTGCCGGTCGCCGCCCAGCTCGCCGCCGCCAACGGCGGCACCCAGGTGCACCTGCTCGGCGGACGCGTCCGCGGCATCACCCAGGCCACGGTCGGTGGCGAGACGGTCGCCGCCCTCGGCCGGATGCGCTGCGATGTCGCCTTCCTCGGCACCAACGGGGTGTCGGTGGGCCACGGCTTCTCCACGCCCGATCCGGACGAGGCCGCGGTCAAGGAGGCCATGGTCGCCTCCGCCCGGCGGGTGGTCGTGCTCGCGGACTCCTCCAAGATCGGCGTCGAACTGCTGGTCACCTTCGCCTCTCTCGCCGATGTCGACGTCCTGATCACCGATGCCGGCATCTCCGCCCACGATCGCGCCGAACTCGCCGGCGCGGGAATCGAGGTTGTCGTCGCATGATCGTCACCCTGACCGCGAACCCGTCCCTCGACCGCACCGCGACCCTCGACCGCCCGCTCGTCCGTGGCGACGTGCACCGGGTCGGGTCGGTCACGGTCGAGCCCGGCGGCAAGGGCATCAACGTCGCCCGGGTCGTGCACGACGCCGGTCACCCCGTGCGGGCGATCCTGCCGGCAGCGCCCGATGACCTGATCCTGCGCGGGCTCGACGCCCTGCGCGTCCCGTACCGGACGGTGCCGCTGGCCGAGCCCGTCCGCACCAACCTCACCATCACCGAGGGCGACGGCACCACCACCAAGATCAACGAGCCCGGCCCGAGCCTGGACGCCGAGACCGTCGAGCGGCTGGCCAACCTGCTCGTGCTGGAGTCCGAGCGCGCCGACTGGGTGGTGCTGTCCGGCTCGCTGCCGCCGGGCGTCCCGGTGGACTGGTACGCGAACCTCGTCAAGGCGCTGCGCCCGTGGGGCTGCCGGATCGCCGTCGACACCTCGGACGCGCCGCTGCTCGCCCTCGCCGCCCAGTTCCCGGACGCGGCGCCCGACCTGCTCAAGCCCAACTCCGAGGAGCTCGCGCAGCTCACCGGCGTGGACGCGGAGTCGCTGGAGGCCGCTGCCGCGGCCGGCGAGCCGGGCGCCTGCGTTGCCGCGGCCCGCACGCTGGTGGACCGCGGCGTCGGGGCCGTGATGGCCACCCTCGGCGGCGCCGGGGCCGTCCTCGTCACCGCGGAGGGCGCGTGGCACGCCAGCCCGCCCCCGGTCACCGTCCGCAGCACGGTCGGCGCGGGTGACTCCTCCGTCTCCGGCTACGTGCTCGCCCACACCCGGGACCTGGCCGCCCCCGACCGGCTCCGGCTCGCCGTCGCCTACGGCTCGGCCGCCGCGTCCCTCGCCGGGACGGCCCTGCCGCACCCGGAACAACTGAACACTGCCGCCGTCACCGTCGTGCCGCTCGAGTCCTGACCGCGCGACGCCTCGTCCCCGTCCGACCACTCACCCGACCCACGAGAGAAGGAACTCCGTTGTCCGAACCGCTCATCACGCCCGACCTCGTCCTGCTGGACGCGGATCTGGGCAGCACCAAGACCGAGGTCATCAACAACCTCGCGGCGCTGGTCGCCAAGACCGGACGCGCGGAGGAGGCCGGGCTGGCCGCTGACGCCCTCGCCCGCGAGGAGAAGGCCGTCACCGGACTCGGCGGCGGCATCGCGATCCCGCACTGCCGCTCCGCGGCGGTGAACACCAACACGCTGGCCTTCGCCCGGCTCGCCCCGAAGGTCGACTTCGGCGCGGCGGACGGCCCGGCCGACGTCTGCTTCATGATCGCCGCGTCCGAGGGATCGGACGACGCCCACCTCACCCTGCTGGCGATGCTCGCCCGGTCGCTGATGCGGGCGGAGTTCCTCGAGGGGCTGCGCTCCGCGAAGACGCCGGAGGAGATCGTCGCCCTCGTGAACCAGGCCACGGCCCCCGAGGAGCCGGCTGCGGCCCCGGCCGCCGCCGCCGAGCCGGTCGCCACGGCGGGCACCAAGAAGCTGATCGTCGCGGTCACCTCCTGCCCGACCGGCATCGCGCACACCTTCATGGCGGCGGACGGGCTCGAGCAGGCGGGCAAGGCCGCCGGCATCGAGCTGGTGGTCGAGCCCCAGGGCTCGGGCAAGATCGACTGGCTGGCTCCGGAGCTGATCGGACGGGCCGACGCCGCGATCTTCGCCGCCGACGTCCCCGTCCGCGAGCGGGAGCGGTTCGCCGGCCTGCCCGTGATCGAGGCCAGCGTGAAGCGCGCGATCAACGAGCCCGGCAAGCTGGTCGCCGAGGCCCTCGTCGCGGCGGACGACCCGAGCGCCCGCAAGGTGGCCGGGAGCGCGGCCGGTGCTGCGGCGGCCGGTGCGGCCGGCGGCTCGCAGCTCAGCGTGGGCAAGCGGGTCCAGCAGGCGCTGATGACCGGTGTGTCGTACATGATCCCGTTCGTCGCTGCCGGTGGTCTGCTGATCGCCCTCGGCTTCCTGTTCGGCGGTTACGACATCGCCCTCGCCCCGAAGGACTGCGCCGCCCTGACCTGGGTGGACGCGGAGACCTGTGGCAGCGCGTCCTCGATGGCGTCGCTCGTCCTGTCGACGAACTCCCTGACCAACATGCCGGCCGGGTTCGTCCTCTATCTCGGCGCCATGCTGTTCACCATCGGCGGCGCGGCCTTCGGCTTCCTGATCCCCGCGCTGAGCGGCTACATCGCCTACGCCCTCGCCGGCCGTCCCGGCATCGCTCCCGGCTTCGTGGGTGGCGCGATCTCCGTCAGCATCGGCGCGGGCTTCCTCGGTGGTCTGGTCACCGGTCTGCTGGCCGGTGTGATCGCCCTGTGGCTGTCCAACTTCAAGGTCAAGCGCTGGCTCGCCGGCCTGATGCCGGTGGTGATCATCCCGCTGATCGCGACCCTGATCGTCGGTGGCGCGATGTACCTTCTCCTCGGCACCCCGCTGGCGAACCTGACCAAGGCCATGCAGGACGGCCTGGCCGGAATGTCCGGCGGCTCCGCCGTGGTCCTCGGCATCGTGCTCGGCCTGATGATGTGCTTCGACCTGGGCGGCCCGGTCAACAAGGCGGCCTACCTGTTCGCCACCGCTGGGCTCTCTGCCGCGACCGTCGCGAACTTCAACGTGATGGCCGCCGTGATGGCCGCCGGCATGGTGCCGCCGCTGGCGATGGCCCTGGCCACCGTCGTCCGGAAGAAGCTGTTCACCGAGGTGGAGCGCGAGAACGGGACGGCCGCCTGGCTGCTGGGCGCGTCCTTCATCTCCGAGGGTGCGATCCCGTTCGCTGCTGCCGATCCGCTGCGGGTGATCCCGTCCATGATGCTGGGTGGCGCGGTGACCGGCGCGTTGAGCATGGCCCTCGGCGTCGGCCTGCGGGCACCGCACGGCGGCATCTTCGTCCTGTTCGCGTTCCAGCCGCTGCCGGCAGCCATCTTCGGCTTCCTGATCAGCCTGGCCGCGGGCGTCGCCGTCGCCGCTGCCGCGGTGGTCGCCGCCAAGACGATCTGGCCGAAGAAGGAGGTCCTGGCGGTCGCCTGATCGCTCACCAACCGGGGACAGGTCCCATTCCCGTTCGCCTGAACGGGAATGGGACCTGTCCCCGTGTCCGGGGCAACCGCCGTTCGCGCTCAATTGTCAGGACGTGCTTCTGGCAAGGAGTCCTGCCGAACACCGGGTCCTCAGGCACAGAATCCACGTCCTGTCAACCCCTGTAAACTGGCTCTGGCTAGGAGAGACAGAGGAACCTGGCGGCGCGCTGTGCTAGACTTGACAGCCGGGAAAGGTGGTCGAAGTTATATGACGTTCACAGTCGGTGAAACGGTGGTCTACCCCAATCATGGCGCGGCAGTGATCGAAGCCCTGGAAACCCGAGCGATCAAAGGCGAGGACAAGCTCTATCTTGTGCTGCGCATCGTCGGTCAGAACGACCTGGTGGTGCGGGTACCGGCGTGCAACCTCGATCTGGTCGGCGTTCGGGACGTCGTGGACGCGGACGGGCTGGAACGGGTCTTCACCGTTCTGCGTGCGCCCCACGCAGAGGAGCCGACGAACTGGTCCCGCCGCTACAAGGCGAACCTGGAGAAGCTGCACTCCGGCAACGTCCTGAAGGTCGCAGAGGTCGTCCGCGACCTGTGGCGTCGGGAGAAGGAGCGCGGCCTGTCCGCGGGCGAGAAGCGCATGCTCGCCAAGGCACGGCAGATCCTGGTCTCCGAGCTCGCGCTCGCCGAGAAGGTCGCAGAGGACCGTGCAGAGGTCCTGCTGGATGAGGTCCTCGCCTCCTGAGTTCACGCTGAAGCCGCCTCCGCCCTAGCGGGGGCGGCTTTGTCGTGCCCGCTTCCGGGTGGGATCCCGGCGTTCGCCGGGATGAGGGGGGTGGGTGCGGGGGCTGCATGGTCGGGCCCGCGCGGTGCGGTCCCGGCGTTCGCCGGGATGACGGGGGTGGGTGCGGGGGTGGCTTGGTCACGCCCGTTTCCGCGCGTCCGCAGGATTGCGCAGAATCGTTCAGGCGGACGTCGCCGCGACGCGACGCTGATTGCTGGCCGCCCTCTTGCATGCCGTTCCAGAGTGTGCTTAGCTTCCGTCCAGTGCACATATGTCCGAAAGAGTGTGCACAATGGTGCAAACCAGAACAAAGGAGTTGCTGATGCCATCAGTTTCGCTCGCGGCGTTGGCCGTGGGCTTGGTCGCGCCGGTGGTGGCGCCGAATCCTGGAGGGAACCGGTAGATGGACGCAATCACGTGGTTCGCTGAACACTTCATCGGCTTGTTCAACAAGTCGGCCGAGAGCTTGATGGGTCTGATCACAGGCATCCTGCCGTTGCTGATCGTGCTGTTGACCGCGATGTATGCGGTGACCACCTGGATCGGTGAGGAGCGGGTGACCCGGGCGGTGCAGTGGGCGGGCAAGTACGCGATCACCCGCTACTCGATCATGCCGATCATCGCGGTGATCATCCTGACCAACCCGATGGCCTACACCTTCGGTCGATTCCTGCCGGAGAAGTACAAGCCGGCGTTCTACGACTCTGCGGTGTCGTTCGTGCACCCGGTGACGGCGTTCTTCCCGCACGCGAACGCGGGTGAGCTGTTCGTCTGGGCCGGTGTGGCCGAGGGCGTGCGGCAGATCGCGCCGGAGTCGTACGCGCGGCTGGCGGTGCTGTACTTCATCGTCGGCATCATCGTGATCATCATCCGGGGTTACCTGACCCAGTGGATCACCCGGATCCTGATCAACCGCGGCGGTCACCAGGAGACCTTCAAGCGGTTCGACGAGATGTACGAGGCCGGTCAGATCCAGGGCGCGAAGTCCGAGGGAGGTGTGCTGTGAGCTACCAGGCTGTGAAGATCGTGAAGGGCCGTGGTGGCTGGGGCAGCGGGCTGACCCTGCAGCCGACGGCGGAGAAGAACGTGGTCCTGTCGGTGACCGGTGGCGGGATCCACCCGGTCGCGGCGAAGATCGCGGAATTGTCCGGCGCGGAGGCCGTGGACGGGTTCGTGAACAACATTCCCGATGCCCAGGTGCTGTGCGCGGTGATCAACTGCGGCGGCACGGCCCGGATCGGTGTGTACCCGAAGAAGCGGATCCCGACCGTCGACATCTATCCCGGTGAGCCGGGTGGGCCGCTGGCGCAGTTCATCACCGACGACATCTTCGTCTCCGCGGTCACCCCGGCGGAGGTGACGCTGGCCGAGGCCGGCGCGGTGCCGCTCGGTGACACCACGGCGGAGGCGGTGGCGGCGGTGGCCGCCGGCGGGGCGCCGCGGGCTGCTGCGGTCGAGGCCAAGGGCTTCATGGGGTTCGTGATCAAGTTCGGCAACGCGATCGGCTACTTCATCAACACGCTGCTGTCCTCCGGCCGGCAGGCGCTGAAGCTGACCCTGAACACGATCATCCCGTTCATGGCGTACGTGTCGCTGCTGATCGGCATCGTCACCTACACCGGACTGTCGAACTGGATCGCGCAGGCGGTGACCCCGCTGGCGGGGAACCCGTTCGGGCTGGTCCTGCTGGGCATCATCGTCGGTCTGCCGTTCCTGTCGCCGATCCTCGGACCAGGCGCGGCGATCGCACAGGTGATCGGTGTGCTGATGGGCACCCAGATCGCCGCCGGTGCCCTGCCGGTGCAGTACGCGCTGCCGACGCTGTTCGCGATCGACGGCCAGGTCGGCTGTGACTTCGTCCCGGTGGGCCTGTCCCTGGGCGAGGCGGAACCCGAGACGGTCGCGGTCGGTGTGCCCGCGGTGCTGTTCTCCCGCCAGATCACCTCGCCGGTCTCGGTGGTCATCGCCTACCTGGCATCCTTCCTGCTCATCTGACCCAACCCCGGTGCCCTGGCGGGCCGACTCGGCTCGCCAGGGCACCGTACGAAAGGAAAGCCTTCATGACCCAGCCCATCTGGCGGTCCTCGGTGGTCCACATCGGATCCGACGCGGCGGAGCTGTTCGAGGCCGGGGTGTTCATCCTGTTCGGCCAGCCGGTTCCCGACGCGCTGGCGGAGGTCAGCCTCGTGCACTGTGGCCCTGAATCCGAGTTCCAGCCGATCCAGGTCGGCGATCGGCTGTGGATCGGGAACACCTCGATGAGGATCGATGAGGTCGGTTCGATGGCGAACGGCAACTTCCGTCAGCTGGGCCACATCGTGGTGTACCTCAACGTCGGCGACGCCGACCTGCTGCCGGGTGCGGTGAAGGCGTCCGGTGACGTCCCCGTCCCCGCGGTCGGCGACCAGATCGCCGTCCATCGCGACCCGGAGGCCTGACCATGGGCTGGCAGTTCGCGCTCCTCCTGCTCGGCGCCATGGTCGCCAGCATCGTGCTCTCCCTGTGGCAGCATCGCGGCTACCTCAAGGTCGTCAACGAGATGGCCCGCGAGAACGCCGGACGCCAACTCCGCCTGGTCAGCGGACGCGACAAGGGCCGCCTCAGCGGTGCGCTGGTCGTCCTGCTCGTCGACCCCGCCACCGACCAGATCGTCGAGGCCAAAGCCATGACCGGCGCCACCATCTTCAGCCGGCTGCGCCCCGCACCCCAACTCACCGGGCCCATCGCCACCGTCGCCGAGCGCACCGGTGAGAACAAACACCTGCAACGCGCTGTCGACAGCGCACTCGGGATGCTCCCGGGCGCCAAGCCCACGACGAAGACCCCACAAGCACCGTCCGCGGGCCGGATCCGGATCCCCCGGACGCAGAGCAGTCCCCGTTGAGAGTACGAGAGGAATCGAGATGAGTTACACCCAGGGGCTCCTTGAGCGGCAGCGCAAGGTCGGCCATCCGGTACGCGTCGGCGTGGTCGGCGCCGGCCAGATGGGCAGCGGTCTGATCGCCCAGATCGAGCGGGCCAGGGGAATGGAGGTCGCGGCCGTCGCCGACATCGCCGTCGAGCGTGGGGTCGAGGCGCTCACCAAGGCCGGCCGGAAGGACGTGACCGTCGAGACCGACGTCGCGCGGGCCGCCGCACTCGTCGAGGCCGGCCGCGCTGTCGTGATCGACGACGGCCTGCTGATGCCGCGGCTGCCGGTGGACATCGTGCTGGAGGTGTCCGGTGTGCCGGAGATCGCCGCGCAGATCGCCTACGCGTCCCTGGTGGGGAAGAAGGACGTCGCGCTGATGACGGTCGAGGCGGACGTGACCGTCGGCCTGCTGCTGTCCAGCATTGCCAACGCGGGCAATCAGGTCTACACGATCTGCCGCGGCGACGAGCCGGTCGAGTGCGTGAAGCTGGTGGAGTACGCCGAGGACCTGGGGCTCACCGTCGTGGCCGCGGGCAAGGGCAAGAACAACCCCAACCGGCCCACCGACGTGCCGGAGGACGTCGCTGAGGAAGCTGCGCGCAAGAACATGAACCCGCGCATGCTGTGCGAGTTCACCGACGGCACCAAGACACAGCTGGAGATGGCGGCACTGTCGAACGCCACGGGCTTCCCGGTCGACGTGGCCGGCATGCACGGTCCGTCCTGCACGGTGGACGAGCTGGCGAAGAAGCTGATCCCGGCGGCGGACGGCGGCATCCTCGGCAACACCCCCGTGGTGGAGTACACCGTCGAGGGCGACGTGGCGCCCGGCATCTTCGTGGTGGTCCGCTCGGAGGATCCGGTCGTCACCCACGAGCTGGACTACCTGAAGTTCGGCACCGGCCCGTACTACGCGGTCTACCGGCCGCACCACCTGGCGTCCATCGAGGCGCACCTGTCGATCAGCGAGGCCGTGCTGAACCGCGCCGCCGACTTCCAGACCAAGACCTGGCGCTCCGAGGTGACCGCGAAGGCGAAGTTCCCGCTCACGGCCGGCACGGTGCTGGAGGGCATGGGCGGGCATCACGTCCACGGCTGGACGGTGGACACCGAGGTCGCCAAGGAGCTGAACGCCATCCCGATCGGTCTGGTGGCGGGCTGCGTGCTGAAGCGCGACCTCGAGGCGGGCGCCACGCTCACCTACGACGACGTGGAGGTCGACGAGACCAGGCCGCTGGTGGCGATGCGTCGGCTGCAGGATGCGCTGGTCAGGTCCGGCGTCATCGGTTGACCTGCCGATTCCCCGTCCGCGGCCGTTGTGGATCGGGCCGGACGGGGAATCGCCGGATCGCCTCCGTCCGCACGTTTGTGCAACTAGGCTTCGCAATGGTGCCACGGCAGCACCAGGATCCGGACGGAGGTGAGATGCCGGCTCCCCGAAGTCAAGACGTCCTGGTCAAGGCCGCTCGGCTGTACTACCTCGAGGATCGCTCCCAGGGAGAGATCGCGAAGACCCTGGGCATCTCCCGCTCGAGCGTCTCCCGGATTCTCACGGCGGCGCGGGACCAGGGCCTGGTCGAGGTCCGGATCCACGATCCGGGAGTGATCGGCCACGTCACCGAGCTCGAACAGGGCCTGTGCCGGGCGTTCGGGGTGAAGACGGCCTTCGTCGTCCCGCGACCGCGGGGCCGCTCGCCGATCGAGGTGGTCGCGCAGGCGGCTGCGCACATCTTCGAGGAGCGCTACCCGCGGATCACGTCCTTCGGGATCAGCTGGGGCGCGATGATCGAGCGGTTCGCCGGGCTGGTGAACATCGAGCCGGTGAACGCCGCCCTGCGGATCTGCCCACTCGTCGGCGGGCTGCCGTCCGACGCCGGCCCCGCGGGCAACACCTCGCTGGAGGTGCTGGCGGCGAAGCTGCGGGCGATCTCGTTCCGGTTCGAGTCGCCGGCGGTCGTGGAGTCACCCGGCACGTGGCTCGCGCTGACTCGCGAGTCGGTGATCCGCGCAGCCGTGGAGCGGGCGGCGGCGGTCGACCTCGCCTTCGTCGGCGTCGGCTCCTTCGGCGTGCACAACTCGCGCCGGGTGGTCGCGGCCATGCACCTGAACGAGTCGGAGGCCGCGCTGCTGTCGCGCCAGGCCCCGGCCGGGGACATCTGTGGCCGTTTCTACGACGTCAACGGCCGTCCGCTCGGCCTGCCCACCTCGCAGCGGGTGATCGGGATCACCGTCGAGCAGCTCACCGCCATCCCGGACGTGGTCGGCCTGGCCGCCGGCGTCGAGAAGGCGCTCGGCGTCGTCGGCGCCCTGCGCTCCGGCACGCTGGACGAGGTCGTCGTCGACGAGGACCTCGCTCGGGCCGTGCTCAACCTCGCCGGCGCCGAGTAGCCCCGTCCGCCCGGCCCGGGTGGCGGGAAATGGGGACAGGTCCCATTCCGCGTCACGCTTCCCACTGGGGACAGGTCCATTCCGCGTCACGTGAACGGGAATGGGACCTGTCCCCACATCTGCAAGAATATGCGTTATGGATGGCTCAGAGTGACAGAACTTGCGTCATCGGGCTAAACTGACGGCATGTCATGGGACAAGCAACGAGTGACGGACGTGCTGCGGGACATGTGGCGCATCCGGCTGTTCGAGGAAGCGGTGGAGGACCTCTACGGGCGGGGCATGATGCACGGCACCATGCACCTCTCGATCGGGCAGGAGGCCGTGCCGGTCGGCACGAGCCTGCACCTGGGCGAGGGTGACGTGATCACCTGTACGCACCGTGGCCACGGCCACACCATCGCCCGCGGCGCCGACCTCGGCCGGATGATGGCCGAGCTGCTCGGCCGCGAGAACGGCTACTGCAAGGGACGCGGCGGCTCGATGCACATCGCGGACGTCGCCACCGGCAACCTCGGCGCGAACGGCATCGTCGCCGGTGGCCTGCCGATCGCCGCGGGCGCCGGCCTGTCCCAGAAGATGCGCGGCACCACGAACGTCACGGTCTGCGTCCACGGCGACGGCGCCGTCGGCGAGGGCGCGTGGCACGAGGCGATGACCCTCGCGTCCATGTGGGACCTGCCGGTGGTGTTCCTCTGCGAGAACAACCAGTACGGCATGTCCCTGCCGAGCCTCGCCGCCTACAAGGTCGAGAAGCTCAGCGACAAGGCCCCCGGCTACGGCATGCCGGGCGAGACCGTGGACGGCAACGACGTCGAGGCGGTCGCCGAAGCGGTCGGACGGGCCGTCGAGCGCGCCCGGGCCGGCCAGGGCCCCAGCTTCGTGGACGCCGTCACCTACCGCTGGCGCGGGCATTCGAAGTCGGACAAGAACCTCTACCGCAGCAAGGCCGAGATCGCCGAATGGCGCGACCGCGACCCGATCGCCCACTACGCGGCGCAGGTGCTGGAGGAGGACGTCCTCACCCAGGAGGAACTGGACGCGATCCAGGCCGGCGTCCGGCAGGAGATCAGGGACGCGGTGGTCTTCGGCACCAAGGGCGAGGAACCCACCGTGGAGGCGATGCTGGCGGGCGTCTACGCCCCCGACGACTTCTTCGCCGAGGAGGCGCGGGCATGACCGAGGCAGGTACCGGGATGCGGACGATGACGTACGCGGAGGCCGTCCGCGAGGCGATGGCGATCGCCATGGAGAACGACGAGCGCGTCTTCCTGATGGGCGAGGACGTCGGCATCTACGGCGGCGCGTTCGGCGTGGAGAACGACCTCTACCAGCGCTTCGGCACCGAGCGGGTGCGGGACACCACGATCTCCGAGCTGGGCATCGTGGGCATGGGCGTCGGCGCTGCCCTCACCGGCATGCGGCCGATCGTCGAGATCCAGTTCTCCGACTTCACCGCCCAGGCGATGGACCAGATCGTCAACCAGGCGGCGAAGATCCACTTCATGGTCGGCGCGCAGGCCGCCGTCCCGCTGGTGATCCGGGCGCCCGGCGGTTCCGGCACCGGCGCCGCCGCGCAGCACAGCCAGTCGCTGGAGGCCTGGTTCGCGCACATCCCCGGGCTGAAGGTCGTGATGCCGTCCAACGCCACGGACGCCGGCGCGCTGCTGCTCGCCGCGCTGGAGGACCCGAACCCCGTGATCGTGCTGGAGCACAAGCTGCTCTACAAGCAGAGCTTCCAGGTGCCGGCGACCTTCCCCAAGGCCCGTCTCGGCGAGGGCCGGATCGAGCGCGAGGGCACCGACCTGACCATCGTGGCGACCTCCGTCGAGGTGCAGCGGTCGGTCGAGGCGGCCGAGAGGCTGGCGGAGCAGGGCATCAGCGTCGAGGTGATCGACCCGCGGACCATCCGTCCGCTCGACACCGAGCTGATCCTGACGTCGGTGGAGAAGACCGGACGCGTCCTGCTCGTGCAGGAGGCGGTGAAGTTCGGCGGCTTCATGGCCGAGGTCGCGGCCACCATCACCGAGTCGCGTGCGTTCGGCGCGCTGCAGGCTCCGGTGCGGCGCCTGTGCGGCCTGGACACCCCGATCCCGTACAACCCGAACCTCGAGCGCGCGAGCGTGCCGCAGGTGGACGACATCGTGCGCGAGGCCGGCGCCCTCGTGCGGGAGTGGTGAGCAGCCATGCCACGCGTTCCGCTGAACATGCCGAAGATGTCGATGACCATGGAGTTCGGCACCGTCGTCGAGTGGCTGGCCAACCCGGGTGACCCCATCAAGAACGGGGACGCCGTCGTCGTCGTGACCACGGACAAGGTCGACATGGAGGTGGAGGCCACCTTCGACGGCGTCCTGGAGGAGATCGTCGCCGGAGAGGGTGCCGAGATCCCCGTCGGCCAGCCGATCGCCTGGGTGCAGACCGAGGCCGAGGACCTGCTCGGCGACCTGTTCGCCCCCTCCGCCCCCGAGGAGCCGACCCCCCCACCGCTCCCTGAGGGGCCGGCGAGGAACGAGCCAACCCCCCCACCGCTCCCTGAGGGGCCGGCGAGGAACGAGCCGGCGTCACGAAGGGCCCCCACCACCCCCGCCGCACCGGACACCTCCGACGCCTCCGTACGCGCCGTCCCCCTGGCCCGCCGGATCGCCGCGGAGGCAGGCCTCGACCTGAGCACGGTGACCGCGACCGGACCGGCGCGGACGATCCGGGCGCGGGACGTGCGCGACGCCATCGCCGAGCGGGATTCCCGTCCTGCGCCGGCTCAGCCCGCGGCGGCCCCCACACCTGCCGCGGTAGCCGCTCCGGTGGCTCCGGCGACCGGAGAGCTGCTGGGCGACCCGGGCGTCCGCCGGCTGCGGGTGGCGACCGCGAACGTCATGGTCGCCAGCGCCGCGATCCCGCAGTTCACGGTGTTCCGTGCGCTCGACCTGGGCCGGCTGGCCCGAGCGCGCGAGGTCTCGCTGAAGGGGATCAGCTGGACGTCCATCCTGGTCAGGGCGTATGCGCTGGTGCTGCGTGAGTTCCCGCAGCTCAATGGCTACTGGGTGGGTCAGGGCGTGCAGGCCAACTCCGCGGTCGGCGTCGCGCTGGCCGTGGACACCCCGCGCGGTCTGCTCGCGCCCGTCCTCGCCGATCCCGACCGGATGACCCTGCGCGAACTCGACCGTCGGGTGCGGGAGGTGGCGGACGCGATCAAGCGCGGTGACACCGATCCCAACCTGTTCTCCGGCGGGACGGGCACGGTGTCCAACCTCGGCGGCATGGGCGTCGACCGTTTCAACGCGCTGCTCACCCCGCCGCAGGCGACCGCGCTGTCGCTGGGGGCCGTCGGCCGGCGTCCGACCGTGGACGCCGACGGCGAGCTCGCCGTCCAGATCGCCTGCGAGGCGGGCCTCACCGTCGACCACCGCGTGGCGGACGGTGCGGACGCGGCGCGTGCGCTCGACGCCATGCAGACCTACCTGGCCGACCCGGTGCTGCTTCTCGCCTGAGGCGGGAGGCGCGCCGGGGCTAGGCTTTGGTCGGCCCGGTTCGGAAGGTTGGGAACATGCCGTCCACGCGATCGCTCGACACACTGATCGCTGCCGCGCGGATGTACTACGAAGAAGGACGCTCGCAGCGTGCGGTAGCCCAGGCCCTGGGGCTCTCCGAGTCGTCGATCTCCCGCACGCTCGCCGCGGCCCGCGACGCCGGAGTCGTCCGGATCATCATCCACGACCCGCGGCTGGAGGTGGATCGGGTGCCTCACCTGGAGGCGAGGCTGGAGCGGGCCTTCGGGCTGTCCGCCGCGTGGGTCGCAACGGGCGCCGCCGACCTCGGTTCGACCGAGGTGGTGGCGAAACTCGGCGCCCAGCTGTTCGCGGACCGGCTGTGGTCGATGCGCAGGGTCGGGCTGAGCTGGGGTGCGACGATCGGGCGGCTGGTGGAGGCGATCGAGCCGCTTCCCGTGACGCCGGAACTGGAACTGCTGCCCCTGGTCGGCGGGATGTCCGCGCTCGACACCGCCCCCTCCGGCAGCACCTCGCTGTCCACGCTCGCGCAGAAGCTGGGCGTCCGCGCGCGGCGGATCGATGCGCCGGCGATCGTCGAGTCACCCGAGACCTGTGCCGCGATTCTGCGAGAGTCCAGCGTGCGGAGCGCACTGGAGCTGTCCACCACGGTCGACACGGCCTGGGCGGGCATCGGATCGGTCGGCGTTCCGGGAGGGAGCAGCGAGCAGTTGCTGGCCGCCATGCGGCTGACCGGTGCGGAACTGGCGCAGGTGCGGGCCGCCGATCCGGCCGGCGACTTCTGCGGACGGTTCTTCGACGACGACGGAGTGCCACTGTCCGGGCCGACGTCCTCGCGGGTGATCGGGGTCGGCTTCGACGACCTCCGGCAGATCCCCACGGTCGTCGGGCTCGCCGGCGGCGTCGGCAAGGCGCGCGGCGTGCTCGCCGTGCTCCGCTCCGGCGTGATCGATGTCGCGGTGCTCGATGCCGAACTGGCCACCGAGGTCCTGCGCCGCCACGCCGCCGGCTCCCGCGTCCACTGAACCCACCGCTGACAAGTCGGCAAAAGAGGGGTCGGGGCGACGCCTATACTTCCTGGCGTGTCGAAACCGGTGGTGGCAGTCGTCGTCGCCGCCGGCCTCGGGTTGAGGTACGGCGGGACGAAGCCGAAACCTACGCTGCGCATCCTGGGCAAGGCGGTCGTGGCGATGGCGGTCGAGGGACTGGCCGCGGGCGGTGTCACCGACGCGGTCGTCGTGATCAACGGCAGGACCTCGCATCTGTTCCACATGGCGCTGACGGGCCTGCCCATCCCGGTGATCACCACGCCCGGCGGCGACACCCGCCAGCAGTCGGTGGAACGCGGGCTGGACGTGATCCGCAACGACCCGAGACTGGCCGAGGCCGACGTGATCCTCGTGCACGACGCGGTGCGCCCGATGATGCCGGCCTATGTCGTGGAGAACGTGATCAATGCCGTCCGTGGCGGCGCCGTGGCCGTGGCTCCCGCGGTGGCGGTGACCGACAGCATCCGGCTGGTGCCGAATGGCAACGACTCGGAGAACTCCGCCTTCGACCGGTCGAAGCTGCGGGCCGTCCAGACTCCGCAGGGCTTCGCCGCCAAGGTGCTGCTGGAGAGCCACGAACGCATGGCCGAGCTGGGCCGGGACTTCACCGACGATGTGACCGCGTGCGAGATGAACGGCCACACCGTCACGCTGGTGCCCGGATCGCGGATGGGCATGAAGATCACCGAGCCGGCCGACCTCACCGTGGCCAAGGCGCTGTGGCGGGTGCGTGCGAGCTTCGGCCATCACTCCGGCAAGCGGTTCTGGCGACAGCTGCACCGGCCCGCGGTGGGCAGATGAGGACCGGCATCGGCGTCGACGTCCACCGGTTCGCGCCCGGGGTCCCCCTGTGGCTCGCCGGACTGCACTTCGAGGACGAGCCTGACGGCCTCGCCGGGCACTCGGACGGAGACGTCGCGGCCCACGCCGCCTGTGACGCCCTGCTGTCGGCCGCGGGCCTCGGCGACCTCGGCAGCAACTTCGGCACCGACCGCCCGGAATGGGCGGGCGCGAGCGGGGTGGCGTTCCTCACCGCGACCGCCGGCCTGCTTCGCGAGGCCGGCTTCCGCGTGGAGAACGTGGCCATCCAGGTGATCGGCAACCGGCCCCGGCTCGCCGCGCGCCGCGCGGAGGCGGAAGGGACGCTGTCCGCAGCGCTCGGCGCCCCGGTCAGCGTCTCCGGCACCACCACGGACGGCCTGGGCCTGACCGGCCGCGGCGAGGGCCTGGCCGCGATCGCCACCGCGCTGGTCAGCGAGGCCTGAGCCCGCCCGACGGCGTCCCCATCGGTCGTCGAGCCTGTCGAGACGCAACCGTCGGCGCACTGAGGGGCGTCCCCCCATCGATCGTCGAGCCTGTCGAGACGGGCCGGTCAGCGGACCGAGCTCTTCGCGGCCGTGTAGGTGTTGCACGTGCCGATCAGGGCGTTGCGCTGGCCCGTGGTGAACCAGGCCTTGCGGGACCGGCCGAGGCCGTGGTCGCCCTGGATGTTGGCCTGGCCGCTGAGCACGTCGTCGCCGAGGCTGTAGAAGACGTCGCGGAGGTTCGCCAGGTCACCGTCCGACAGCCCGGACGACGGCCCGACCGACGCGGTGAAGGTGCCGGCGAGGCAGTCGGCCTGCACCTCCAGCCGCCGCGAGAAGATCTTGGCCTCGGAGTCGGACGCGTTCTGCTCGAAGGCCATCGACGAGATCAGGATCCCGGTCCGGGCCTGGATGGTGTGCCCGAACTCGTGGGCGATGATCGACTCCACCACGAACGGCAGCGTCTGCTGGTCGGCCGGGAAGATCTTCCACAGTGGCTTGGCATAGTAGATCCGCTGGTCGGCCGCGCAGTAGACGGCGTTCACCTCGTCCAGTTTCCCGCAGCCGGTCGTGATCGGCTGCGTGTACACGGTCACCGGCGGCCGGGGGAGCTGGTAGCCGGCGGCCTCGAGCGGTCCGGACCACACCCGCCACAGGCAGGCGGTGAGTTCGTTGAGATGGGTGGTCAGCTCGCCCACCGGAGCCGTCCGCATGTCGATGCCGGGGACCGGACAGTCGGTCGGCACCAGGGCGGCCTGCTGGTACACCGGGTTCGAGACGAGCCACTGCTCAGCCTGGTCGAAGGTCTTCGGCTGGGGGATCTGCGGAGGGTCGGAGTCCGGCGCCGGCACCTTGACGGTGGGCTGGGGCGCCGGCGCGGTCGTGGTCTGGACGCCACCGGGCGAGGTCGCGATGTCGTCGCCGTCCGCGCCGCCGGAGAGGTAGTGCATCAGCGAGATCGCGAACACCCCGATGCCGACCACGAGCACGATGCCGAGCAGCAGGCTGCGCAGCGGGCTGCCCCGGCGGGGGCCACCGGGAGGGTAGCCGGGAGCGGGCTGGAACGTGCCGGGCTGGCCGTACGCCGGCTGCCCGAACTGGGCCTGCGGCGTCCGGTACTGCGCGGGGTACTGTTGGCCGTAGGGCTGCGGCGGCGGGTACGGCGCCCCCGGCGGCACCGGACGGCTCCAGCCCTGCGGCGGCGGCCACTGCTGGCCACCCTGCGTCCCCCACTGCTGCGTCACGCGGCCAGCCTACGCGCGCGGTGCGACAGCCGCCGGTGCTCCCGGGCACGGCTGTCCGGCACGCCCTAGTCTGTTGCCACGAACACCGAGGTGAGGGGAGTGGCCAATGGCGAAGCAGGCGACCGGGCTCCGGCGGCTCGCGGCGATCGCGATCACCGCGCTGGCGCTGCTGGCGTGCGCCGCGCCGTCCGCGCGGGCGGCGGATCAGGTGGCCACCTACGTCGTGAGGGCGACGATCGGCACCGACGGCGCCCTCCAGGTCGCCGCGACGCTCAGCTTCGCCGGCGCGGCTCCGGCCGAGCTGCGTCAGGTGTTCGCCACGTCCACCCGCACGCCCGATCGCATGGAATACCGCTACACGCTCGCCGACGTGCGGGCCACGGCGGCCGGCAAGGTCCTCCCCGCCACGGTGACGGCGGGGGCGCGGACCACCACCGTGACGGTGCCCACCGGTGGCTCGAGCGATCCGATCGAGCTCAGCTACACCGTGCGCGGCGCCGCGATCGCCACGGCCGACGACACCACCACGGTCACCTGGCCCCTGCTGCAGGGGCTCGACGTGCCCGTCGGCACCTTCGATGCGACGGTGGCCATCCCCGGCCTGTTCACGTCGATGGACTGCGCTGCCGGCGACCCGTCCTCGCCGGGCGCCTGCACCTACTACGGCGGCGGTACGCACGACAACCCGAGCCCGGTCTTCCACCACGAGGGTGTCGCGGCCGGCGACGTGGTGGTCGCCACCGTCACGTTCCCGCGCAGCGCGGTCGCGGTGAACGAGGACCTGCGCGAGCTCTGGTCCCTCGACCACGCCTTCTCCGCCGCCCCGCTGCAGCTGGCGCTCGCGTCCGGCCTGCTGCTGCTCGGCGGGCTGGGGCTGTGGGCGGCCCACCGCCGGATCGGACGGGACGCCGCCGGCGCCGCCGCGCCGACCCTGGTCGCCGCTTTTCATCCCGTCGGTCCGGGCGAGAGCGAGTTCCGCGTGGTCGACCACATCCGTCCGGGGGAGATCGGCACGGTGGCGGACGAGCGGGTCGACCCGATCGACGTCACCGCGACCCTGCTGGACCTCGCCGTGCGCGGCCACCTGCGGATCACCGAGCTGCCCAGGGAGTCCGAGCACGCCGTCAGCGACTGGACCTTCGCGCGACGGGAGAGCACGGATCGGCTCGCGGCCTACGAGCACACGCTCCTGGACGCCGTGGCTCCGGTTCAGGGGGAGCCGGTACGGGTCTCGAACCTCTCCGGCAGCGTCCGCGCGGTGATCGGGCAGGTGCAGGCCGAGCTGTACGACGCGGTCGTCGACCGGGGCTGGTTCGCCCGGCGTCCGGACTCGACGCGCAACCGCTGGGCCCTGATCGGCTGGATCGGTCTCGGCGCGGCCGTCGTGGTGACGGTGCTGCTCGCCGCGTTCACCCGGTTCGGACTCGTCGGGCTCGCGCTGGTCGTCCTCGCGCTCGGCGTCGTGCTGGTCGCGCAGGAGATGCCGGCGCGGACGAGCGCGGGCAGCAGCGTGCTGGCCGGCCTGGACGTGCTGTGCGGCAGTCTGCTCACCCAGCCGGTGGACACACTGCCGACCGGGAAGGGGTACGCCCAGCTGTCGTCGATCCTGCCGTACGCCGTCGTGCTCGGCGGCAAGGAGCGCTGGCTGGGGGCGATGGCCGATTCCGATGACGACGACGTGGCCGACTCGACCGACCTCGACTGGTACCACGCGCCGAACGACTGGCAGCTCGCCGACCTGCCGGCGTCGCTGGCGAATTTCATCACCACCGTGCAGGGCACCCTGTTCAGCCGCTGAGCCCGTTCCCCGCTGAGCCCGTTCCCCACTGAGCCCAGTCCCCGTCGAACGCCTCCGTTTCGGTCAGACGCCACCGCGCCGGGGGGAGCGTTTGACCGAAACGGAGGCGTTCAGCGATGAGACGGATGCGGACGGCGGTCCGGTGGCTCAGACCTCCAGGCCCGGGTACAGCGGGTTGGCGTCCAGCAGTTCGGCGGCGGCGGCCCTCGTCCGCTCCGCAACGCCCGAGGCCAGGGTGTACTTCGCCTTGCCAGGGACGCCGGCCGCGGTGACCACCGGGGTGGTGGCCTTCAGCACGCCGGTGATCAGCTCGGCCACCGTGTCGAACTCGTCCGCGCCGAAGCCGCGCGAGGTGAGCGCGGGGGTGCCGATCCGGACGCCGGTGGTGTACCAGGCGCCATTGGGGTCGTTCGGGACGGAGTTGCGGTTGGTCACGATCCCGGCGTCCAGCAGGGCGGACTCGGCCTGCCGCCCGGTGAGCCCGAAGGAGCCGACGTCGAGCAGCACGATGTGGTTGTCCGTGCCGCCGGTGACGAGGGTCACCCCGCGCTTCAACAGGCCGTCGGCAAGGGTCTTCGCGTTGTCGGCCACCGCCTGGGCGTACGTCCGGAAGGACGGCTGCCTGGCCTCGGCGAGCGCGACGGCCTTGGCCGCCATGACGTGACTGAGCGGACCGCCGAGCACCATCGGGCAGCCGCGATCGACGCTGGGCGCGTACTCGGCCGTGGCCAGCACGAGGCCGCCGCGGGGGCCTCGCAGGGACTTGTGGGTGGTCGTGGCGACCACGTCGGCGTAGGGGATGGGATTCTCCTCGCCGGTGAACACCTTGCCGGCGACCAGGCCCGCGAAGTGGGCCATGTCCACGAAGAGGGTGGCGCCGACCTCGTCCGCGATCTCGCGCATCTTCGCGAAGTTCACCCGCCGCGGGTACGCCGAGTAGCCGGCGACCAGGATCAGCGGCCGGAACTGCCGGGCGTCGGCGAGCAACTTGTCGTAGTCGATCAGGCCGGTCTCGGGGTGCGTGCCGTAGGAGTGCTGGCGGAACATCTTGCCGGAGATGTTGTGGCGGAAGCCGTGGGTGAGGTGGCCGCCGGCGTCCAGGGCCATGCCCATCACCCGCTGGGAGTTGAAGGTGGCGCGCAGCGTCTCCCAGTCGTCCTCGGTGAGGTCGTTCACGGTCTTCGCGCCGAGCTTCGCCAGGGCCGGGTTCTCCACGCGGTGCGAGAGGATCGACCAGTAGGCCACGAGGTTGGCGTCGATGCCCGAGTGCGGCTGCGCGTAGGCGTACTCGGCGCCGAACAGCTCGCGGGCGTGCTCCGCCGCGACGGCCTCGACCGTGTCGACGTTCTGGCAGCCGGCGTAGAAGCGGTGGCCGATCGTGCCCTCCGCGTACTTGTCGCTGAGCCACGTGCCCATGGTCATCAGCACGGGCAGCGACGCATAGTTCTCGCTGGCGATGAGCTTGAGGGACGCGCGCTGGTCGCGCAGTTCGGCGCGGGTGGCCTCGGCGATCCGGGGTTCGACCTGCTCGATCACCCCGAGGGCCTGGCTGTAGATGGACGACGCGGTGCGGGCGAGATCAGACAACGGGCACTCCTGCGTGGACTCTGTGGAGGAGGCCACTGTACCGGTGGCGAGAGCGTACGAACCTGCGTGCTCCCGTGGTGGCGCGCGGGGCCCGTGGGTGGCCCGCCCTAGGGTGGAGGGACACTCACTCTGCAGGAGTCGTCATGAGCACACCCGATCCGTCCGCACGGCCGTCCGCCAGCACTGTTCCGCCCGCCGCGGGGACGTCGGCCGTCCCGCAGCCACCGCAGGGCGCCTGGCCACCGGTGGCGCAGCCGCCGTACGGCTGGGTGCCGACCGCGCCACCGCAGCACGTCACGCCGCCACCGGCGCGGGCGAAGGGCTCGTTCGCACGAGGCTTCGGAGCGGGGGCGGGCGCAGGCATCGGCCTCGGCGCCGTGCTGGCGATCGGCATGATCGTCTCCTCGCTGGTCCTGGGTGGCCTGTTCGCGGGAGCTGCCTCTGCGGGGGCTGCCGGGCCTGGCCTGCAGACGATCTGGGGCTCGGCGTCGGCGAAGAACCAGATCCGGGCGGTCTTCGTGACCGGGACGATCCTCGCCGGCTCCAGCGACGGTTCGACGCTCACCGGCGGCACCTACGGCTACGAGCTCGCCCGGCAGATCGACGCGCTCGACGCGGACGACGCGGCGGGCCTGCTCCTGGTGCTGAACACCCCGGGCGGCTCGATCAACGGCTCGAAGGCCATGGCGGACGCGATCGCGCGCTACCAGCAGCGCACGCAGAAGAAGGTCATTGCCCATGTGCAGGGCATGTCGGCGTCGGGCGGCATGTACACGATGGCCGGCGCGGACGAGATCATCGCCGACTACGGATCGCTGATCGGCAGCATCGGCGTCATCTACGGGCCGTTCGAGCGGTACAAGGACGTCAAGGCGATCACCGGGACGGCGTTCACCCCCGGCATCGAGACCGAGGGTGGCATCGAGCAGACCTACCTGACCATGGGCAGGGACAAGGACTTCGGCAACCCGTTCCGGGACATGAGGAAGGAGGAGCGGGACACCCTGATGGCTGGCATGAAGAACGTCTACGACGACTTCGTCGACGCGGTGGCGAAGGGACGTGACCTCGAGCCGTCCTTCATCACCGAGAAGCTCGGCGCGCACATCTTCGACCCGAAGACCGCGATCGCCAACGGCCTGATCGATTCCCAGATGGGCATCGACGAGGCGTACCGGCACGCGGCGACGGCGATGGGCGTCGACCCGGACGACACCAGGGTGGTGACGCCGGCGGCGCCGTCCATGCTGGAGCAGCTGCTGGGCGCCGAGGCCCGGGTGCCCGGGCACGCGCCGGCGCTCAAGACGGGCGAGAAGCCGGCAGCGTCGATCTGCGGCAGCACTCCGCGCGTCCTCGTCTACCACGGTGAGCCGGCGACCGCCTGCGGCTGAGGCGTCCGTCCCCGTCGTCATCCCGGCTTGATCCGTCGTCGTCCCGGGCTTGATCCGTCGTCATCCCGGGCTTGATCCGGGATCCCGTGACGTGCGTTGCCGGTCGGGTGACCGGGATCCCGGCGTTCGCCGGGATGACGGAAGGGGAATCGCGTCGTCCCGGGCTTGATCCGTCGTCGTCCCGGGCTTGATCCGGGATCCCGTGACGTGCGTTGCCGGTCGGGTGTCGGGGATCCCGGCGTTCGCCAGGATGACGGAAGGGGTAGTGGCGTCTCGACAGGCTCGACGAGCGATGGTGGGCGGCCGGTCAAACGTGATCCACTGATACGGTTCAATGAATCGGTTTTTGTGATCTAATCGTGACCAACGGCGACGAGGGAATGGCGATGAGCAGCAGAAGCTCGGTGAGCATGCGCGATGTTGCGACGCTCGCGCGGGTGTCGGTGGGCACGGTCTCCAATGTGTTGAATTCTCCGGAGCGAGTGTCGGACGCCACCAGGCAGCGTGTGCAGGACGCGATCGACAAGCTCGGCTGGGTGCCCAACGAGTCGGCCCGCCAGCTCCGCGCGGGCCGCAGCCGATCGATCGGCATGGTGGTGATGGACATCGCCAACCCGTTCTTCACCGACGTCGCCAGAGGTGCGGAGGAACTGCTCTACGAGCAGCAGTACTCCGTGCACATCGGCAACAGTGACCAGAATCCCGACCGCGAACTCACCCTGCTGGAGCGGTTCGAACAGCAGCGGGTCGGCGGAGTGCTGTTCGCTCCGATCGAGGACAGTGCCGAGCGCGTGCTGCGGCTGCGCCAACGGGGAATCCCCGTGGTGCTGGTCGACCGGGTCGGCAGCGGGGCGGACTTCTGCTCGGTCGGTGTGGACGACCTCGCCGGCGGCCGGCTGGCGGGCCAGCACCTGCTGGACCAGGGTCATCAACGGCTCGCCTTCGTCGGCGGCCCCAGTTCGCTCGCCCAGGTGCGCGACCGCCGCCGCGGGATGGAGCTGGCGGTGGAGCAGGCCGGCGACGGGGTCTCGTTGCTGGCGGTGAGCACGCCGGCTCTCGGAATCGCGGACGGGGTCAGCGGCGCGGGCGAGATCGCCGCGTTGGCTGAGGCCGAGCGGCCGACGGCGGTGTTCGCGGCCTGTGACCTCGTCGCGATCGGCCTGCTGCAGGGCTTCGTCACCGCAGGCCTGCGGGTGCCGGACGACATCGCGATCATCGGCTACGACGACATCGCGTTCGCCGCGGCCGCCGCCGTCCCGCTGTCGTCGATCCGGCAGCCGCGTGAGGACATCGGACGCAAGTCCGCTGAATTGTTGACCAGGGAGATCGAGGCCGCGGACGGCGGCCGTCCGCACCAGCACGAGGCGGTCCGGTTCACTCCGCAGCTGGTGGCCCGTCGCTCGACCCAACCCCGGAGTCGCCGGAAGGGTTGACATCGCGCGCTCTGCGTGCGTAGTGTCTTGAATCGTTCGTATGGAACGTTTCAACGCCAACGGAGGCCCGATGCAGAGTAACGACGCAAGCCCGGTACTCGAACTCAAGGGCGTCTCCAAGAGCTTCGGGGCCGTGGTGGCTCTGCGGAACGCGGACCTGACCCTGCGCGCCCACTCCATCCACGCCGTGGTCGGCGAGAACGGTGCCGGCAAGTCGACGCTGGTCAAGATCATGGCGGGGCTCTACCACCGGGACACCGGCACCTTCGAGCTCGAAGGGCGGCCGGTCAACTTCCGTTCCACCGCCGAGTCCAAGGCCGCCGGCATCGCGGTGATCTACCAGGAGCCGACGCTGTTCCCCGACCTGTCGGTGACCGAGAACGTCTTCATGGGGCGTCAGCCCGTGGGACGGTTCGGCCGGATCGACCGGGCCGCGATGCGCGCCGAGGTGCTGCAGCTGATGCAGCGGCTGGGCGTGTCAATCGACCCCGACCGCCCGGCGCAGGGATTGTCGATCGCCGACCAGCAGATCATCGAGATCGCCAAGGCGATCTCCCTCGATGCCAAGGTCATGATCATGGACGAGCCCACCGCGGCCCTGTCCGGTGTCGAGGTGGAGCGGCTGTTCGCGGTCGCCCGCAGCCTGCGCGACGAGGGCCGCGCGCTGATGTTCATCTCTCACCGCTTCGACGAGGTGTTCTCGCTCTGCGACACGATCACCGTGATGCGGGACGGCAGCTACATCTCGACCGTGCCGACGGCGGCGACCAACGTCCCGGCGATCGTGCGGATGATGGTCGGCCGCGACGTCAACGAGCTCTTTCCGAAGATCGAGGCGCCGATCGGTGACCCGGTGCTCGAGGTTCGCGGGCTCACCTCGCCCGGTCTATTCGCCGACATCAGCTTCGACGTCCGGGCCGGCGAGATCGTCGCCCTGGCCGGACTGGTCGGGGCCGGACGGTCCGAGGTCGCGCGCGCGGTCTTCGGGGTGGACCCGTACATCGACGGGGAAGTCCGGCTGAAGGGCGCCCCGCTGCCCAGGAGCAACCCGGCGGAAGCGATGAAGGCCGGGATCGGCTTCGTCCCCGAGGACCGCCGGCAGCAGGGCCTCGTCCTCGAAGCTGCGATCGCCACCAACATCACCGACGCCATCCGCGGCAGGCTGGTTCGTGGTGGCGTGATCACCCGCAGGGCCGAGAACGCGGCCGCGCAGGAATGGGCGCGGGCGCTCGAGGTGAAGTGCGCGGCGCTCGACACACAGGCCGGCACGCTCTCGGGCGGCAACCAGCAGAAGGTCGTCCTCGCCAAGTGGCTGGCCACCCACCCGGCCCTGCTGATCATCGACGAGCCCACCCGCGGCATCGACGTGGGCACGAAGTCCGAGGTGCACCGCCGCATGTCGGAGCTGGCCGGTGAGGGGCTGGCGATCCTGATGATCTCGTCCGAGCTGCCCGAAGTCCTCGGGATGGCCGACCGCGTCCTCGTCATGCACGAGGGACGCCTCACCGCCGAACTCACCCGCGCCGAGGCCACCCCCGAGACGGTCATGTTCGCCGCCACCCACGCCCCCGAGGAGGTCTCGGCATGAGCACCCCACAGAGTTCTTCTCCTCCGCTGCGCTCCCCCGAACAACTCCGCGGGGACCCCGCATGAGCACCGAGGTGACCCTTGCCCACGTCGGCACCGCCGGCGTCGGCAGCCGCCTGCTCGGCCTGCTGCGCCGGCGGGAGACCTCGATCCTGGCGGCCTTCCTGCTCATGGTGGTGGCCACCGCCGCGGTCAGCCCGACCTTCGTCTTCAGCGCGGACGGGTGGCGCAACCTGCTGCTGAACCCGGCGATCTACATGGTGCTGGCGATCGGCGTCGCGTTCGTGATCATCACCCGCTCGGTCGACCTCTCGGTGGGCTCGACCATGGGGCTCACCGCCTTCCTGGTGGGCTCGGTCTACATCGCCTGGCCCTCGATGCCGGCAGTGGTCGCGTTCCTGCTCGGCACCGCGTTCGGCGGGCTGCTCGGACTGCTGAACGGCGGCCTGGTCGCCGTGGCCAAGGTGCCCGGCATGGTGATCACGCTCGGCACGATGTACATCTTCCGCGGCATCAACATCCTCTGGGCCGGCTCGACCCGGATCAACGCCTCCCAGATGGGTCAGGACTTCCTGGCCTTCGGCAACGCGCAGGTGGTCGGGATCCCGGCGCTCACGATCCTCGCGGTCGTGGTGCTGCTGGTCGCCGCCTGGTACCTCCACAACACCCGCTCCGGCCGCGAGCTGTACGCGATCGGGTCCGCTCCCGAGGCGGCCGAGCTGTACGGCCTGCCGGTCCGGCAGCGGATGCTGATGTCCTTCGTGGTCTCGGGCGCCATGGCCGGCCTGGCCGGCGTCATGTTTGCCGCCCGCTATGGCACGATTGCGTCCAACGCCGGCACCGGCTACGAACTGCAGGCGATCGGCGCCGCGGTGATCGGCGGCGTGGCGATCACCGGCGGCTCCGGGACGGTGATCGGTGCCGCCTTCGGCGCCATCCTGCTGGCCACGATCAACTCCGCGCTGCCCGTCCTCGGCATCCAGTCGTTCTGGCAGCGCGCAGTCGTCGGCGCCCTGATCCTCGGCGCGATCATCCTCGACCGGGTGCTCGCCGACCGGCAGAAACGAAAGCTGATCGCGGAAAGGATGGAGCCGTGAGCGCCGTCGCCGTCCAGGCCTACCCCGACTACGGCCAGCCACTGTGGAAGCGGGTCTTCCTGACCCGCGAGATGGCGATCGTCGCGCTGCTCGCGGTCACGCTGCTGGTCGCCAGTATCGCCGTCCCCTACTTCGCCGACCGGCTCACCGCCTACAACCTGCTGCGCGACATGTTCGCGACGCTGATCATCGCGCTGCCGATGGCGCTGGTGATGATCACCGGCGACATCGACATCTCGGTGGGCTCGATGGTCGGCCTGTCCTGCTCGCTGCTCGGCCTGCTGTACGCGTCCGGCGTGCCGTTCGAGCTCGCGATGGTGATCGTGCTGGTCGTCGGCGCGGCCGGCGGCCTGCTCAACGGCCTGCTGGTCACCAGGATCGGACTGCCCGCACTGGCGGTGACGATCGGCACGATGGCCCTGTTCCGCGGCATCGCTGTCGGCCTGCTCGGCACCTCGACCATCACCAAGTTCCCGCAGGCCTGGACGGACCTCACCAAGTACGAGATCGGCCACACCGGGATCCCGTTCATCATCGTGATCTTCGTGCTGCTGCTGGCGGCCTTCGTCTACGTCCTCCACTTCACCCGGTTCGGCCGCGGGGTGTACGCGATCGGCCTGAACTCCGAGGCCGCCGCCTTCTCCGGGGTCAACCGGGAACGCACGCGGACGATCCTGTTCGTCCTCGCCGGCACCCTCTCGGCGATGGGCGGCATCTACTGGACCCTGCTGCGCGGCACCGCCCGTGGCGACGTGGGCGACGGCCTCGAACTGCAGGTGATCGCGGCCGTCGTGCTGGGCGGAGTGTCGGTGTTCGGCGGCATCGGGGCGCTGCACGGCGTCGTCGCCGGCGTCCTGCTGATCGGCGCGCTCTCGAGCGCGTTGCGACTGGTCGGCGTGACCGCCGAGGTCATCAAGATCATCACCGGCGTGCTGCTGATCGGTTCAGTGGTGGCCGGCTCACTGATCACCTGGATCCAGAACCGGAGAGTCAAACCCACCTCGGCGACAGCCGGGGGCTAGGCGAAATCAGCGGGGGCAACCCCGTCCACAGGGGGTCACTCCCCAACCAACTGTCCCACTGCGCCAACGCCGGTCTGGTGGGCCACAACCGAAAGGAACCTGCTATGAAGTTCACGAAGACCGCGGTCGCGCTGTCGGCCGCTGCCTTGGTGCTGATGAGCGCCTGCACGACGCCCACCGTCACCGGGACGCCGGCGGCCGGTGCCTCCGACACCCCGGGCTCGGCTGCTGGCGACCTGAAGATCACGATCCTGCCGAAGAACCTGGGCAACCCGTACTTCGACACCTCGACCAAGGGCATGGAGGCGGCCGCGAAGGAGATCGGCGCCACCACCGAGCAGGTCGGACCGGCCGAGGCTGCCGCCGACGCCCAGGTGCAGTACATCGAGACCGCGACCCAGCAGAAGGTGTCCGCGATCGCGCTGTCCGCGAACGACCAGACCGCGCTGTGCGACTCGGTCAAGGCAGCCCAGGCGGCCGGGGTGAAGGTCGTGACCTTCGACTCCGACGCGCCGACCTGCCGCGACCTGTTCATCAACCAGGCCACGTCCGAGGGCATCGCGAAGGTGCTGGTGGAGATGGCCGTCGACCAGTCCGGCGGTTCGGGCGAGATCGCGATCCTGTCGGCCACGGCGAACGCGACCAACCAGAACGCCTGGATCGACGCGATGAAGGCCGATCTGAAGGCCAACCACCCCGACATCAAGCTGGTCGAGGTCGCCTACGGCGACGACCAGGACCAGAAGTCGTTCGACGAGACCGCGTCGCTGCTGCAGAAGCACCCGAAGCTGAAGGTGATCGTCGCGCCGACCACGGTCGGTATCGCGGCCGCTGCCCGCTACGTGTCCACCTCGGACGCCAAGGGCAAGGTCATGGTCACCGGTCTCGGCACCCCGAACGACATGCGGGCGTTCGTCAAGGACGGCACCGTGAAGGAGTTCGCCCTGTGGAACCCCGAGGATCTGGGCTACCTGACCGTGTTCGCCATCAAGGCACTGGCTGACGGCACCATCACCGGCGCCGAGGGTGACAAGTTCACCGCCGGCAAGCTCGGCGCCTACACCGTGGGGGCCGACCAGACCGTCCTGCTCGGCGATCCGTACAAGTTCAACGCCGACAACATCGACAACTTCAACTTCTGAGTTGTCAGGGCCGTGGCGCCCGGCCCCACAGCCGGGCGCCACGGCACCCCTGCTCGACATCATCACTGCAAGAAGAGAACCCCGAGATGACCACGTTTGATTCGATTACTGACCAGCTGGCCCTGCAGGCCATCGAGCTGCCTTCTTGGGCGTTCGGGAACTCGGGGACCAGGTTCAAGGTGTTCGGTACGCCGGGCACGCCGCGGACGGTGCGGGAGAAGCTCGCCGATGCCGCGCAGGTGCACCGGTTCACCGGGTTGGCGCCGAGGGTGGCGCTGCACATTCCGTGGGACAGGGTGGACGACTACGCGGCGCTCGCGTCCTATGCCGGGGATCTGGGTGTGGCGTTGGGCACGGTCAACTCCAACACGTTCCAGGACGAGGCGTACAAGTTCGGGTCGTTGACCCATGTGGATCCGGTGGTTCGGCAGAAGGCTGTCGACCATCATCTGGAGTGCATCGAGATCATGTACGCGACCGGGTCGCGTGATTTGAAGATCTGGTTGGCCGACGGCTCGAACTATCCGGGCCAGGGCGATCTGCGGGGGCGGCAGGACCGGCTGGCGGACAGCTTGGCGAGGATCTATGACCGGCTGGGGCCTGGGCAGCGGATGGTGTTGGAATACAAGTTCTTCGAGCCGGCGTTCTATCACACCGATGTGCCGGACTGGGGCACCTCGTATGTGCAGTGCGCGACGTTGGGCCCCAAGGCGATGGTGTGTCTGGATACCGGGCATCACGCGCCGGGTACGAACATCGAGTTCGTCGTGATGCAGTTGTTGCGGCTGGGGAAGTTGGGTTCGTTCGACTTCAACTCGCGGTTCTATGCCGATGATGATCTGATCGTGGGTGCGGCGGATCCGTTCCAGTTGTTCCGGATCCTGTATGAGGTGATTCGTGGCGGCGGGTATGGCCCGGGCTCGCCGGTGGCGTTCATGCTGGACCAGTGTCACAACGTGGAGGACAAGATCCCTGGCCAGATCCGGTCGGTGTTGAATGTGCAGGAGATGACCGCCAAGGCCTTGCTGGTCGATGCGGTCGCGTTGAAGGAGGCGCAGGACGCCGGTGACGTGCTCGGCGCGAACCAGGTGTTCATGGATGCCTTCTACACCGACGTGCGGGCCGACCTGGCCGCCTGGCGGGAGTCCCGCGGTCTGCCGGCTGACCCGATGAAGGCCTTCGCCGCCACCGGCTACCTCGCCAAGATCGCCGAGGAGCGCGTCGGCGGCACCCATGCCGGCTGGGGCGCCTGAGTTCGGACCGAGTCCGGAACCGTCCCCGGTTCCGGTCCACCCACCACCCGCGCAAGGTGGACTGAGACCGTCGACGTCGACGGTCTCAGTCCACCTTGCTGAAGAGTTTGAGGAGAGAGGGAGCGCTCGATGGCGAGGTACTGCCTGCTGGGTCGCGTGGACCCGGCGAAGCTGGACGAGTACAAGGCGCGGCACGCCGCCGTCTGGCCGGAACTGCTGGTGGCGCTACGGGACTCCGGCTGGCGCAACTATTCGCTGTTCCTGCGCCCGGACGGCCTGCTGATCGGCTACTGCGAGGCCGACGACCTCGACGAGGCGCAGGCCAAGGTCGCCGCCACCGAGATCAACGCGACATGGCAGGCGGAGATGTCCCGGCTGTTCGCGTCCGAGGGTGCCCCCGACGAGGCCTGGGAGCGCGTCGACGAAGTGTTCAACCTCGAGGACCAGCTCGCCGCGAGCGGCCACTGACCCCTCACAGGCGCCACCTCCCCTCCAGCCACCCACAGAGGCTGCCGAAAGTTGCCGAAGCTGCCGAACCTTCGGCAGCTTCGGCACGTTTCGGCAGCCTCTGTGGGTGGGAGGCGCCTGGAGGTGGGGGTCTGGCTGGGCGCTTGACGGATGTGTTGCCGGGACGTAAGGTATGAAACGATTCAACCACTCGCAAGGAAGCGCTGATGAACCCTCGCTACTTCGCCGCAGCCGACCTCGGCGCGTCCAGTGGGCGGGTGATCCTCGGCAGGTTGGAGGACGGGCGCTTCGAGCTGAGTGAGACGGCGCGATTCGACAACGGTCCTGTCGAGGCGGCGGACGGGATCCACACCGATGCCGTCGGACTCTTCGAGCACGTCCGGGACGGCGTCGAGGCGGCGATCCAGGCCAGCGGCGGACGGCTGGAGTCGGTCGGCGTGGACACCTGGGGAGTCGACTACGGCCGACTCGCCGCTAACGGCGAGCTGCTCGAACCACCCTTCCACTACCGGGACGACCGCACGACCGGCGTCCCGGACCTGGTCTTCGCCGACCTCCCGGCCGAACGGCTGTACGCCACGGCTGGGCTGCAGGTGATGCCGTTCAACACGATCTTCCAGCTCGTGGCCGGTCGCGACGATCCACGCTGGGCGGAGGTCTCCCGGATCCTGCTCACGCCCGACCTGATGTCCTCTTGGCTGTGCGGACGCGAGGTCGCGGAAGTGACCATCGCCTCCACCACCGGACTGCTGGACGTCGCCACCCGCACCTGGTCGGACGCCACGTGCGCGCACCTGGCCGAGCGGTACGGGCTGCCCGTCCCGCGGGTGCTGCCGGAACTCGTCGAACCCGGAACGGTCCTGGGCGCGAGCACCGAGGGCCTGTTCAGCCGGCCGGTCCAGGTCGTGGCGGTCGGCGGCCACGACACGGCGTCCGCGGTGGTGTCGATCCCGGCGACGGACACCGATTTCGCGTTCATCTCCTCGGGCACCTGGTCGCTGGTCGGGCTCGAGCTGGAGCAGCCGGTGCTCACCGAGGCCAGCCGGGCGGCCGACTTCACCAACGAGCTCGGCATCGACGGCACCGTCCGCTACCTGAAGAACGTGATGGGCCTGTGGGTGCTCAGTGAGAGCATCCGTGCGTGGACGGCCGCCGGACGCGCGGTGGCGCTGGCCACCCTGCTCGCCGAGGCGGCCACCCGTCCCGGTCTGGCCTGCGTCCTGGACATGACGGACGCCCGCCTGCTGCCGCCGGGTGACATGCCGTCCCGGCTGCTGGCGATGGCCGCCGAGACCGGGCAGGAGCTCGCCGACGACCCGGGGGCGATCTGCCGCTGCATCCTCGACTCGCTGGCGCTGGCCTACCGGCGCACCATCCGCACGGCGTGCGCGCTGGCCGGTCGCGACGTCTCCGTCGTGCACATCGTCGGCGGTGGCTGCCGGAACACCCTGCTGTGCCAGCTGACCGCCGAGGCCACCGGGCTGCCGGTGGTCGCGGGACCGGCGGAAGGGACGGCGCTGGGCAACCTGCTCGTGCAGGCCCGGGCCTGCGGCGCGCTCGCCGGCGACCGGACGGCGTTGCGCCGGACGGCCATCGCCTCCTCCGACCTCACCACCTACCACCCCGGCGTGCTGCCCTTCGGCCCGTCCGACTGGGCGGCGACGGAGCGCCGGGCCTATCCGGGAAAGGCCTGACCAGGGGATCCCGGCGTTCGCCGGGATGACAAGGTGGTGGAAGGGGCAGCCCTTTCCGCCGGTAGCGGTCGGTCTCGACAGGCTCGACCAGCGGTGGACGCCTCGCGGCGACATCGATCGCGGGCGTCAGCGGGCTCCGGCGGCGAACCAGCCGCTGAGCGCGGTGTAGGCGTCGGCGAACCGGGCCAAGTGACCGGCGTGCGCAGCGCTCGTCTCTCCGGGCAGGAACTCGGCCTCCACGGTGGAAAGGGTCGGCGCGATCGTGAAGTCCGCCTCGCCGAGCCCGACCAGGCCGGTCACGGCAGCGCCGAGGCTGTTGGCCTGGGTGGTGACGCTGCGCCGCCGCACCGGGACGCCCCAGATGTCGGCCAGCAGGGCGAGCCAGGTATCGCTGGCCGCGCCACCGCCGATCACAGCGATGCCGGTGTCGGCGGCGTCCCCGCGCAGGGGCTGCATGCACAGTGCCAGGCTGTAGCCCACGCCCTCGAGGACGGCCCGGGTCAGGTGGGCGCGCCGGTGGTGCATGCGCAGTCCGAGGAACACCCCGGACGCGTTCGGGTCCCACCAGGGCGTGCGCTCGCCGATCAGGTAGGGCAGGAAGTACAGCCCCTCGTCCGAAGCGGCGACCTCGGCCGCGGCGTCGATCAGCTGAGCGACCGCCGCGCGTTCCTCGCCGAGCGCCTCCGCCGCCCACTGGAGCGAGCCGGCGCCGGTCTGCGTGGTCGCGGTGGGGGTGAACAGTCCTGGTGCCACGTGGCAGAGGGTGAACGAGCGCTGGGCCGGGTCCAGCAGCGGGACGGTCGTCGTGCACGCGTACCACGCCGACGTGCCCAGGCAGACGTAGCCGGGCGAGTCGGGGGCGACGCAGCCGGCGGCGACCGCCGCCATCGGCCCGTCGCCACCGCCGGTGACGACCGGGGTGCCGGGGCGCAGGCCGAGCTCCGCCGCGGCGGCGGACGTGAGGGTGCCCAGCACGTCGGTGGACTCGATGATCTCCGGCCAGAGCGTGGCGTCCACCCCGGCCGCTGCGAGCAGGGGCGCGGACCACTCGCCCGCGGTCAGGTCGTAGGCGCCGGTGTGGGACGCGTCCGAGCGGTCGGTGGCCAGGCGTCCGGTGAGCCGCAGGTTGACGTAGTCCTTGGCCATGCACAACCTGGTGGCCCGCGCGTAGTTCTCCGGCTCGTGGTCGCGCACCCAGACCAGCTTCGGCAGCGTGTACGTGGCCGCGATGCGGTTGCCGGTGATCCGATAGGCCTCGTCACCACCGAAGTCGTGGGCCAGTGCCGCCGCCTCCGCGGAGGCCCGCTGGTCGGACCAGATCATCGCGGGGCGGACGGGCCTTCCGGCCGCGTCGAGCAGGACGAGCCCCATCATCTGGCCGGACACGCAGATGCCGTCCACCTCGTCGGGACGGACGCCGCTCGCGGCCAGCAGCTGACGGGTGGCCGCCACGACGGCCGTCCACCAGTCGTGAGGGTTCTGTTCGCTGGTCGTGTCGGCGGCGTAGTGGGTGGGGTAGGACGCGCTGGCGGCGGCGAGCAGCCGCCCGTCCATGGAGTGCAGGGACGCCTTGTTGCCCGACGTGCCCAGGTCGTGTGCGATCAGCATCGGGATCCTGTCTGAGGCCGAGGTGGAGCGATCTCCGTCGCTGGAGGCCGCCCTCACCGGGAAAGGCTAGTGGAAGTCGTCGTCCCGGCAGAGGCTCGGGCG
The DNA here is from genome assembly GCF_029975155.1 of Propionicimonas sp. GTDB lineage: Bacteria > Actinomycetota > Actinomycetes > Propionibacteriales > Propionibacteriaceae > Propionicimonas. The sequence goes on along the minus strand of NZ_JARKPQ010000139.1, from coordinate 34,203 downwards.
GGGCGCGACGGTGGGACGTCGGGAAGCGTGGGGCACTGTCTTCCGGGCGGAATGGGTGGTATGGTCTTGAATCGTTACAATCCGGATCGGCGAAGCGGCCTCCGGCAGACACAGACAGGTACTGCACATGACCGACAGTGACGTCCTGGACGCAGCCGGGAAGCTCCCGGTGGTCAACACCCACGTCCACGTCCCGCCCAACTTCTCGGCCTTCGCCACGGTTGCGGACGCCATCGGTGCCGCGGTGGCGGAAGGCGCCCGGGCCGTCGGTATCTCCAACTTCTTCGACCAGCAGGTCTACGCGCTCTTCGCCGAGCAGGCGGAGGCCGCGGGCGTCGTGCCGCTGTACGGGCTGGAGTTCATCACCCTGGACGAGGAACTGGCTGCCGCCGGCGTCCGGGTGAACGACCCGGCCAACCCCGGCCGGATGTACCTGTGCGGCAAGGGCATCTCCCCGTTCACGCGCAAGTCGGACGCGGCCTCGCGGATCGCCGCGGCGATCCGCAGCGGCAACGACGAGCGCGCGAGCGCGATGGTTGGCCGGCTCGCCGAGTGGTTCGCCGCGTGCGGGCTGGACACCGGCCTGACCGCGGCGGCGATCGCCCAGGACGTGGCCGACGCCGCCCAGGTGCCGGTCGCGTGGGTGTCGCTGCAGGAACGGCACATCGCCATGGCCTTCCAGCGTGCGCTCGCCGCCCTGCCGCGGGAGGAGCGGGCCGCCGTCCTCGATCGTGCCTACGGCGGTCCGAGCGGTGTGGACATCGACGACCCGGCGGCGCTGCAGGGCGAGCTCCGTTCGCGGCTGATCAAGGTGGGCACGCCCGGCTTCGTCCCCGAGGTGCCGCTGAGCTTCGCCGACGCCTACCGCTACGTGCTGGAGATGGACGGCATTCCCACCTATCCGACGCTCGCGGACGGGGTGCAGCCGGTCTGCCCGTTCGAGGACCCCGCCCCCCGGCTCGCCGCGCAGTTGATCGAGCGCGGCATCCACGCCGCCGAGCTGATCCCGGTCCGCAACACCGGCGCCTGCGTCGACGCCTATGTCAGGGCGTTCACCGACGCGGGGCTGATCGTGACGGGCGGGACGGAGCACAACACCCCGGACCGCATCCCGGTCGAGCCCGCCTGTGTGGACGGGCCTCTGTCCGACGACGCGCGCCAGGCGTTCTGGGAGGCCGCCTGCGTCGTTGCCGCCCATCAGCACGAGGTGGCGCACGGGCGGCCCGGGTACGTGGACGCCACCGGAGCGCGAACGCCCGTCCCCACCGCCATGCTGATCGAGATCGGCAGCGAGCTGATCCGCCTCGTCCCGTCATCCCGGCGAACGCCGGGATCCCCCGCGGCACCGGTCGGCATGGACCACAAGGGAGAGAACCGATGAACCTCGTCGAGGACCTGATCGCGGTCGCCAACCACTTCGGCGCCGATCCTGAGTACTCCCGCGCCGGCGGCGGCAACGCCTCGGTGAAGGTGGACGGGGTGCTGCGGATCAAGCCGTCCGGCGTGCCGCTGGCGACGCTCACCGCGGCCGACCTGGTCGGGCTGCGGACGGACGTGCTGCTGGACGCCCTGCACTCCGACGAGCCTGACGAGGGCGACCCGGTGATGACGGCGGCGACCAGAGCGCTGGTCGATGCCCCCGGTGGACGGCGGCCCAGCGTCGAGATCCTGTTCCACGCCCTGATCCCGGACGCGCTGGTGCTGCACACCCATCCGCTCGTCGCCAACGCGCTCACCTGCAACGTCGACGCCGAGGCGCTGACCTCCCGGCTGCTCGGCGACGAGGCGGTGTTCGTGCCCTACACCGACCCCGGCGTGCCGCTGGCCCGCGAGGTCGAGCGCGCCCGCGACGCCTACACCGCGCGCACTGGCCGGCTCGCCCCCGGGATCACCCTGCTGGGCAACCACGGCATCATCGTCTCCGGCAACTCCGCCGCCGAGCTCACCGAGCGCGCCGAGTGGCTGACCGCAACCATCGCCGCCGCCATCGAAGGCCCCCCTGACGTCATCGAGCCTTCCCCCAACGTCATCCCGGCGAACGCCGGGATCCCCGGAACTGCCGTTGCCACCATCGCCCCCGCCCTCCGCGGCCTGCTGGGCACGCCCGAGCGACTGGCCGTGGTCACGTCCGACTCCTCCGACCTGGTCCGCACGGTGACCACCACCCCCGCGGGCGATGCGATCCTCACCGACGGCCCGCTGATCCCCGACCAGATCGTCTACGCGGGGTCGCTGCCGCTCGTGCTGGACGCTTCCGCCGACGCGGCGATCGTCACCGCAGCCGTCACCGGCTATCGCGAACGCCACGGCAAGGACCCGGTGATCACCGTCGTCCCCGGCGTGGTCGCGTTCGGCGCAGGCGCCGACCTGGTCGCCGCGCAGACGGCCCTGGCCACGTTCTCCGACGCCCTGCGGGTGGCGCGCGATGCCAACCGGATCGGCACCGTGCGCTGCCTGAACGTCGCCGAGCGCGGCTTCATCGAGAACTGGGAGGCGGAGAGCTACCGCAAGGCGGTCGCCGCGTCGAAGCGGGCCGGCCGGATGGACGGCAAGGTCGTGCTGGTCACCGGGGCGGCCCAGGGCTTCGGCCTCGGCATCGCCACGGAGCTGCTGGCCGAGGGTGCCCAGGTGGTGCTCGCCGACCTCAACATCGACCTGGCCAGGCAGAAGGCGGCAGAACTGGGCGCCCAGCACGGTCCCGGACGGGCGGTCGCGGTGGCGGTGAACGTCGCCGACCCCGACTCCCAGCTGGCCGCTGTCGCGGAGGTGGTCGCCACCTTCGGAGGGCTGGACGTGTTCATCTCCAACGCCGGCGTGCTGCGCGCCGAGGGCGTGATGACCCAGCCGGTGGCCGACTTCGACCTGGTCACGAACGTGAACTACCGCGGGTACTTCCTCGGCGTCCGCGCGGTGGCGCCGATCCTGGCCGCGCAGCACGCCGTCCGTCCCGAGGCGTGGTCCGACATCATCGAGATCAACTCGAAGTCGGGACTGGAGGGCTCGAAGCGCAACTTCGCGTACGCCGGCTCGAAGTTCGGTGGCATCGGGCTCACCCAGAGCTTCGCGCTGGAACTGGTCGAGTACGGCATCAAGGTGAACGCGATCTGCCCGGGCAACTACCTGGACGGTCCGCTGTGGAGCGATCCCGAGCGCGGCCTGTTCGTCCAGTACCTGCGGGCGGGCAAGGTGCCCGGCGCGACGACGATCGAGGACGTCCGGGCGTTCTACGAGGCCAAGGTCCCGATGGGCCGCGGCTGCACCCCGTCCGACGTCGCCAAGGCCGTGTACTACATCGTCGACCAGGCCTACGAGACCGGCCAGGCCGTGCCGGTCACCGGCGGCCAGAACATGCTCAACTGACCAACCAAGACCGCTGGTCGAGCCCAAACCGCTGGTCGAGCCCAAACCGCTGGTCGAGCTTGTCGAGACCTGTCGGCCGATCTCGACAAGCTCGATCAGCGGTGAGGTGAAGTGAAGCTCGATCAGCGGAGAAGTGAAGTCGATCAGCGGAGACAACGCAGGAGGAGATAGTCATGACTCAGGAGTTCCCCACCACCCAGCACGCGATCCAGTTCGTGGGCGCCGACGAGGTGGTGCACAACCAGGCGAAGCCGATGTACGAGCTCGGCCCGACTCAGCTGCTGCTGAAGCCGGAGGCCTGCGGCATCTGCTTCTCCGACACCAAACTCCTGCACGCGTTCACGAACCATCCGCGCAAGAGCCGGGTGCTCAGCGGGCTGAGTGCTGCCGAACTGGCGGAGATTCCCAGCTACCAGCCCGGGGATGCCCCGATCGTGCCCGGCCACGAGCCGGTCGGACGGATCGTCACGGTCGGCGCGGACGTGACCCACCACCGGGTGGGGGAGCGGGTGCTGGTCGAGACCGACTACCGGCACCTGCCGACGGCGAGCTCGAACGCCGCCTTCGGCTACAACTTCGAGGGTGCGCTGCAGGAGTACGTGGTGCTCGACGAGCGGGCGATCCTGGACCCGGTCACGGGCGAGCGGTTCCTGATCCCGGTGAGCGAGGGCCCGTCCGCGTCGGCGGTGGCGCTGATCGAGCCGTGGGCGTGCGTCGAGGCGGCCTACGCCTGGGGCGAGCGGCAGACCCTCAAAGCCGGCGGCCGGCTGCTGGTCGTGGCCGATGTCGCGGCCGGGCTGCCCGAGCTGCTCGCGCAGGCGACGCCCGCGTCCATCACGGTGGTGGGCGCGGCGAAGGTGCCGGGCGCGACCGTGGTCGGCTCGGTGGGCGAGCTGGAGGGCAGCTTCGACGACATCGTCTATGTGGGCTCCGACGCCGACGTGGTGGAAGCGCTCGGGGCGCACCTCGGCTTCGGTGGCGTGCTGGACGTGGTGCTGGCCGGCGGCGCGTTCGGCCGTCCGGTGAAGATCGACGTGGGCCGCGTGCACTACGACCTGATCCGCTACACCGGCACCGCAGGCGACAACGTGGCCGAGGGCTACGCCAGGATTCCGGCTCAGTGCGAGTTGCGCGAGGGCGAGCGGATCGCGATCGTGGGCGCGGCCGGTCCGATGGGCCTGATGCACACCGTGCGGACGGCGGTGTCCGGCGTCCCGGGCATCACGATGGACGCCGTGGACGTGGACGACGCCCGGCTCGCCCACCTGGCGGCCGTCGTGGCGCCGGTGGCGGCGGCGAACGGCGTCCCGGCGACGTTCCGCAACAGCAGGACCGAGCCGCTGGAGCCCGGCTACACCTACATCGCCGCGATGGTGCCGGCGCCGTTCCTGATCGCCCAGGCCGTGGACCTCGCTGCCGCGGGAGCCATCGTGAACGCCTTCGCCGGCTTCGCCATCGGCACCATGGCCGAGCTGGACCTGACCAAGATCGCCGCCGAGGGGATCTACCTGGTCGGCACCTCCGGGTCGCGGATCCAGGACATGAAGACCATGCTCGCCAAGGTCGAATCGGGCCAGCTGGACACCAACGTCTCGCTGTGGGCGGTGACCGGCATGGCCGGTGTGGCGGACGCGATCGAGAGCGTCAACAACCGCACCTCCGGCGGGAAGATCATGGTCTACCCGATGCTGCCCGACCTCGGCCTGGTGAGGCTGGACGAGCTCGCCGAGAAGCTGCCCACCGTCGCCGCCGCCCTCGACGCGGGCCGCTGGACGAAGGCCGCCGAGGCGGCGTTGCTCGCCAGTCAGCCCTGACCCGGCGCTGACCCGGCGCTCCTCCCGCACAGACGCTGCCGAAGACTGCCGAAGCTGCCGAACCTTCGGCAGCTTCGGCGACTTTCGGCAGCTTCTGTGGGGGGACGGAACAGTGGCTCAAGGCAGTTGCGGGGCGATCGCGGATGGGTTACGATTGAATCGATAAATCCTCTAAATCGAAAGTAAATCGAAAGGGCCGGTCGATGTCGATCGAACGCTCGGAGCGCGAGTCCCTGATCCTCGCGCGGCTCGCGCGGGAGGGGACGCTCTCCGTGGTCGCGCTGTCGAAGCAGCTCGGGGTCTCCGAGGTGACGATCCGCACCGACCTGCGGACGCTCGAGGAGCGGGGCCTGCTCGCCCGGACCCACGGGGGCGCAGAGGCCACCGGCTATCGCAACGTGCTGGAACGCCAGCTGCAGCACTCCCGGGAGAAGGAACAGATCGCGGCCGCCGCGGCAGCGCTCGTCCAGGACAACGACCTGGTCATGATCGAGGCCGGCACCACGTGCGCGGAGATCGTCGCGCACCTCGGCGCGCGCCGTGGCGTCCAGATCCTCACCAACTCGACGCTGGTGCTCCGGCACGCCCGGCTGTACGCGAACCTGACCGTGATCCTCACCGGGGGCACCTTTCACCGCGCCAGCGAGTCGCTGGTCGGGCCCGGCGCGCTGCGTGCGATCGACGACTTCAACGTCCGGCTGGCGTTCTTCGGCACTGACGGCTTCAGCGCCGAACGTGGCCTGACCACCGCTTTCGCCGAAGGCGCGGAGGTGATCCGGGCGATGAAGGCCCGCGCGAGCGAGTCGTGGCTGGTCGCCGATTCGTCCAAGTACGGCAAGGCCGGCTTCGTCTCCGTGATGGAGCTCGCCGGACTCACCGGCGTGATCACCGATTCGGGTCTGCCGGACGCGGCCCGCACAGAACTCACCCACAGCGGCGTCGACGCCCGCTTCGTCTAGGAAACAGGAGTACCAATGGCCCAGGTCGTGGTGATGCCACAGCTCGGCAACACGGTGGAGTCGTGCCTGATCACCACCTGGCTGGTGAAGCTCGGCGACACGGTGGACGCGAACACGCTGCTGTGCGAGATCGAGACCGACAAGTCAGCCATGGAGGTGCCTTCTGGTGTCTCGGGGACGGTGCTCGCGCTGCTCGCCGAGGAGGGTGACGACGTGCCGGTGAAGGACCCGATCGCCGTCATCGGCGAACCCGGCGAGGACATCGAGCAGCTTCTGGCCAGCGCCGGGCTGCCCCCGCAGACCACCGGCGAGGCCGGTGAGGTCGATGAGGCGCCGACCGAGCGGCTGACTCCGCAACCGGTCGTCGAGCCTGTCGAGACGCCGCGGCCGGTTTCGACCAGCTCAACCAGTGGCTCAGTGTCGCCACGTGCGCGCGGACTCGCGGCGTCCCAGGGGATCGCGGTGGAGCGACTGACCGGCACCGGCCCCCAGGGACGGGTGATCGAGCGCGACGTCCAGGCTGCGATCGCGGCCGGCCCGGGGCTCACCGTGGGCGCCCGCGCCGAGGCCGAGGGCTTCGTCCCGGGTGCGGCCGGCACGGGCATCGGTGGCCGGGTGACCCGCGCCGACCTCGCCGCTGAACCGCTGGTCGAGCCTGGTTCCCCTGAGGAGCCGAGCGAGCGTGCGAGCGCGGCGTCTCGACGGGTCGAGACCGGGGCGGGCGTCTCGACGGGCTCGACGACCGGTGTGCCCAGGGAGTTCCCCGGCGCCTTCACCGACACCCCGCTCAAGGGCATCCGCAAGGTGATCGCGGAGCGGATGATGAACTCCCTCGCGACGTCCGCGCAGTTGACCTACACCGCGACCGCTCCGGCGGCGGGGTTGCTGGCGCTGAGGAAGCGGCTGAAGCACGCGTCCGACCCCGAGCTGGCTTCAGTGACGATCGGCGACCTGGTCGGCTATGCGACGGTGAAGACCTTGTCGAAGCACCCGGTGGTGAACGCCCACCTCTCCGGTGGCGTGCTGCGCACGTTCGCGAACGTGCACCTCGGCATGGCCGTGGACACCCCGCGCGGCCTGCTCGTCCCGACGCTGCGGTTCGCCGACACGCTCACCCTGCGGGAGTTCTCGGTGCAGTCCAAGGCGCTGGCGAACGAGGCGATCGGCGGCTCGATCAACCCCGACCTGCTCGGTGGCGCGACGTTCACCGTGTCGAACCTGGGCTCGTTCGGGATCGAGTCGTTCACCCCGCTGCTGAACGTGCCGCAGGTGGCGATCCTCGGCGTGGACGCGATTGTCCCCCGCGCGGTGATCAACCCGGACGGCTCGGTCGGCGCGGAACAGCGGATCGGCTTCTCGTTGACCGCCGACCACCAGGTGATCGACGGCGCAGATGCCGCCCGCTACCTGCGCGACCTGTGCGCGGCGATCACCGACATCGACCTCACGGTCCTGGGTTAGGCAGAGACATGGCTGACTATGACGTGATCATCCTCGGCGGTGGTCCCGGTGGCTACCTGGCCGCCGAACGCCTGGGCCACGCCGGGAAGCGGGTGCTGCTCGTCGAGAAGGAGTTCCTCGGCGGCACCTGCCTGAACGTGGGCTGCATCCCGACCAAGAGCCTGCTCAACTCGGCGAAGCTGTACGACCACGCGCGGCACTCCGAACAGTTCGGCGTGACGGCGGAGAACGTGACCTTCGACTGGGCGCAGGTCCAGGCCTGGAAGGCCGACGTGGTCACCAGGCTGGTGGCCGGAGTGGCGGCCACGGAGAAGCGGAACAAGGTCGAGGTCGTCTTCGGCCACGGCACCCTGGTCGGCCCCGGCGTGGTCGACATCTCCCTCTCGTCATCCCGGATCTCCCTCTCGTCATCCCGGACCCTCCTCTCGTCATCCCGGCGAACGCCGGGATCTCCGGACGAGATCGGCGGGGTTGAGCGCAGGACCGCCGACCACGTGATCATCGCCACCGGCTCGGTGCCGGTGATGCCGCCGATCCCCGGCGCCACGGACAGCCCGAAGGTCGTCGACTCCACCGGGCTGCTGGCGGTCGAGTCCGTCCCGCGGCGGCTGGTCGTGATCGGTGGCGGGGTGATCGGGGTCGAGTTCGCGTCCCTGTTCGCGGCGTTCGGCAGCCACGTCGAGGTCGTCGAGATGCTGCCCGAGATCCTGCCGTTCATGGACGCCGACCTCGCCGCCCGCACCCGCAAGGCGCTCAAGGGGGTCACCTTCCACCTCGGCTGCAAGGTCATCGGCGTCGAGGACGGCACGGTCGTCTGGACCGACGCCACCGGTGCCGAGCAGCGGGCCGAGGCCGACCTGGTGCTGATGGCCGTGGGCCGGCGTCCGCTCGTGGACGGCTGGGGCGCGGCCGAGGCCGGGCTGGAGGTCGGGCCGCGCGGAGTGGTGGTGGACGACACCATGCGCACCAACCTGCCGAACGTCTGGGCGGTCGGCGATGTCACCGGACGCAGCCTGCTCGCCCACGCCGCCTACCGGATGGGCGAGATCGCCGCGGCCCACATCATCGACACCGCGGCGGCGTCCCGGAACGGCCAGCGGCTGCGGACGGACACCATCCCGTGGGCGGTCTACTCGATGCCCGAGGCCGCCGGCGTCGGGCTCACCGAGGCTCAGGCGGTCGCCCGCGGTCACGAGGTGACCACCGCCACCGTCCCGCTCGCCGTCTCCGGCCGCGCCGTCGCCGAACAGGGCGTCCGCGGACCGGGCGCGGTGAAACTGATCGCCGACGCCCGCACCCGCGCCGTGCTCGGCGTCCACATGCTCGGCACCTATGCCCCCGAGACCATCTGGGGCGCGGCCGCCGTCCTCGAAACCGAGCTCACCGTGGACGACCTGCGCCAGGTCGTCTTCCCCCACCCGACCGTGTCCGAGGCGATCCGCGAGGCCGCCTGGGCCATCAAGGACTGACCCCGCACCCACCAATCGCTGGTCGAGACCCGTACCCGCCAATCGCTGGTCGAGCTTGTCGAGACCGAGCGGATCTCGACAAGCTCGATCAACGATTATTCGAAGAAGGAAGAAATGCCCAAGTCACTGAACGTCGATCCGGCGAAGGTCCGCGCGGCCTCGACGATCACCGTCCCGCCGATCCCGGTGAACGCCTACACCCGGGACTACGCCGCGGCCGAGCAACGCTACGGCGCCGACGGACTGGTCGCGATGCTGCACGACATGCTGATGATCCGGGAGTTCGAGTCGATGCTGAACTCGATCAAGACCACCGGTGGGTGGCAGGGCATCGAGTACAACCACAAGGGCCCCGCGCACCTGTCGATGGGCCAGGAGGCCGCGGCGGTCGGCCAGGCCGCCGAACTGGACGCCGACGACTTCATCTTCGGCTCCCACCGCAGCCACGGCGAGATCCTCGCCAAGTCGTTCTCCGCCGCGCGCAAGCTGGACGCCGCGAAGCTCGCCGGCATCATGAGCACGTTCCTCGGCGGCGACACGCTGCGCTACGCGGAGCAGATCGGCTACGACACTGCCGAGGAGCTCACCGAGAACTTCATCCTGTTCGGCACGCTGGCCGAGATCGTCGCCCGCAAGGCCGGCTTCAACCGGGGCATGGGCGGCTCCATGCACGCCTTCTTCACCCCGTTCGGCTCGATGCCGAACAACGCGATCGTCGGCGGTTCGGCACCCATCGCGAACGGCTCGGCGCTGTTCAAGCGGGTGAACCGGCAACCCGGCATCGTGATCGCCAACATCGGGGACGCGTCCATGGGCTGCGGCCCGGTGTGGGAGGCGATGACGTTCGCCGCCATGGACCAGTTCCGCCAGCTGTGGCGCGAGGAGGACGGCGGCAATCCGCCGATCCTGTTCAACTTCTTCAACAACTTCTACGGCATGGGCGGCCAGACCGACGGCGAGACCATGGGCTACGACATCCTCGCCCGGGTGGGCGCGGGCGTGAACCCCGAGGCCATGCACGCCGAGCGGGTGGACGGCTACGACCCGCTCGCGGTCGCCGACGCGATCCGGCGCAAGAAGGAGCTGCTGCTGGCCGGACGCGGTCCCGTCCTGCTGGACACCATCACGTACCGGATCTCGGGGCACTCCCCGTCCGATGCCTCCAGCTACCGCAGCCGCGAGGAGATCGAGGCCTGGGAGGCGGCCGACTCGATCACGTCCTTCGCCGACCTGCTCGTGGCCGAGAAGGCGATCACCTCCTCCGGCGTGGAGGAGCTGCACGGACGGATCGTCGAGCGGCTCACCAAGGTGCTCGCGCTGGCGTCCAGCGACGAGCTCGAGCGGGTGGATGCCACCTACATCGAGTCGAAGATGCTCTCCAACGGGCACGTGGAGGCGTTCGGCGAGGGCGAGCCGGAGCTGACCGAGCCGCTGGCCGAGAACGCCCGGGTGAAGGCGATCGCGAAGAAGGTGCGCAAGACCACCGACGCGGACGGCAGGCCGGTCTCCAAGGTGCGGATGTACCAGTTCCGCGACGGCCTGTTCGAGGCCATGGCGCACCGGTACGCGATCGACCCGACGATGTGCGCCTGGGGCGAGGAGAACCGGGACTGGGGCGGTGCGTTCGCCGTCTACCGCGGGCTGACCGAGCTGCTGCCGTACCGGCGGCTGTTCAACTCCCCGATCTCGGAGGCCGCGATCGTCGGCGCCGGCGTGGGCTACGCACTGTCCGGCGGACGCGCGGTGGTCGAGCTGATGTACTGCGACTTCCTCGGCCGCGCCGGTGACGAGGTGTTCAACCAGATGGCCAAGTGGCAGTCGATGTCTGCCGGCCTGCTGACCATGCCACTGGTGCTGCGGGTGTCGGTCGGCAACAAGTACGGCGCCCAGCACTCCCAGGACTGGGCCGCGCTGGTCGCGCACATCCCCGGCCTGAAGGTGTACTTCCCGGCCACCCCGACCGACGCCAAGGGCATGCTGAACCGGGCGCTGGCCGGCACCGACCCGGTGGTGTTCCTGGAGTCCCAGCTGCTGTACGACGTGGGCGAGCAGTTCGAGGCGGACGGCGTCCCCGAGGGCTACTACGAGACCCCCGAGGGCCAGCCGGTCGTCCGTCGCGAGGGCACGGACCTCACCATCGCCACGCTCGGCGCGACCCTGTACCGGGCGCTGGAGGCAGCTGACCAGCTGCAGGAGGCCTACGGCATCTCGGCCGAGGTGATCGACCTGCGCTTCGTGGCGCCGCTGGACTACACGACGGTGGTGGAGTCGGTGACCAAGACCGGACGGCTGGTGCTCGCCTCGGACGCCGTCACCCGCGGCTCGTTCCTGCAGACCGTCGCCTCGGACGTCCAGAACCTCGCCTTCGACGCCCTGGACGCCCCGGTCGTCGTGGTCGGCGCCCGCAACCACATCACGCCCGCCCCGGAACTGGAGGACCTGTTCTTCCCGCAGCCGGAATGGATCGTGGACGCCGTCCACGAACGGATCCTGCCCCTGCCCGGCCACGTCCCGACGTCCAACTGGACGGACGGCGAACTCGTCCGCCGCACCCGGCTCGGCGTCTGAACAACCGGGGACAGGTCCCATTCCCGTTCACCCGCGTGAACGGGAATGGGACCTGTCCCCGGTTGTGCTGCGTCCGGACGGACGGTGGCTGGGTAGTGTCGGGATATGACTGACCTGAGTGGCAAGACCGTGGCGTTCCTGCTGAAGCGGGGCGTCGAGCAGCCGGAGCTCACCGAGCCCTGGGCGGCGCTGGAGAGCGCGGGTGCGAAGCCGGTGCTGGTCTCGGAGGAGCACGGCACCATCACTGCGCTGATCGGTGACTGGGACCGCGGCGAGGACTTCACCGTGGACCTCACCCTCGACGAGGCCGACCCGGCCGACTACGACGCTCTCGTGCTGCCCGGCGGCACGCTGAACTCGGACAAGATCCGCACCAACCCCAAGGCGATCGCGTTCGTCAGGGCGTTCTTCGACGCCGGGAAGCCGGTGGCGTCCATCTGCCACGGGCCGTGGATCCTGATCGAGGCCGGAGTGGTGAAGGGACGCACGATCACGTCCACCACCAGGATTTCCACCGACCTGAAGAACGCCGGAGCGAACTGGGTCGACCAGGAGGTGGTGGTGGACGGCAACCTGATCACCAGCCGCAGTCCCCGCGACCTGCCGGCCTTTGACGCAGCACTGGTGGACGCGGTCGCCAAGGGGTAGCGGATGCTGGCTGAGCGTGACAAAGCCTGGTGATGCTGGCTGAGCGTGACGAAGCCCGCCCTTCGTCAGGCTCAGCCTGGAGCCACCCATCGAGCGCGTCTCGACAAGCTCGACGGGCGATTTCGGAGGATTCAGGCTCAGGGGGCGGCCGTTGGCAGGCGACGCCAGGCGTTCAGGGCGGCGCGGTGCCACCTCGCGGGGAGGAGCGCGCGCAGCAGGTGGTCGCCGCGGCGTGCGACCGAGAACAGGAGCGGCCACCACCGGCCGGCGTTTCGGGGTGCGTCGGCGGGGTCGCGAGCGACGGGCGGCAGGCTGCGCCGGAGTTCGCGGACGGCGATGCGTCCGCTGAGGTAGCGGCCGGCGGCGACCGTCCGGCTCGGACGCTCGGCAGGGTCGGTGTCGAGCAGTTCCTCCACCCGTGCCACGATCCGGGCGGCGGGACGCAGGTCGCCGCCGACGAACACGTCATCGAGCCAGGCGGGGTTGGCCTGCGGGATCCGATCTGCGATCACGTCGGCGAAGCCCGCCACCAGGCCGGACTCCACCAGCACCTGGTTCCCGTGCTTCTCGTGGATGCCGAGGTCCGCGACGAACACGGTGCGGACACCGGCGCCGACCGCCTCCAGCCCGGCCGTCGAGGAGACGGTCAGCACCAGGTCGGTCGCCGGTAGCAGGGTGGTCACGCTGTCGTAGACCACCGCGAAGTTCGCCGGCACCGGGCCGAGCTGACGTAGCACGGTCTCGGGATGGTCCTGCATGACGTGGAAGGTGCCCTCCCCAGGACGGTGCCGCGGCTTGAGCAGCACCCTCCGGTCCGGATGGGCGTGGGCGTAGTCGAGCAGGCGCTGATAGACGTAGGCGCGATCCCACCGGTCCCTCGGAACGGTGGGCTGGTCGGCGAAGAGGACGGTGCGGATCGGTCCTGTGGCTCCTGGCTCCGGATGCGCGGGCAGCAGGGGGAGCCCGCTGAGCAGCAGGTTGTCCGGCGGTATGCCGAGCCAGCGGCCGGTCTCGGTGAACGCCCGGAGGTTGTCCGCGGAGTTCACCGCGACCACGTCCGCGCCGGCCCGGTCCAGGTAGCCCGCGACCAGCTTCTCGATGATGATCCCCACCCAGCCGGCGACCACGACGGGCTCGTGGTCGGCCGGGGCGGCGCGGCGGATCAGCTGCAGCTCGTCGGTGAACCTCGCTACGAGCGTCCCCTGCAGCGCGAGCACCACGCAGTCGGCGAGGCGTGCCCGCCCCAGCAGCTGCCGCCACGGAACCCGCCGGACGTCGTCCAGGCCGACCGCCGCCACCTGCTCGGCGGAGAGCGCGCTGCGGACGTCCGCCGGCACCACCACCGAGTACCGCCAGCCGCGCCGCTCGAACTCGCCGGCGAGACTCATCACCCACTTCAGCTGTGAGTCGTAGGCCGCCACGAGCATCACGTGTGGGGGCACGTCTCCGCCTTTCGTCCGGTTCGGCCGAAGCGTAGGCGGAGTGGGTGAACGGGAGTCGTCGCCGGGGCGTCGGACGGCTGAACGGCGACCCGGTGGGGTGCGGGCGCCCTTCGTGACGCCGGTGCCCTCGCACGCTCGGGCGCCGGCTCCTCAGGGACCGTCGAGCGGGTCAGGCGCGGATCGAGAACGACCCGCTGGCCGAGCCGATCACAACACCGGGGCCTGTCCACTCGAAGCCCTTCGACGTGGAGCCCTTCTTCAGCCGGTAGCGCAGTTCGCCGCTGACCAGGCTGGCCGGCTGCAGGCTGTCGAGGTCGGCGATCAGCTCGTCGAAGTCGGAGTACTGGGGTTCGTCCTCGTCCCAGTCCGCGCAGTTGACAGTGCTGCCGGAAGCGATGTCGCACACCTCGTCCAGGCTCCCGCTCGCGCTGCCGAACGTGAACGCGCCGCTCTTGCGCGCCTTGGTGGACAGCTTCACCGAGATCGGGTCGCCGTAGGCGCTGCCGCTGGCCTTGCCGTTCTTCTTCACCGTGTACTGAGGGCGAAGGGCGTAGGTCTTCCCGGCCTTCAGGGTGTTGCCGGACAGCGCCTTCCACTGACCGGTCTTGCCGCGCAACTGGACCTTGGCCGCCTTGTAGCTGATGGCGTCCGCACTGACCAGCGTGAGGGTCGCGCTGACGCCGGTGATGGCAACGTCCTCGAACTCGTTGTCCGTGATGGCCCAGGCGTCGTTGCCGGCGTCCGTCCCGATGGCGTCGGGGAAGTACAGCCGGTCGCTGACGACCTGGGAGTTGGTCAGGCTCTCCTCGGTGCCGTCCGCGCGCCGGTAGTCGATGGTCCAGGTGACCTCGGCCGTGCCCGATCCGACCTGGTCGAGCTGTTCGATCGCCGCCTCGCCGATCAGGTACGCCACGGCGGACCCGGTGAGTTCCTGGTTGGCGAGCTCGCCGTGGTACGCAGCGACCTCCGTGCCCGACGCGTTCTGGACGGCCACGTCGACCGGGAACGCGTGGACGGCGCCGATGGTGCCGCGGATGCCGACGGCGCGGTCCTGGGTGACCATGCCCACGGGCGCGCCGAAGGCCGAGACCTGCTTGTACGAGCCGACCACACCGGTGCTGTCGGGGACGATCATCGCCGTCGAGGCGTTGGCCAGCAGGAGCGTGGTGCTGCCCGCGTATGCCATGGGGTGGCCGAAGGCCCACACCGTGTCGCCGCAGACCGCGGTGACCGTGCCGATCGCGCCGGTGACGAGGTCGTCGCTGCCGTAGAGCGCTGCCACGGAGCCCCCGGCGACCAGCGGAGCGGTGACCTGGGCCGACTGGGCCGCGGCGGGCAGGAATGAGTTGCTGCGGACGAACGAGGCGGCCTTCGCGGTCCGTGGCGTCCGGGCGAGGGTGCGGTTGACGAAGGCGTTCTGCCCCGGACCCGCGGACCCGGCGACGTCGACCGTGCGGATCTGGGAGATGGACGAGCCGACGAGGTTCGTGCCGGCCACCTTCGTCCCCGCGGACGAGACCCGCACCGCCGAGCCGGTCAGCCTGCCCGTGCGGGCGGCGCCGAGAGCGGTGGTGCCGATGCTCTTCATGTACTCGGCCGGCGTGACGCCCGCGATCGGCAGGTTGTCGGCGTTGAGAGCGTACGAGACCGCGCCGATCAGGCGTCCGTCCTGGGCATAGACCGGCGACCCGGACATGCCCGCCCAGATGCCCGCCGCCTTCGTCCCGCTGGTTCCGTCGATCACCGGGCTGCTCAGCCGGAACAGCGGCAGGTCCTTGCCCTTGCCGAACCAGTTGGCGACGTGGCCGATGTAGCTGCCGGTGAACCCGTCAGGCGTGGTGCCGCTGGTGACCGACAGGCCGGTCACACCCGTGCCGGGGCTGAACGCCTCGACCTCGGAGACGGGGACGTAGGGCTGGCTGCCGTCGGGGCAGAAGCCGGCGTCCGCGGCGTGAGCCGGGGTGCTGGCGGTCGTGAAGCCGACGCCGAGCGTGATGGCAGCCAGCACGGCGAGGAGCCGGTGCCGGCGGGGCCTCGCGGTCACGGCTCGGGAACTGACGATGCTGCGGGTCATGCGTTCTCCGCCTTCCTGGTGGCTCTGGGTGAGGTGACGTCCCTGCCCGACAATGCCAGTGACCGCCGACACTCGGAGCAAGGTCGGACGATCTCGTGCGCTCCCGGCGCAGATGTTTAGCCCGCCCTCAGGAGGCACTCAGCCGGCCGTCGTTCATCGAGCTCCCGGGACAACCGTTCATCGAGCTCCCGGTAACAGCCGTTCATCGAGCTTGTCGAGATGCGGGGTGGGTCTCGACAAGCTCGACCAGCGGTTTGGGGGGCGACCAGCGGTTTGGGGGGCGACCAGCGGTTTGGGGGAGCAGCGGTTATGGACGTCCGGCGGTGGGGCGTCCGGCGGTTGTGGGACCAGCGGTTGGGGTCGACCAGCGCGTCAGGCGCGGGAGCGGCTGACCTCGTAGAGGGCGATGGCGGCCGCGACCGAGGCGTTGAGCGACTCCACGTCGGAGGTGATCGGGATATTCACCAGCACGTCGCAGTTGTCCCGGACGAGGCGGGCCAGCCCTTCCCCCTCCGAGCCGACCACGAGGAGCACCGGGCCGTCGATGCCGGGAAAACCGGCGATGTCGGTCTCGACGCCGCCGGCGAGACCGACGACGGTGAACCCGGCGTCCGCATAGGCCTTGAGCGTCCGGTTGAGGTTCGTCACCCGGGCCACCGGGACGCGTGCCGCAGCGCCGGCCGAGGTCTTCCAGGCCGCGGCGGTCATCTGCGCGGAGCGGCGCTCGGGGATGATCACGCCATGCGCGCCGAAGGCGGCCGCGCTGCGGATGATCGCGCCCAGATTACGCGGGTCGGTGATCGAGTCGCAGGCGACGACCAGGCCCGGGGTGGGGGAGTCCAGCGCATCGGCCAGTACGTCGTCGGCGTCTGCGTACTCGAAGGCGGGCAGCTGCAGCGCCACGCCCTGGTGGACGCCACCGCCGGTGAGCCGATCGAGCTCGGAACGGGTGGCCTGCAACAGCGGGACGCCGTGCTCGGCGGCGTAGGTGAGGATGTCGCGAAGGCGGTCGTCGCGCTCGACGCCGTCCGCCACGTAGGCGCGGCGGATCGGCAGTCCGGCCTGCAGGGCCTCGAGCACCGGGTTGCGGCCGATCACCCAGTCGGCGCCGGCCGTCGCGGTGCCGCTGCGCGTCGCCTGGCGGGCCTGTCGCCCGCCCTTCGGCTTGCCGGCGGTCTTCCCGGGCTCATCGGGTCCGCGTTTGCGGTAGGCCTTGTGGTAGGGCCGATCCTCGGCTTTCGGGGTCGGACCCTTGCCCTCCAGACCCCGGCGGACGCGTCCGCCCGACCCGGCCGGCGTGGTCTTGCCCTTCTTGCGGACGGCGCCCTTGCGCTGGCTGTTCCCTGGCATGCCGCTCCTACTTCTCCAGTGCCCAGCGCGGGCCGTTCGGGGTGTCCTCGACCCTCAGTCCGATGGCGGCCAGCTGGTCGCGGATCGCGTCCGCCGCCGGCCAGTCCTTGCGGGCCCGGGCCTGTTGCCGCTGTTCGAGCAGGGCCGCCACCAGCCCGTCCACCACGGGCTTCAGGTCGTCGCCGGCCTGCGTGTCCGCCCACTCCGGTGCGTCCGGGTCGAGGCCGAGCACGCCGAGCATCGCGCGCACCCCCGTGAGCGCCTTCATCGCGCCGTCGGTGTTGCCCGCCTCGAGCGCGACGTTCCCCTCCTTGATCGTGCCGAACAGGACGGCCAGCGCCCCCGGGGTGCCGAGGTCGTCGTCCATCGCTGCGGCGAACGCGGCGGGGATCGACGGCCCTTCGTGAGGCCCGCTCGCTGCGCTCCCGGGCTCCTCAGGGACCGTGAGGGCGCTGGCGCGCTCCAGGAACGAGTCGATCCGGGCGAGCTGGGCTGCGGCCTCCGAAAGCGAGGCGTCCGAGAGCTCGATCGCCGAGCGGTAGTGCGGCCCCGCGAGGTAGAGCCGGACGGCCCGTCCGCCGTAGGCCTCGACGGCGCTGAGCACGTCCGCGGTGTTGCCCAGGGACTTGCTCATCTTCTCGCCGGCGAGCGTGACCCAGGCGTTGTGCATCCAGTAGGACGCGAACGGCCGCCCCGCCGCGCGGGACTGGGCCACCTCGTTCTCGTGGTGCGGGAAGCGCAGGTCGAGGCCGCCGCCGTGGATGTCGAAGGCGTCGCCGAGGTACTTGCCGGCCATCGCCGAGCACTCCAGGTGCCAGCCGGGACGCCCCGGGCCCCACGGGGTCTCCCAGGCGGCGGTCTGCGGGTCGCCGGGCTTGTGACCCTTCCAGAGCGCGAAGTCGCGAGGGTCGCGCTTGCCGCGCGGGTCAGCGTCCTCGGCGGGCTCCATCTCGTCCACCCGCATCCCGGACAGCCAGCCGTAGGCCGGCCACGACTTCACGTCGAAGTAGACGTCGCCCGAGCCATCGGCGGCGGCGTAGGCGTGGCCGCGCTCGATCAGCGTCCGGATCAGGTCGATCATCTCGGGGATGTGCCCGGTGGCCCGCGGCTCGTAGGTGGGCCGGCGGACGCCCAACGACCGGAACGCAGAGTGGAAGACGCCCTCGAACAGGTAGGCGTGCTCCCACCACTCGCGACCCTCCTCCGCCGACTTGATCAGGATCTTGTCGTCGATGTCGGTGATGTTGGTCACCATCGTCACCTCGTACCCGGACACCTCCAGCCAGCGACGCAGGACGTCGAAGTTGACCTCCTTGCGGATGTGGCCCAGGTGCGGGGCCGACTGCACGGTGGGCCCGCAGCAGTAGATCGAGACCTTGCCGGGGTGCAACGGCTGGAACTCGACCACTCTGCGCTGGGCGCTGTCGTACAGGCGGAAACTCACCGCGGCAGTCTATCCAGCGTCCGGCCGTCGCCGTTCATCGTGCCCTCGCGGCTCTGCCCGTCCTCGGCGCCCGCTCCCACACTGAGGTGGAGACCTCCCCGGCGTCCTGACCGGTTTCGCTCCACCACGTTGTGGGAAGTGGCTCGGGGAGCGAAGGCGTGGGATGTCCGTTGTGGACGACCTCCTCGACTCAGCCGCGCTTGCGGGCGGTGCGCAGGGCCTCGATGTCGAGGAATCCGGACGGAGCGACCTCGACGCCGTCCGCGGCGGCCTCCCACGGATCCTCGGGCATGGGGCCGTCGTCGTCGACGAAACCCTGGGACGGGTCGTAGGGGTTGGCCAGCTGCCGTTCGTCCCCGATGGCGCGGGTGTCGGTCATGGCCTCGTCCGGCAGCGCGCGGAGCACGTCCTGGATGTAGCCCCAGGTGGCCTCGACCAGCGGCACCTCGCGGTTCGCCCGCTGGGAGGCGTACCAGCGGTAGTCGAGCACCTCGTGGTAGATCTGTGCGCCCTCGCGCTTGCCGCGCAGCTCCGGCGGGATGGCGGTGACCACCGGCTGGAAGCACTCGGTGAGCCACTGGTGGGCGACCACGGCCTCGTCCACGTGTCCCTGGTTGGTGCGGGCGCGGAAGGTGTCCAGGTCGTTCAGCAGCCGCCGGGCCTGGTGCTCCTCGACGTCGAGGCCGGTGAGCCGCAGCAGCCGGCGGGTGTGGTGGCCGGCGTCGACGACCTTCGGCTGGATGCGGATGTGCGAGCCGTCGGGAGCGGGGGAGGTCTCGATGGAGAGTTCGGCCACGTCGAAGCCCAGCGCGTTCAGCCGGCGGACGCGGTTCTCGATCCGGAACACCTCCTGGTCGGAGAACTCCTCGACGCCGGTCAGCTCCGCCCACAGCTCGCGGTAGCGGGTGAGGATGGACTCGACGAGCTTCTGCGGGTCGAGGGACGCGTCCAGCATCTGCCCGGCCTCGAGGTCGCTGAACTCGCCGTAGAGGTTGGTGGTGGCGATGGTCAGGTCGTGTTCACGCTGGCCGTCGGTGAGCGCCTCGTGCATCTCGGCCGTCTCGGCGTCGACGAGATAGGCGGCGAACTCGCCGGCGTCGCGCCGGAACAGGATGTTCGACAGCGACACGTCGCCCCACAGGAAGCCGACCAGGTGCAGCCGCGCGAGCAGGACGACCATCGCGTCCAGCAACCGTCCGACGGTGTCGGGACGGACGCCCTGAGCGAACAGCGAGCGGTACGGCAGCGAGAACTCCAGGTGCCTGGTGATCAGCACGGGGTCGAGCGGCTCGCCGTCGATGTCGACCCGGCCGGTGACCACCGCCAGCGGCTCGACGGCGGGGGTGTCGGTGCGGTGCAGGTCGGTCAGCATCCGGTACTCGTGGATGGCGAGGTCCTCGATGACCTCCTTCGCCGCGTACACGGAATTGCCCACCTTGATGAAGCGGACGACGTGGCGCGAGATGCCGCGGGGCAGTGCGACCAGGTGCTCGGTCGGCCACTCGGCGAGCGGCGTCTCCCACGGCAGCGGGATCAGCCGTGAGTCCGGGCGTGAGGAGAGGAACCGGGGCACCGCGCCATTCTCGCACGCGGCCGGCCAGGGGCCTTCGCCGGCTGGTCCCGGCAGGTGAACGGAAAGGGACCCGTCCCCTTTCCGTTCAGGGCCTACGGAGGCCCCGTCCCAGACCCCGCGGGGGACGCGGCCGGCCCGGTCGCCCCGAGGCCAGACCCCGCCTGGCCGAAAATGGCCGAAAACGGGGACAGGCCCCTTTTCCACCACGTGGCGGAAAAGGGGTCTGTCCCCGAACTGCTGCGGGCGTCAGGCGCTGAGGCGCTCCTGCGTCTTCTCGGAGAACACGTGCATGGTCGACGTGTCCGTGTTCAGCTTCACGGTGGTGCCGCGCTGCGGTGGCGTCCGCGCGGAGACGCGGGCGACGATCTGCTGAGCGGTCAGCTTCTCGTCCGCGCCCAGACCGGCGAGGGTGCCGTAGACGTAGCCGTCCGCGCCGAGTTCCTCGACCACGTCGACGTCGAGGCTGATGCCGTCCTCCGCGATCCGGAAGTTCTCCGGACGGATGCCGAGCACGAGCGTCTTCTCATCGGTGACCTTCGAGAGCACCTCACGGGTGACCGGGACCACGTAGTCGCCGACCTTCACGCCACCCTCGACGATGGTGCCGGTGATCAGGTTCATGGCGGGCGAGCCGATGAAGCCGGCGACGAACAGGTTGGCCGGGCGATCGTAGAGGGTGAGGGGGTTGTCGACCTGTTGCAGCACGCCATCCTTCATCACGGCCACCCGGTCGCCCATCGTCATGGCCTCGACCTGGTCGTGGGTCACGTAGACGGTGGTGACACCGAGGCGGGTCTGCAGGGCCGCGATCTGGGTGCGGGTGGAGACGCGCAGCTTGGCGTCGAGGTTCGACAGGGGCTCGTCCATCAGGAAGACCTGCGGCTGGCGGACGATGGCGCGACCCATGGCGACGCGCTGGCGCTGGCCACCGGAGAGGGCCTTCGGCTTGCGGGCGAGGAAGGACTCAAGGCCCAGCAGGTGTGCGGCCTCGAGCACGCGCTGGTCGCGCTCGGCCTTGGGGACGCCGGCCATCTTCAGGGCGAAGCCCATGTTGTCGGCGACGGTCATATGCGGGTACAGCGCGTAGTTCTGGAACACCATGGCGATGTCCCGGTCCTTCGGAGGCAGGTCGGTGACGTCCCGCTCGCCGATCATGATCTTGCCGGCGTTCACCTCTTCGAGGCCGGCGAGCATGCGCAGCGAGGTCGACTTGCCGCAACCGGAGGGACCCACCAGCACCATGAATTCGCCGTCCCCGATCTCCAGGTCCAGCTTGTCGACGGCGGGGTGGTCAGCGCCGGGATACACCCGGGTCGCTTCCTTGAAACTGACAGTGGCCATGCCAAATACACCTTTCCACGGGCAGGTACGTGCCCGACGATCCGTAGTGGAAGAAGCACCGCGGGTGCGGCAGAAGTCATCTTGGCACGCCGGGCGCCCGGGTCGCCATAGTCTCGTTTCAATCCCCCTTCCGGGTGACCGGGACAGGTTGGGGCAGGGGGTGCGCGCCTCGGGTACGCTCGCCGGGTGACCGACGCCGAGCCGGAGAAGGGCCGGGCCGACGCACCGGTGGAACCGGAACCGTCGGCCGAGCGCCCGTGGTGGGACGACCCGTCCCTGCCCTGGAAGCACGAGCCGACCAGGGCCGACATCGTCTGCTTCACGTGGCTCGGCGTCGCCGCGGTCTACGGCGTGGCGATCTCCGTGCTGCGGCCCGGGCTGCTCGGGACCGCTCCGCACGTGCTCGCGTCCCTCGGTTCGTGGAGCGGCAGCGTCCTGATCGGCGCCAGCGCGAGGGACGGCGACCCCTGGTGGCCGCTGGTGTGGGTGTTCGGCACGATCGGGCTGATCAAGTTCGACTGGATCTACTGGTGGGCCGGACGGCTGTGGGGACGCGAGCTGATCGAGGTCTGGTCCGGACGCTCCGAGCGCGCCCGTCGGGCCAACGCCCGCGCGGAGCGGTTCGCCCGCAAGTACGAGACCCTGGCGATCGTGGTCGGCTTCCTGCCGATCCCGCTGCCGCGCGCGGTCGTTCTCGCCGTGCTCGGCGAAGCCGGGACCAGCCTGCGCAAGTTCCTGACCGTGTCGGTGATCTCGTCCTTCGTCACCACCGGCGCGTACCTGGCGATCGGCTACTGGATCGGTGCGCCGGCCGTCGAGGTGATGCGGATGTACGGCAACTACCTCTGGTACGTCTCCCTCGCCATCCTCGTGGTCGTGATCGGCCAGTACTGGTGGAGGCAGCGGAAGCCCCCGTCCGCCTGAGCCTCGGCCGGCCGTGACTGCTACATGTCATCCCGGCGAACGCCGGATCCCGGTACCGGCCCGGCAGGTCGGCCGCCGGGGATCCCGGGTCAAGCCCGGGATGACGTGGCTGTGGCTGCCAGCTTCCCGCGGGTGTTCCGTCGGGTGCCCTTGGTGACGCGTCCCGGCTCGTTCCTCGCCGGGATGCTTCTCAGGGAGCGACTTGCTCCCGCGTCATCCCGGCGTACGCCGGGATCCCTGGACGGGCCTGGCAGGTCGGCCGCCGGGGATCCGGGGTCAAGTCCGGGATGACAATGGCCGGCAGCCGGCGGGCTCAGGCGCGGGTGAGCAGGGCGACCTGGAAGTCGGCCTCGGGGGAGAACGGGCGCAGGTCCCAGGTGGCGAAGCGGGATTCCAGTGCGAGGCCTGCGGACCGGGCGTCGGCGAGGAACTCGTCGAACCCGTAGCCGCGACCGGCGCCGAAGCCGACCACGGCGCGTCCGGTCGCGGAGAGCCGGGACGCGAACCCCGCCAGCACCGGGACGCGGGTGTCCGGGTGCAGGAACGTCATCACGTTGCCCGCGCAGAGGACGGCGTCGAACTCCTGCGGAACGCCCGGCGGCAGTTCGAACCCGGCCAGGTCGCCGACCACGTAGGTGGGTCCGGGATCGTCGTCCTCGGCGGCGGCGATCAGGGTGGGGTCGACGTCCACGCCCACGACAACATGACCGGCGCGGTGCAGATACCCGGCGTGCCGGCCCGGACCGCACCCCGCGTCCAGGATCGCGGCGCCGCGACCGACGATGGCGTCGATCAGGCGCGCCTCGCCGTACAGGTCGT
Source organism: Propionicimonas sp. (assembly GCF_029975155.1). Classification (GTDB taxonomy): domain Bacteria; phylum Actinomycetota; class Actinomycetes; order Propionibacteriales; family Propionibacteriaceae; genus Propionicimonas. Next base: position 10,957 of record NZ_JARKPQ010000139.1, on the reverse strand, counting down.
GGCCCTGGGCGGCGAGCATCTTGAACCGCTCGATGTATCGGGAAGAATGGCCCGGGTCGCGCGAGATGATCTGCTGCCACTGGCCGATTGGGTGAGTCATGCCCCGAACATACGCTAGGCCGACAGGGCCGCCGACAGAGCCGCGTGGGAGAATCGAACTCCCGACAACCGATTTACAAGATCGGAGCTCTGCCAACTGAGCTAACGCGGCGCGGGCGCTGGGCCCGGCGCACCATTGTGCCAAAAGCGGACGGCAGACGCGTCGACCCCGGGCGCGGCACCGGTCGCCGGACCCGAGGACGATGGTCCCCGAGGCCAGCGACCGATTCGGCTCTACTTGATGGTGAAGGCGTCGAGGGAGACGTCGTAGCCCTTGGCCGACTTCCGCTTGCTGCCCAGGACGACCACCTTGATGGTGTGGACGTTGTCCGAGAGCTTCGCCGAGGTCCACAGCGTCTTCTTGTAGGCGGTCTTCGAGGAGTACAGGTCGATCGTCTTCTTCTTGACGTTGTCGATGTAGACCACCGCCTTGCCGGAGGCCTTCGTCTTGGTCCCCAGCCAGCTGATGCCGGTGCCCGTGAACGTGAGCGTGAACGTGGGTGCCGTGCGGCCGGAGGCCTTGGCGAAGTCCATGACGTCGTAGGCGGAGGAGGAAGCCTTCGTCGTGCCGACCCGGGCGAAGCCGTCGACCACGCCCGGCGCGGTCTCCCCGACGGTGGTGCCGTCGACGGTGAACCCGTCGACGTAGACCAGCTTGCCCTTGGACCCGGCGGGCTTGGTGCCCAGCGTGGTCACCCGCAGCACGTGCTTGCCTGCGGGGAGACCGCTCCTGGACCAGACGGTGGCCTTGTGGGCCGCGGTCTTCGCGTAGAAGGAGACGTTGCCCTGCGCGACGCCGTCCAGCGTGATGGCGGCGTGGCCGCCGGTCTTCCCCACGTAGCCGAGGAGGCCGATGCTGGTGCCGGTGAACGAGTAGGTCAGCGTGCTGCCGGCCCGCTGCGAGAGCTTGAGCTTGCCGTCGGAGGCTGCCGACGTCTTCCAGACGGGCCACGCCCTCTGGACCGCGCCCGAGTCCTCCTGGACCGTGGTCGAGGTTCGGACGTTCGCCGAGTACGCCGCGAGCGCGAGGCCGCTCCTGTCCTTCACGGCGGGACTCACACGGACGGTATACGTCTGCCCCGGCACCAGCGCGGCCTTCGGTGTGAACCTCGCCACGGTCGGCGAGACGACGGTGACGGTTCCTGCCAGGGCAGCGCTCGCGCCGGCCGCGGTCACGGTGAGCGACGTCGCGTCGACGTCGGTGACCGGTTCGGAGAAGGTCACAGTGAACGCGGTGTCGATCGGTGCACCCGAGGACGGGGCGAGCCCGACCACGCTCGGGTAGGTGGCGTCGACCGTGAAATTCCACGTGGACGAGGTCGCGACAACGGTGTTCGACGCGTTGAGCGACCTGACCCGCCAGTAGTACGTGCCGTTGCCGAACAGCGACTTGGGCGCCACCGCAGACATCACGGTGTCCTGCGGGAACCCGCTGACCTGGCTGGCGAACGTCGAGGACGTGCTCACCTCCACCCGGTACTTCGGGCTCGGCTGCGTGGCCTTCCACTGGAGCAGCAGCGTGTTGCCGGCGGGGGTGCTGCCGTTCGTGGGGCTGCTCAGCGTGACCGGTGCGGGCTGCAGGTTGAAGGACCGGACGGTCGACCAGGCCCCGTCCCGGTTGTCGGCATCATTGCGGCGGACCCGCCAGTAGTAGGTGCCCGCGGCGAGCGGATCGACGTGGGCCCACGCCGCCATCTTCGTGGTCACGGTCTTGATCGGTGACGAGAAGTTCGAGTCGTTGTCCAGTTGCACGTCGTACGAGGCGGCGTAGGCGAGGGGCTCCCACTGCAGGTAGGGCACGCCCTTCACGGTGGCGCCACTGCCGGGGTAGCGGGGTGCGGGAGCCGGCGAGGCCTTGGTCACCGAGCCGTTGTTCCCGCTGCTGACCGTGAGCTCGTTGCCCGAACCGTCGATCGCCTGCACACGCCAGTAGATCGGCCCCTCGGGGTAGGTGCGGTCGTACGGGGTGTAGAAGGGAGTGTTGACGACCCGGTTGTCCACGAAGGTCGCGAAGTCACTGACCGTCGACACCTGGATCCGGTAGGACTTGGCCGCCTCGACCGCAGCCGGCTTCAGCGCCTGGTTCGTGTCGAGGTAGTCCTGCCACGCGAAGGTGAAGTCGTTCGGCTGGGCCGAGCCGCCTGCGGGCGCCGCGCGATGGACGCCCTCGGTCTGCTTGCGGATCACCCCGTAGGCACTGGCTCCGAAGGCAAGGTCGTCCGGGGTGACCCGCCAGTAGTAGGCCTGACCAGCCTGGTTGTCCCGCCACGAATCGCGCGGCGTGAGCCGGTTGTAGGGCGCGATGTACTTGCGGTAGATGTTGGTGAAGTTCCGGTCGAGCGACACCTCGACGGTGTAGGTGGTGGCCCCCGGGATCGCGGTCCAGGTGAGCGTGGGCGTGTCCTTCTCCGCCGTGTTGCAGCCTGCGGCCGGGTCGCAGGTCGCCGGGGTCAGGTAGTCGGCGGCGGTCAGGGCCCGCGGCTCGTCGGTGGTCGGGACGGGAGGATCGTAGACGAACGACCGCACCGCGGAGCGCTGTCCGAAGATCAGGCCGGTGAGCTTCGGGGGCTGCGCCGGATCGATGCCGGCATTCTTCACCGGTGAATCCAGGGCGGACACGTCCCAGTAGTAGGTGGAGCCGGCGGCGAACGCCAGCTTGCACGGCCCGGCGATCTCGCGGTCGACCCCATCCTCGAAGGTATACGGAGTGAAGGTGGTCCGGTTGGTCACGCAGCCGTACACGTTCTCGGTCATGGCCGCGTTGGTGGCGAACCGGATGCGGTACCAGGACGCGCGTTTCGCCGGTGTCCAGCTGAAGGCGGGGTTCTGCCACGTCGGGTCGGCAGTGTTCCTGACCGAGGTGCTGGCGCCGTCCTGCGGCCACACGATGGCCGGCTTCTCGGGCCAGTCGCGCTCGAAGATCCGCGCGGCCGACCAGGGCCCGTAGTTGGCCGGCGACGCCGCGTCCATCGCCCGCACCCGCCAGTAGTAGTTGCCGTTGTTCAGCGGCTCGGGCGGCGCATAGCGGGTCGACTTCACCGTGATGTCGATCGTGATGTTGTTCGCCCAGTCCCCGTTGGGGCTGACCTGCAGCTGGTAGGCCTTGGCGCCGAGGACCGGATCCCAGTCGAAGAAGACGTCGGTGACGCCGGTGGCGTCCGCGGCGGGGGAGCGCAGCGTCGGCGCGCCGGCCCAGGACGAGGTGAACGACGAGGTGGGCGACCACTCCGAGGAGAGGCTTCCGGACACGCCACGGACCCGCCAGTAGAACGACTGGTTGACCGTCACCGGCTCGGTGAGCACGTAGTCGGTGTTCTTCGTGGTGTAGGTCTTGGTGCCGATGAAGTCGTCGGCGTCGTCGATCTGGAGTTCGTAGGACACCGCGCCCGGCACGGCGCCCCAGGAGAACAGGATGGGCTCGGTGGGGAAGGCGAACGACTTCCCGTCGGCGGGTGCGACCACGACCGGTGCGTCTCCCCAGCCCTTGACGAAGCTGGCTCCGGCGTAGTCGCCCGGCGCGCCTGCGGCGTCCACCGCGGCGACACGCCAGTAGATCTCGCCCTGCGGCAACTCGGTGGGCGGCGCGTAGCGGAGTTCCTGGGTGGTGACCGGATAGCCGCTGATGAGCGGGCTGAAGCCGGCCTCGGCACTCAGTTCCACGCGGTACTTCGTCGCGCCCGTCACTGCGGACCACGCGAGGATCGGGTTCGCGGTCAGGGACGCTCCGGAGGCAGGGCTGGTGAGTGTCGGCGGACTCAGCACGGCTGCTTCTGCGACTCCGGCCGACGTCAGCGGGAGCACCCCGGTGACCAGGGCGGCGATCATGGTCAGGATCAACACACGACGGCGGTGCAGAATTGCACGAAGCACGGTCGGCCTACTCTCTTCCTGCAGGAGGCCCAAGGCCCCTGCAACACCAATGAAGAGCGACCCCCCCGCCGCCGCGACGCGGGTCAGCCTAGCGGATCGCCGCGCTCGCGGGGAGTTCGGCCGACAACTTCGTACACTCCCATACACCGGCGGGATCGGGGTGCCCTTCGTGACGGTCGCGGAGTTCGTTCCTCGCTCTGCGGCCTCCTCAGGGATCGGTTGGGTTCCTGGTCCAACGGAGAACCGTCGAGCTTGTCGAGACGCGCCGCTCAGAGATCGACGTGTTCTGCACTCGCCATCTCGAGGACCACGTCGGCCAGTTCGCGGGGGTGATCGGCGCCCCAGTGGACGGCCTCCTGGGCTGCCCACTCGTCCCAGTGGCGGGCGAACAGCTCGCCGTCCCTGGCGAGGGCGCGCTGCTTGCGGGTGGCCTCGTCGAGTTCGAGCCAGACGGCCAGGCCGGCGAGCGCGCGGCTCGCGGGGCTGATCGCTCCACAGCCTTCCAGTATGAGCGGCGCGGACGGGTCCAGCGGCCGCCACGATCCTGGCCGGCCGGCGGCCCAGTCCCAGGTGCGGAACCCGCTCCCGGCGATCACCTCCGGTACGGCCGCCGAACCCGCCGCCAGTCCGCCCCAGCCCGGGTAGAGCTCGTCCAGCCCCACGACCTGGGCCGCGGTGCGGCCGGGCCACCACTCGGCCAGGGCGTCCGCCAGGGTGGTCTTGCCCGACCCGGCCCCGCCGTCGATCAGGACGACCGGCCGCTCGCCGGAGCCGACCAGCCGGAGCACGGCCGCCGCGACGGCGGCCGGCACGTCGGTCATCTCAGCGCACGCCGGAAGCGGCCACGAAGGCCGTGGCGTCGCCGAGCATCGTCACCCGGTCATCGGCGGCGGAGAGGAAGGCCGACTCGCCCTTGGTGAGCGTCAGTCGCTGCTCCCCGAGGGTCAGCTCCGCCCGTCCCTGGACCACCAGCAGGATCCGGGCCGAGCCGGTCCCGGGGAGGTCGCCCGGCAGGTCGGCACCGGCCCGCACTCGCCAGACGTCGAACTCGGGGCAGGGCGTGGCGTAGTGGTCGACACCCGCGCCCACCGGCTCGGGACGGAGGATCTCCGGCTCGCCGGAGGAGAAGTCGACGACCCGGACCAGTTCGCCGACGTCGACGTGCTTGCTGGTCAGGCCGCCGCGGATCACGTTGTCGGAGTTCGCCATGACCTCGATGCCTGTTCCGCGCAGGTGGGCGTGCATCTGGCCGGCCGGCACGAACACCGCCTCGCCCGGCTGCAGCACCACCCGGTTCATCAGCAGCGCGGCCAGGATTCCGGGGTCGGCGGTGAACACCTCGTCCAGCTCCAGGACGGTGCGCGCGAACTCGCCCAACTCACCGGGGGCGTCCTTGTGCCGCATGGCCGCCGCGCAGACCTGCTCGGACAGCCGGGCACGTTCGCCGTCGAGGCTGAGCACGTCCAGGAAGACCTCCGCGAGGGCGGCCGGCCCCTTCCGTTCCGTGAGCGGTCCGATCACGGACACGAGCGCGTCCGCCACCCCCAGGCCGCCGAACAGCGCGGCCGTGCGCCGGGGATCGCGGAAGCCGGAGAGGGTGTGGAACTCGTCGAGGGCGATCAGCAGTTCCGGTTTCGGCCAGTCGTCGCGATAGGTGCGCTCCGGCGCGTCCGGGGCGAGGCCGGCCGCGTTCTCCCGCGCATAGCCCTCCTCCGCCTGGTCGCGCGACGGGTGCGCCTGCAGCGAGAGCGCGTGCCGTGCCGACAACACCTTCATCAGGTACGGCAACTGGTCGCCGAAGGCCTTCCGGCTGGGTTCGCCGATGATCTCGGGGTGCTCGCGGACGACGGCGTCCAGCGTCTCCCCACCCAGTTCGGACGGCGACAGCGGGTGCGCGCCCAGCCAGTACTCGGCGAACGGACGGCCGTCGCCGGGCACCCCCATCAGTTCCGGAATCGCATCCGTGGTTCCCCACGCATAGTGCTGGACAGTGCCGTGCAGCAACTGCATAGCATCCTCACTTGTCGGTGACGTCTGGTGCCCGCCGGGTCATCGTCGAGTCTATCCGGGGCGCGGCGGAGTGTCGGACGCGGCGTTCGGGACGCCCGACGAATGACATCGATGTGGTTTCGGCGGTACTGTGGGCGCATGTCCGATCCCATGGCCGTTTCCGCCCCGGGCCTCAGCGAACAGCAGGCCGCCCTGCTCGAGTTCGAGAAGCAGTGGTGGGCGTTGCCAGGGTCCAAGGAGTCGGAGATCCGCGAGCGGTTCGACATCTCGCCCACCCGGTACTACCAGCTCATCAACGCGCTGATCGACACCGAGGAAGCACTCGCGCACGACCCGCTGCTGGTCAAGCGGCTGCGTCGGCTCCGCGCCACCCGGCAGAAGGAGCGCACCGCGCGTCGCCTCGGGGTCAACCTGCGGGTGTAGCCGGTCCTCCGGCGTCGTCCCGACGGTTTCCGGGCACCTCCTGCACCACCTGGATCAGGTGGCCGTCCAGGTCGGCGAGCCAGCCGATCCGCAGGTGGTCCAGCCACGGCTGCGGCTCGTGCACGGGCCTGGCGCCGAGTTCCACCAGCCTCGCCCAGCCGGCGTCGACGTCGTCCGTCCACAGCACCACCACCGCGCGCTGGCCGGACGCCACCGGCTCCAGCCAGTGATCCTCCCGCGCCGAGCGGACGGTCGCGAGGCCGATGCGGTAGCCGTCCAGCTCCAGGTCGACGTGGGCGGGCTTGCCCTGTGCGGGCTCGCGGAAGACCTCGGCGAAGCCGATCGCCCGGTAGAACGCGGCCGCCGCGTCGATCCGCTTCGTGAACAGCACCACCTGCGGTGTGTGGAACATGGCCCGATCATCGCCCCGGCGGCGGTGCCGGGCAACCCCCACCGACGTCAGCGGACGAGCCGCAGCGCGCGGCCGATCCGCCGGAGCCCGGCGTTGGTCACCGGCCGTTCGGGGTAGCCGCCGGTCATGAGCCCGGCGTCGCGTTCGAACCAGTTGCCGGACGCGGGGTCGCCGCGGCGCAGCCACGACCAGCCGGACGCGAGCGCGTACAGCGGCAGGAACGGCAGGCCCAGGCACCAGAAGTACTGCCAGGCGTGCCGCGACTCGTGCGCGAGCGTCCCGGGCTGGCGGAGTTCCACGCCGGTCAGCAGCCCGTGGGGGACCAGCACCACGCCGCCGACGGTGAACGCCCCGGCCTTCGGCAGCGGCAGCCGGTACCCCTCCGCCACGACCAGGGCCTCCGGGCCGAGCCGCAGCGTCGCCCGTCCGGCCAGGGCGACGAGCAGACCCAGGGGCGTGGTCAGGTTCACGGCATTGCCGACGGCGCGCACCCGGTGCGCGGCGCGCGTCGGGGCCACGGGGTCGGTGGCGGGACGGGTCGGCACGGGTCAATTCTGCGGCACGACGGCCCACTCGCGTCGGACGGGTGCGGAACCCTAGGCTGAGCGCGGGAGGGACGCATGCAGGCGGGCAGTGCGGGTCACGTGCTCATCGTCGACGATGAGGCGGTCCTGGCCGGTGTGGTCGCGTCCTATCTGGAGCGGGCCGGCTTCGCCACCACGGTGAGCGGGGACGGGCTGGAGGCCGTGGAGTTGGCGCGGCGGCTCGACCCGACCGTGATCATCCTCGACCTGGGTCTGCCCGGCCTCGACGGGGTCGAGGTCTGCCGGCGGATCCGCACCTTCAGCGACTGCTACCTGATCATGCTCACCGCCCGCACCGACGAGGTGGACGTGCTGATCGGGCTCTCGGTCGGCGCGGACGACTACGTCACCAAGCCGTTCAGCGCCCGCGAGCTGGTCGCCCGCGTGCAGGCGATGCTGCGGCGGCCGCGGGGCACGTCCGGCACGGAGGCGCTGCCGGTGCGCCGCTTCGGCGACCTGGAGGTGGACGCGTCCGCGCGGCTGGCCCGGGTCGGTGGACGCGAGGTGGAGCTGACGCCGACCGAGTTCGACCTGTTGTCCGTGCTGTCGGAGCGGCCGAGGCTGGCGATGAGCCGCCGCCAGCTGCTCGAGCACATCTGGGGCGAGTCGGACGCCGGCGACGAGCACCTGGTGGACGTCCACATCGCCAACCTGCGGCGCAAGCTGGGCGACGACCCGTCCCGGCAGCAGTACGTGATCACCGTCCGCGGCGTCGGCTACCGGATGGGCGCCGGGTGAGGGAGGTGCGGCGGTGCCGAGCCTGAGGCCGAAGGAGCGGTTCACCCGGACGTTCTACGGGCGGCTGCTGATCGGCCAGCTCGCCGTCGGCGCCGTCCTGCTGGTCACGGTCGCCGTGGTCGTGACCAGCATCGGGCCGAGCCTGTTCGAGTACTACCTGGTCGACAACGGACCGTTGACCAGCGTCGACCAGCTGACCTTCGCGGAACAGGCGTTCAACCGGGCGCTGTGGCTCTCGCTCGGCGTGGCGCTGTTCGTGGCCGCGATCGTGGCCGTGGTGATCGGGACGGCGACGGTGCGTCCGCTGCGCCGGCAGCTGCGCGAGCTCGGCGCCGTCGCCCGGCAGGTCGCGGCCGGCGACTTCAGCCGCCGGGTCGAACCGGGCGCGGAGGCCGGGTCCGAGGTCGCACTGCTGGCGTCCAGCTTCAACACAATGGCCACCCGGCTCGGCGAGGTGGAGGCCGCGCGCCGCCAGCTGCTGGCCGACCTCGCCCACGAACTGCGGACGCCGATCGCGTCCCTCGCCGTGACGGTGGAGGCCGTGGCGGACGGGGTACTGGCGCCCGATCCGGCGACGCTGGCCAGCCTCACCGAACAGGCCGGCCGACTCACCCGGCTGGCCGGCGACCTGCGCGACATCGCGGACGCGGACGGCGGCATGTCGATCCACCTCGCTCCGTGTGACGTCGCGGAGCTCCTCGAGCAGGCCAGGGCGGCGGCCGCAGAGGACTTCGCCAGGGACGGCGTCGAACTGCAGGTGCTGGGGTCTCCGTCCGGAACCGTCCGCGCGGACGCCCAGCGGATCGGCCAGGTGCTGACCAACCTGCTCTCCAACGCGCTTCGGCACACCCCCACGGGCGGCCGGGTCGGCCTCGCGGCGGTGAGCGGCCCGGACACGGTGGTGATCACGGTCACCGACACCGGCGACGGAATCGAGGCGGCTCACCTGCCGAACATCTTCGAGCGCTTCTACCGCACCGACGCCGCCCGATCGAGGGACACCGGCGGCACCGGCATCGGCCTGTCGATCAGCCGGGCGATCGCGCTGGCACACGGCGGCACGCTGGCCGCGGCCAGCGCCGGCCCGGGCCAGGGCGCCGTGTTCACCCTCACCCTGCCCGCGGACGGCCCCCGGTGATCGCCTGAGTCCTCCCGAGGGCTCGCCCTCTGGCACCCTCGACATCACTCGTCTGCCCTCACGAACCTGGGGGCGGTTCTCTACTCGGTCCGCCGCTTTCGTCATCGGTCGTCGAGCTTGTCGAGACGCGCTGGACCGGGTGAGGAGCCGTCCCCGGATTCCACGGGCCTTCTTCATCGAATCTTGAGGATCGGCTGACCGCTCCTGAACGTGCGCGCGATGCACTGGGTGTCGTGGCCGGGACCCCTCCGGCCACGGCCGATCGGCTCCAGTCGGGGTTCCGGGATGAGTGGCTAGCCTGCAGCCCACGGAGTCCTGCCTGTCGAGCCGATCGCCGGAACCAGAGCGTCGGGTGGATCCGCCATCCACCGCCGCTGCTGGCCGGCGCCTCCGGCCCGACCCTGGCGGGGGAGGGCCGGAGGCGGCACCCAGGGGAAGCATCCCCCCGCCTGAGGAGGCGCCGTGTGTGCGCACGGCCTCCCCCTGGAAGACCGGGCGACGCCGAACGGCGTCGCCCGGTCTGTCGTCCGGACGTTTGCACTCGGGGGGTGAGAGTGCTAGACATTGTGTTAGCACTCTCACCTTGAGAGTGCCATCAGTCTGGCTCGATGAGATCACCTGATCGTCCGTCGCGGGCATCGAGGCGACAACCACACACAGAATCCACCGTGGGGGCACAGCCCCCGAGACGCCAAAGGATTGCCGAAGACAGATGGCGAAGCTGATTGAATTCAACGTCGAGGCGCGCCGCGGCCTGGAGCGGGGCATGAACACCCTCGCCGACGCCGTGCGAGTCACCCTCGGCCCGAAGGGCCGCAACGTGGTCCTGGAGAAGAAGTGGGGCGCCCCCACGATCACCAACGACGGCGTGTCCATCGCCAAGGAGATCGAGCTCGAGGACCCCTACGAGAAGATCGGCGCTGAGCTGGTCAAGGAGGTCGCCAAGAAGACCGACGACGTCGCGGGCGACGGCACCACCACCGCCACCGTGATCGCCCAGGCCATGGTGCGCGAGGGCCTGCGGAACGTCACCGCCGGCGCCAACCCGATGAGCCTGAAGAAGGGCATCGAGAAGGCCGTGGCCGCGATCGTCGACGAGCTGGGCAACCAGGCCATCGACATCGAGACCCGCGAGCAGATCGCGGCGACCGCGTCCATCTCCGCTGCGGACACCACGGTCGGCGAGATCATCGCCGAGGCCATGGACAAGGTCGGCAAGGAGGGCGTGATCACCGTCGAGGAGAGCAACACCTTCGGGCTCGACCTGGAGCTCACCGAGGGCATGCGCTTCGACAAGGGCTTCATCTCGCCGTACTTCGTGACCGACGCCGAGCGGATGGAGGCCGTCCTCGACGACCCGTACATCCTGATCGTCAACTCCAAGGTCTCGAACCTGCGCGACCTGCTGCCGCTGCTGGAGAAGGTCGTCTCGTCCGGCAAGCCGCTGCTGGTGATCGCCGAGGACGTGGACGGCGAGGCGCTGGCCGGCCTGATCGTGAACAAGATCAAGGGCACCTTCAAGTCCGTGGCCGTGAAGGCGCCGGGCTTCGGCGACCGCCGCAAGGCCATGCTCACCGACATTGCCATCCTCACCGGTGGCCAGGTGGTCTCCGAGGAGGTCGGCCTGAAGCTGGACGCCGTGACGCTCGACCTGCTGGGCCGCGCCCGCTCGGTGCGCGTCAC
>NZ_JARKPQ010000311.1 GCF_029975155.1 Propionicimonas sp. | reverse complement strand
CCCGGATCCAGACGTTGTCGGCGTCCTGGCGGTAGACCAGGAAGCTGCGGTCGGGGAGTTCGACCGTGGCGCTCGGCAGCGTGCTCCCGTCGCTGTGGCGCACCGCGCCGTCCGCGCCCTGCCAGATGAAGCCGGTCAGGTCCTTCGCCTTCCCGGCCTTCTCGAAGTACATCCAGACCGCGGTGGAGCCGATCCCGTCCAGCGGCTGCTGATCGGAGGAGTGGCCGTTCCTGTCCTGTCCGTACACGCCGGAGAACCACTGCACCTGGTCGGGCAGGATGCCGATCACGAGGTGCTTGTCCCAGGCCACGTGCCACGCCTCCCCGACCGGGACGGTAAACCGGCGCTCGACGGCGGCCGCCCCCTGGGCCTTGACGGTCACCGCCAGGCCGACCTCATTGCCGGCCGGCTGGGCATCGACCCGGATCGACTCCAGGTCCGCCACTCCAGCCTCGGAGAAATCGAAGGTGGCGGACAGCGGGTCACTCGGCGTCGCCGGGTCGCTCGGGACGGCCGACACCGTCTGCATCGGTGACGGCACCCCCGGTGCCGGCTGCAGGACGCGCCACACCACCGGGCCGACCAGCCCCGCGACGACCAGCGCAGCCGCGGCCACCGCCGTCCGGGAGACCAGGCGCGAGCGGCGTGCCCGCCGCCCCGTCCACAGCATCGCGTCAGGGTCGATGTCGTCCGGGATCCAGTCCGTCGCCGCGCGCAGGTCCTCGCGCAGCCGCTCCTCGAGATCGTTCATTCCAGTCCTCCTTCCCGGACCGGGGCGTAGCGCGTCCGGAGGCTAGCCAGCCCACGGGACGCCGCCGACTTCACGGCGCCGACGCTGATGCCCAGGTGCTCGGCCACGTCCGCCTCGGTCAGGTCGTTGAAATAGCGCAGCACGATCACCCGGCGCTGCTGCGGGGGCAGCGTGGCGAGCAGCCGCACCACCTCGTCGCGGTCGTCCACCCGCTCGTGCGGATCAGTCGGATCGGGCCTCTCGATCGCCTCGGTCGGTGTGGCGGGACGCCGTCGCCAGCGGTCGATGTTCAGGTTCACCAGCGTGCGCCGCGCGTACGCCACGGCCTCGCCGTGCCGGATGCGGCGCCAGGCCAGGTATGTCCTTACCAGCGCATCCTGGACGAGTTCATCCGCCAGTTCCCGGTCGCCCGTCAGCAGATAGGCCGTGCGGGTCAGCGAGGCGGACGCCGAACGCACGAACGCGGTGTACTCGGCGTCCCGGCTGGGGGTGGGCGATCCGAACATGGCGCCTCTCTCTTCGACCTACACCATGACCTACGCACAGCACGGTCAAAGGGTTGCCTGCCTTCCGGACAGATCCTCGATCCGCTCGACGCGATTTGCGCACTCAACTGTCCACACGAGCCCCCAAGGCCCCACAGGAATGATTTACTGCGCAATTCGCGTCGTCGGGTGCCACGCTGGACGCATGCGTGTCGCGCTCGCCCAGTTCGCTGCGTCCACCGATCCGGCGGAGAACCTGGCGCGTGTCCGGGAGTTCGCCACCGACGCCGCGGCCCAGGGCGCCGAACTCGTCGTGTTCCCCGAAGCCACGATGTGTTCGTTCGCCCGTCCCCGGGCAGACGCCGCCGAGCCGTTCGACGGCCCGTGGGCGGCCTCCGTCCGGGAACTGGCCACCGGACTGGGCCTCACCGTCGTGGTCGGCATGTTCACCACCACCGGGACGCCTCGCGTCCGGAACACCCTGCTGGTCACCGGCGCCGTCGAGGCCCGCTACGACAAGCTGCACCTGTTCGACGCACTCGGCTACGCGGAATCCCGGCAGATCGAGGCGGGCGACCGCGCGGTCACGATCGAACTGGCCGGCCACACCATCGGCCTCGCCACCTGCTACGACGTCCGCTTCCCCGCCCTGTTCACCCACCTCGCCGGGCTGGGCGCCGAACTCATCCTGCTGCCGTCGTCCTGGGCGCCCGGGGACGCCAAGCTCCACCAGTGGCGCACCCTCGTCACCGCCCGCGCCATGGACTCCACCAGCTTCGTCGTGGCCGTCGACCAGTCCCTGCCCGCGACCGCCGCGGACGGCCGGACGCCCACCGGCATCGGCCACTCCCTCGTCGTCGACCCGACCGGCGCCGTCCTGCTCGAACTCGGTGAGGCAGACGAGTTGGCCGTCATCGACCTCGACCTCACCTCGGTCGCCGTAGCGAGGGAACGCCTGCCGGTGCTACGGCACGCCCGCAGCTTCTGACCCCGCCGAACGCCTCCGTTCCGGTCATCCGCTCCAGCGTGCGGTGTGGCGTTTGACCGAAACGGGGGCGTTCGACAGTGGAGGGAGGGCGAGTCGCGGAGGGTGAGGGCGGGCCGGTAGAGTGGGTATCGGTTCCCCGCGCGGCGGTACCTCGCCCAACTCCCCCAGGGTCGGAAGACAGCAAGGGTAAGTGAGCTCTTCCGGGTGCGCGGGGGCCGCTGCATTTCCGGCCCCGCCGAGGGAATTGTCCCCGGCTACCCGTAAGGTTCACCCCGTGGACGCCAGCTCTGAAGACCTGTTTGCCGAGGAGCCGCTCGACCTCTTCGACCCCGATGCCCCCGACCTGTTCGAGCAGGACGGCCCCGACCTCTTCGGCGACGGTCCCGACGAGTCCCCGGCCGTCGAGGACCTCCCCGAGGACGTCGCCGAGACACCGCCGGAGGCCGGTCCGCACCGCCGCTCCGAGGACGAGGTCACCGCCTCCCTGATGGAGGTGGTGGACGCGCTGCGCCAGCCGGCCACCCAGGTCTCCCGTCCCGACACGCCACTGGCCCTGTACCGCCGCTACCGTCCGGACACCTTCGCCGAGGTCATCGGCCAGGAACACGTCACCGAGCCGCTGCAGCGCGCGCTGGCGAACAACCGGGTGAACCACGCCTATCTGTTCTCCGGGCCGCGGGGCTGCGGCAAGACCACGTCGGCCCGCATCCTCGCCCGCTGCCTGAACTGCGCGGAGGGCCCCACGCCGACGCCGTGCGGGGTCTGCCAGTCCTGCCGCGACCTCGCCCGGGGCGGCGCCGGCAGCATCGACGTGATCGAGATCGACGCGGCGTCCCACGGCGGCGTGGACGACGCGCGTGACCTGCGCGAGCGGGCGTTCTTCGCCCCCGTGCACAGCCGCTACAAGATCTACATCATCGACGAGGCGCACATGGTCACGCCCCAGGGGTTCAACGCCCTGCTGAAGGTCGTCGAGGAGCCGCCGCCCCACGTGCGGTTCGTCTTCGCCACCACGGAGCCGGACAAGGTCCTGGGCACCATCCGTTCCCGCACCCACCACTACCCGTTCCGCCTGGTGCCGCCGAAGACGCTGTCGGCCTACCTGGCCACGCTGTGCGACGCGGAGGGCATCGCGGTCGAGCCGGCCGTCCTGCCGCTGGTCGTGCGCGCCGGCGCCGGCTCGGTGCGCGACTCCCTGTCGGTGCTCGACCAGCTGCTCGGCGGCGCGAGCGAGCAGGGCGTCACCTACTCCCAGGCCACCGCCCTGCTCGGCTACACCCCGGACGCGCTGCTCGACGAGATCGTGGACGCCTTCGCCGCCGGCGACGCCCAAGGCGTGTTCGCCTCCGTGGACAAGGTGATCGAGGTCGGTCAGGACCCGCGTCGTTTCGCCGAGGACCTGCTCCGCCGGCTGCGCGACCTGATCATCGTCGCCGCCGTGCCCGAGGCGCTCAGCAGCGGCCTGGTCGACGTGGCCGGAGACCAGGCCGAACGGCTTGCCGCCCAGGCCACCGCGCTGGGCCCCGGCGAGCTGACCCGGGCCGCCGAGGTGATCGCGGTGGGCCTCACCGAGATGCGCGGCACCACAGCCCCCCGCCTGCACCTGGAACTGATGTGCGCCCGCGTGCTCCTGCCCGGCGCCGACGTCGGCGGACGCGGCCTGCACGCCCGCCTCGACCGCCTGGAGCGCCGCCTGAGCATGGCCCCCACATCGGTGGCGGACACGGTCCCCGAGGAGCAGCACCCGAGGAACGAGCCCCCCCACCCGATCCCCGAGGAGCCAGCGAGAACCGAGCCCACTCCCCACCCGGTCTCTGAGGAGCCGGCGAGGAACGAGCCGGCGTCACGAAGGGTGCCCGAGCAGCCAGCAGAGCCCGAACCCACTCCCCACCCGATCCCTGAGGAGCCGGCGAGGGACGAGCCGGCGTCACGAAGGGCTCCGCAACCCGACCAGCCGATCGCTGACGACACCCTTCGTGAAGCTCAGGGAACAGGGGGTGGGGCTCAGGGAACAACGGGTGCGTCTTCCGCAACAGCCGGCGACGCTCGGGCCCCCAGCACCGACGCCCTCGGCACCGCCGACGTCCGACGCTTCTGGCCGCAGATCCTCGACAACGTGAAGGGCCGCCGCCGGTTCACGTGGATCCTGCTGAGCCAGAACGCGCAGGTGATGGAGGTGCGTGACGGCGTCCTGACGCTGGGCCTGGCCAACGTCGGCGCCCGGGACAGCTTCGGCCGGGGCGGCAGTCCGGACGTGCTGCGCGAGGCGATCCTGGAAGTGCTCGGGGCAGCGCTGCACATCAACCCGATCGTGGACGCGTCCGCCGACCCGACGCCCGCGCCGAGCGCACCGCCCGCCGCGGTTCCGCCACGATCGCCCGACAGCCCGCCGCGCTCTGCCGCGGCGGAGGAGGCCCGGGCGAACCTGCGTCCGACCCGCTCCCAGGCCACCCCGCCGGAGCCGGAGCCCGAGGCCGAACCCAGCCGCGACGACGACGTCGTCGAGGACGGCGCGTCCGCCGAGGAGCTGATGCGCACCCAGCTGGGCGCGGAGCTGATCGCAGAGGACGAGTCCTGATCACGGCTACCATGACGGGCAGCCGTCCCGAATCGAGGAGTTGAGATGTTCGATCCCGGCAGCATCGACCTGCAGGGCCTGCTGAACCAGGCGCAGGCCATGCAGGACCAGCTGGAACAGGCCCAGGCAGCCCTGGCCGCGAAGACGGTGACGGGCACCGCCGGGGGCGACCTCGTCGAGGCCACCCTCACCGGCACCGGCGAGCTCGTCGGCCTCGTGATCAAGCCGGAGGCCTGCGACCCCACCGACACCGAGACGCTCGCCGACCTGATCGTCGCCGCCGTCCGCGACGCGAACCACCAGGCGATGGCGCTGGCCCAGGCCACCATGCCGCCGATGCCCGAACTGGACCTGTAGCCGCCACAACGGCCCCTGAGGAGCCCGGCGAGGAACGAGCCGGACGTCACGAAGGGCCCCAACACCGAGGAACACCGTGTACGAAGGCCCGATCCAGGACCTGATCGACGAGTTGGGCAGACTGCCCGGCATCGGGCCGAAGGGCGCGCAGCGGATCGCCTTTCACATCCTGGCCACCGACAAGGCGGACGTGGAACGCCTCGCCGCCACACTGCGCGAGGTGACCGAGAAGGTGCGCTTCTGCGACGTGTGCTTCAACATCTCCGAGGAGGAGACCTGCCGCGTCTGCCGCGACCCGCGCCGCGACCGCACCGCGATCTGCGTGGTGGAGGAGTCCAAGGACGTGATGGCGATCGAACGGACGCACGAGTTCCGCGGCCTGTACCACGTGCTCGGCGGCGCGATCAGCCCGATCGACAACGTCGGACCCGCCGACCTGCGGATCAGCGAACTGTGCAAGCGGTTGGCGGACGGCACGGTCACCGAGGTCATCCTGGCCACCGACCCCAACCTCGAGGGCGAGGCCACGGCCACCTTCATCTCGCGCCTGTTGATCCCCATGGGCGTCACCGTCTCCCGGCTGGCCAGCGGCCTGCCCGTGGGCGGCGACCTCGAGTACGCAGACGAAGTCACCCTCGGCCGCGCCTTCCAGGGCCGCCGCCAGGTGACCGCGTGAAAGCGCCGGAGATGACCAGTCCCGTCCTGCCACACCCGATCCGGCTCGTCGCCAGCGATCTGGACGGCACCCTGCTCGACCCGCACGAACGGGTGACCGTCCGCACCACCGAGGCCATCGGACGGGCAACCGCTGCCGGCGTCCGGATCGTCGCGGCCACCGGCCGGCAGATCGCGCACATCCCGGCGGCGGTCCCGGGCAGTGGCGTCACCCACGCCGTGGGCAGCAACGGCGCGATCGGCGTGGACCTGGCCAGCGGGGAGATCCTCTTCGAGGACCTGCTCGCCCCGTCCGCCGCTGCCGACGTCGTCTCGTTCCTCACCGCCGAGCTGGAGGGCGTCCGATTCTCCGCCGTCCGTGACCACGGCACCCGGAACGCCGCCGAACCCGGCTACGTCGACCTGATCGGCCCGCACGAACTGCGGTTCTGGACGATCGACGAGCAGGATGTGGCCGGCATCGTCTCCGAGCCAACGCTGAAGCTCACCGTGCGGCACCCCCAGCTGGACGCGGACGACCTGCTGCGGGTGCTCGACCGGTCCGGGCTGGCCGGCTTCCACGCCACCACCTCCGGCGCGCCGTTCCTGGAGATCTCCGGTGCCGGGGTGACCAAGGCACGCGGCGTCGCCCGGCTGTGCGGCCTGCTCGAGGTGGACGCGTCCGAGGTGCTGGCCGCCGGCGACGCCAAGAACGACATCGAACTGCTGCGCTGGGCGGGCGTCGGGGTGGCGATGGGCAACGCCGTCGCCGAGACGATCGCCGCCGCGGACTGGGTGACCGCGCCCAACACCGAGGACGGCCTCGCGCTGGTCATCGAGCAGGTGCTCGCCGCCGATCCCCTCGGACGGCGATGACCGCACCGGAGCTGGCCGTCTGGGCCGCCGACTGCGCGGAGCGTGCGCTCAGCCACGTCTCGGCCGACGACCCGCGCGCCGTCGCCGCACTTCTGGCCACCCGGGCATGGGCGGACGGGAGCGGCTCCGCCGGGGCCAGCCAGGACGCCGCCTTCGAGGCCCAGTCGGCCGCCCGCGACGCCCAGGAGTCGGGCCACGCGGCGTCAGCCACCGCCTGCCGGGCCGCCGCGCACGCTGCGGCCAGCGTCGGCGACCCGGCGCTCGCGCGGGAGGCTGCCCGGCTCACCGCCGAGGTGTTCTCGCTGCACAGCGCACCCTGTGAACGCCAGCCGGCGGTCGAGGCCGAGCGTCGTCGCCAGTGGCTGGCGCTGCCCGCCGCGCTGCGTCCGTCCGTCTTCGGCGACGAGGAACCGCCCGAGCCGGGCGCGGCCACCTGCGCGCTCTGAACGGAAATGGGACCTGTCCCCGTTACGACGCCGGCCTTAACGGGGACAGGTCCCATTTCCCGCCACCTCCCTTTCGCGGCTGATTCACAGCATGACCACAGAATCGCGGGCCACACTTATGGGCAGGCAAGACCTGTGAGGAGGTTGGAATGCGTCACTATCCCGGTCCCGGCATGGGCGGCGGCAGCAGTCTGCTGTGGGGATTCATGGGCTTCATCGGCACGCTGGTCGTGCTGGCGTTGCTCGCGCTGTTGGTCGTCTACCTGGTGAAGCGGGCGAAGGGCAAGAAGTTCGGTCCCGGCGGTTCCGGGCCGTTGGGTCACCACCCGCACCACCGTCCACCGATGCCCCCGGCACTGCAGATCCTCGACGAGCGGCTCGCCCGCGGCGAGATCGAGGTCGAGGACTACATGACCCGCAAGGCCGCACTGCTGGGCAGCGGCGGTCCCGTCCCGAACGAGTGGACGCCGCAGGCGCCCCCGCCACCGCAGCCCGAGGCTCCCGCACCGAAGCCGGAAGGCGAGGACGGGGCCGGCATCTAGCCAGCGGGGACGGCGACGGACGCCACCTCCTCACCGTCGCCACCCACCGCCACGCACCGCGCAAAGTGGCCCGGATTGGCCGTCATCGGCCAATCCGGGCCACTTTGCGTGAGGTCGGGTGCGCCGCCCGGCGGAACTGCGCCTCGATCCAGACCACGAAGACGGCCACGGGGATCAGCCCGACGACCAGGTCGAGCAGCTCGGCGTTCGTCGCGTTGACGTCGTACCAGCCCGCCGCGCCGAGCACGCCGAGCAGCAGGTTGTTGGCGATGTGCATGGCGATCGCGGCCTCCAGTCCGCCCGTGCGCCACGTGAGCCAGCCGGCGGCCACCCCGAACAGCGCCACCTCGACCAGGCCCATCGCGTTGTAGTCGTGGCCGACGGTGAACAGTGGGACGGGCAGCAGGATCGCCCACGCCGGGTGGCGCAGCCAGGCTCCGATGACCTGGGCCAGCGCCCCGCGGAAGACGTACTCCTCCGCCGCGGCCTGCACGGGCACCAGCAGCACCCACACCAGCGCCAGGAGCAGCCCGCCGGACGGCACGACGGCGCCGCCGCCACGGAGCAGGTGGTCCGCCACGAAGACGACCCCGAACACCGGGAGCGCCACGGCCAGCCCGCGCACCAGCAGCGCCACCCGGAGCCGGCCGGCCACCGACCAGAGCAACCCGGACGGATGGCAGCCGACCGCGCGAAAGCCCAGCCACGTGGCGGGCAACAGGAGCCCGATCCCGGCAAGCATGAACGCAACCACCGCCGGGTCCTGCAGGTCCCAGCGGTCGGCATCGAGCGAGAGCCAGTCCGGCTCGGTTCCCTGGACGAGCGCGCCGATCACCAGCAACACGAGGACGCCCAGCGAGAGCGCGACGTAGCACGCCGCGCCGATCAGCAGGCCCAGCAACGGCTTCCAGCGACGGGCTCCCGGCCACGTCGTGGCCAGCCGGTGGTATGCCACCGGGCCAGTGCCGGCCGCGGCGACAGGTGGGGTGGGGACGAGGATGTGATGGGTGCTCATGGCAACAGGCTGGCCGGGGCCGGCCAACCGCCACATCGGGCGGCAGGCCGGTCACGGCCACCGAAGGTCTGAACCGCGCCTGCGACCAATAGCCGATGCGGAGCCACCGGCACCGTCCATAGGATGAGGCCCGTGCCCACCCTTCGCCGCGTCTGGAGCGAGGGCTGGAGGATGGCCGTCGCGGCCGCCACGGGGCTCCTGGTCTGGACGGTCGCCTGGGGGCTCGCCGTCGACGCCGAGCCCGATCTCCCGGTCTGGCCTGCACTGCTCGACCTGATGCTGGCGATCGCCGCCCTCGTCGCCGCCGGGTTCCGGCGCCGTGCCCCGACGGCCATCGCCCTGGGCGTCGCGGCGGTCTCCGGCTGGTCGGCCGCCTCGCTCGGCGCCCTCGCGCTCGTCGTCATCTCGCTGTCGGCCCGCCGCCGACCGGCCGCCATCGCCGCGGTGGTCGCGGTACAACTCGGGTCCACCGTGTCGGCCGACCTGTGGTTGCCGGGGCCGTCGTCCCTCGGGTCAGAGACGACTCTGGCCGAACTCCTGACCGCGGCCCTGATCGGCAACGCCCTGCTGGTGCTGGTCGGCCTGGTCATCGGCGCGCGGCGAGCGGAGCTGGACGGCCTGCGCCGCGAAGCCGTCCTGCTGCGCGCCGGGCAGGAGGCCGGGGCCGAGCGCGCC
This sequence comes from Propionicimonas sp., assembly GCF_029975155.1. Classification (GTDB taxonomy): domain Bacteria; phylum Actinomycetota; class Actinomycetes; order Propionibacteriales; family Propionibacteriaceae; genus Propionicimonas. Next base: position 35,016 of record NZ_JARKPQ010000311.1, on the reverse strand, counting down.
CGGATCGACGAACGCGGCCGGATCGCCCGTGAACTCCACGACGAACTCGGCCACCGGCTCTCGGTGATCGCGGTCCACTCGGCGGCGCTGCAGTACCGTCCGGACATGAGCGGCGAGCAGCGGACGCAGAGCGTGGCCGCCATCCGCGACGCGGCCCAGCGCGCGCTCGTCGACCTGCGGAACACGCTCGGCATGCTGGCCGAGTCCCCGTCCGGCGACGAGCCGTCGCCGGACCTGCGCGAACGCCTGCTGGAACTGATCGCGGACGTCCGCCGGGCCGGCACGCCGGTGGTGGCGGAACTGGCCCCGTCCGTGGTGGCCGGCGCGCTCCCGGACGACCTGGCGCGCCACGTCTTCCGGATCGTCCAGGAGTGCCTCACCAACGCCCTGCGGCACGCGCCGGGCCACGAAGTGCGCCTGAGCGTCACCGGCGCGGCCGGCGACCGGTTGGTGGTGCGCTCGGAGAACGCGGTGCCTGTCGGCCCGCTGCCGGGCGGCGGCTCCGCTCGCGGCCTGGTCGGCATCGCGGAGCGGGCGCGGCTCGCCGGCGGCCGCCTGATGGTGGACCGGGACGACCCCCGCCGGTTCGTGGTGGAGGCGGTGCTGCCGTGGCCGGGGTGAGCGTGCTGGTGGTCGACGACGAGTACCTGATCCGGACGGGCCTGCGCCTGCTGCTGGACGGTGTGGACGGCATCACCGTTGTCGGCGAGGCCGCGAACGGCGCCGAAGCCGTTGAGGCCGTCGCCACGCTGGTCCCGGACGTGGTGCTGATGGATATCCGGATGCCGGTGATGAGCGGCCTGGAGGCCATCGACCTCCTCCTCGACCGGGATCCGGCCTGCCGGGTGCTCGTCCTGACCACCTTCGACAACGACCAGACCGTGCTACAGGCGCTGCAACAGGGCGCCGTGGGCTTCCTGCTCAAGGACACCGCCCCCGAGGACCTGGTGGACGCGGTGCGCCAGGCCGCGCGCGGACGGATCCCGCTCTCGCCGTCGGTCACCCGGCGGCTGGTCGGACGGGCCGCAGGCGCTGTGGGCGGGCGGCGCGAACAGGCGCTCGCCGCGCTGGACGGCCTCACCCCCAGGGAACGGGACGTCGCCGTGGCGGTCGCTCGCGGCGACACCAACGCGGAGATCGCCGAAACCCTTTTCGTCAGCCTCGCCACCGTGAAGACCCATCTGGGCAGCGTGATGGCGAAGCTGGGCGCGACGAACCGCGTCCAGGTGGCGCTGCGGGTGTACGAGGCCGGGCTGTCGAAACCCGACACCGGCAACGTCTAGACTGTCTGGGTCCGCAAGGCGTTGATGGGGCCATCACCCCGGAGCCGCCGGAAGAACAGGGCCGACGTGCCCCCACTAGAACCGGCAGCGGCGAACAAGGAAGCGGGGTCTTCGCACCGAGGGCCCAAGAGGGGTGGTACCGCGGGTCCGCGAGGATTCGTCCCTTCGTCGAAGCGAGAAGACGACGAAGGGCCGCGAATGACCACCGACTCAGCCCCCCAGCGGACGTACCGCGCCGTGCCGGCGATGCTCGACCTGCCGGCGATGGAGCGCGAGATCCTCGGATTCTGGGCCGCCAACGACACCTTCGCCGCCTCACTGGCGCGCACCGCCGGCGGCAAGCCGTGGACGTTCTACGAGGGTCCGCCGACCGCCAACGGCATGCCCGGTACCCACCACATCGAGGCCCGGGTGTTCAAGGACGTCTTCCCCCGGTTCAAGACCATGCAGGGCTACCACGTCGACCGCAAGGCCGGCTGGGACTGCCACGGCCTGCCCGTCGAGCTGGCCGTCGAGAAGGAGCTGGGCTTCAACGGCAAGCCCGACATCGAGGCGTTCGGCGTGGAGGCGTTCAACGAGAAGTGCCGCGAGTCGGTCTCCCGGCACGTGGACGCCTTCACCGAGCTCACCGAGCGGATGGGCTACTGGGTGAACCTCGAGACGGCCTACTGGACGATGGACCCCGCCTTCATCGAGTCGGTGTGGTGGGCGCTGAAGCAGATCCACTCGGCGGGACTGCTGGTCGAGGACTACCGCGTCGCCCCCTACTGCCCCCGCTGCGGCACCACCCTGAGCGACCACGAACTCGCCCAGGGCTACGAGGATGTCTCCGATCCGTCCGTCTACGTGCGGTTCCCGCTGGTCTCCGGGCCGCTGGCCGGCAAGGCGTCCCTGCTGGTGTGGACCACCACGCCCTGGACCCTGGTCAGCAACACCGCCGTCGCCGTGCACCCCGACGTGACCTATGTCGTTGCCACCAACGACGAGGGAGAGGCGCTGGTCGTCGCCGAGCCGCTGGCCGAGAAGGTGCTGGGCGAGGGCTGGAGACTCGGCCAGACGTTCACCGGCCGTGAGCTGGAACTGTGGCGCTACCAGCGTCCGTTCGAACTCGTGGAGTTCCCGGACGTGGTCGGTGGCACCCACTACGTCGTGCTGGCCGACTACGTGACCACGGAGGACGGCACCGGCCTCGTGCACCAGGCGCCGGCGTTCGGCGAGGAGGACATGCTGGTCTGCCGCCAGTACGGCCTGCCGATGGTCAATCCGATCCGCCCGGACGGCACCTTCGAGGAGGGCCTCGACCTGGTCGGCGGGATGTTCTTCAAGACCGCGGACGCCGTCCTCGTCGACGACCTCACCGCGCGCGGGCTGATGTTTCGCGTCCTCGCCTACGAGCACTCCTACCCGCACTGCTGGCGCTGCCACACCTCGCTGCTGTACTACGCGCAGCCGTCCTGGTACATCCGCACGACCGCGATCAAGGACGAGCTGCTGCGCGAGAACGCCAACACGAACTGGTACCCCGAGCACATCAAGTGGGGCCGCTACGGCGACTGGCTGAACAACAACATCGACTGGGCGCTGTCCCGGTCGCGCTACTGGGGCACGCCGCTGCCGATCTGGCGCTGCCCCGCCGGCCACCAGACCTGCGTCGGTTCGCGCGCCGAGCTCTCCCAGCTGACCGGACGGGACTACTCCGCGCTCGACCCGCACCGTCCGTTCGTCGACGACGTGACCTTCCCCTGCCCGAACTGCCAGCAGACCGCCCACCGCGTGCCCGAGGTGATCGACGCCTGGTTCGACAGCGGCTCGATGCCGTTCGCGCAGTGGGGCTACCCGTGGGCCGACGGCTCGAAGGAATCCTTCGAGCCCGCCTACCCCGCGGACTTCATCTGCGAGGCCATCGACCAGACCCGCGGCTGGTTCTACTCGCTGATGGCCGTCGGCACGCTGGTGTTCGACCGGTCCTCGTACAAGAACGTGCTGTGCCTGGGTCACATCCTGGCCGAGGACGGACGCAAGATGAGCAAGCACCTGGGCAACATCCTGGAGCCGATCCCGCTGATGGACACCCACGGTGCCGACGCGGTGCGCTGGTTCATGGCCGCCGGCGGCTCGCCCTGGTCGTCGCGCCGCGTCGGCCACGGGACGATCCAGGAGACCGTCCGCAAGGTGCTGATGACCTACCTCAACACCGTGGCCTTCCAGAGCCTGTATGCCCGCGCGAACGGCTGGTCGCCAGCCTCTTCATCGCTCGTCGAGCCTGTCGAGACGCCAGCCCTTCGTGACGCTTCGCTCGCGAGCTCACGAAGCTCCTCAGGGAGCGAGATCAAGGTCCACGTGCTCGACCGCTGGCTCACCTCCGCCCGCAACACGCTGGTGAAGCAGGTCACCGAGGCGCTGGACGACTTCGACACCCAGCGCGCGGGTGCCTTGCTGGCGAGCTTCGTCGACGACCTGTCCAACTGGTACGTGCGGCGGTCCCGCCGGCGCTTCTGGGACGGTCAGCCCGGCGCTCTGCAGACCCTGCACGACACCATCGAGGTGGTCACCCGGCTGATGGCCCCGCTGGTGCCGTTCATCACCGAGCGGGTGTGGCAGGACCTCGTGGTCACCACCGATCCGGACGCTCCGGCGTCGGTGCACCTCGCCTCCTGGCCGGTCGTGGACGAGGCCGCCATCGACCCGGAGCTGGACGAGGCCATGCAGCTCACCCGGCGGATCGTCGAACTCGGCCGCTCGGCCCGCGCGGAGGCCAAGGTGAAGACCCGCCAGCCGCTGAGCCGGGCGCTGATCCCGTCCGCGGCGTTCGGGCTGCTGGACGCGGAACTGCGCGCCGAGGTCATGGCCGAGCTGAACGTCGAGCGGGTGGAGTCGTTCGCGTCCGCCGGCGACCTCGTCGACCACTCGGCGAAGGGCAACTTCCGCGCGCTGGGCAAGCGGTTCGGCAAGCAGACGCCGCTGGTGGCCGGGGCGATCGCGTCCGCGGACGCGTCCGTGCTGGCCGCGGACCTGGCCACGCACGGCGTGGCGTACGTCCTGGTCACCGAGCTGGGCGAGGTGGAGGTCACGCCCGAAGAGGTGATCGTCTCCGAGCGCCCGCGCGAGGGCTGGTCGGTGGTGAACGAGCAGGGCGAGACCGTCGCGCTCGACCTCGAGCTCACTCCGGAGCTGGTGCGGGCCGGCCTGGCCCGCGAGGTGATCCGCGGCGTGCAGGAGGCTCGCAAGGCGTCCGGCTTCGAGGTGTCCGACCGGATCCTGCTGGAGTGGTCGGCGACGGACGCGGCCACCGCCGAAGCCGTCCGCGCGCACGCCGCCCTGATCGGCGACGAGGTGCTCGCGGTGTCGGTGACCGAGGTTCCCGCCGATGCCGTCCCCACCACCCCCTCCGTCATCCCGGCGAACCCCTCCGTCATCCCGGCGAACCCCTCCGTCATCCCGGCGAACGCCGGGATCTCCGCGCCCGAACCGACGAGCTGGTTCACCGACGACGAACTGGCCCTGCGCTTCCGCGTGACCCGGGTGGAGCAGGCCCGATGACCGAGCCGGCCCGTCCGCTTCCCGTCGTCCTCCTGCACTCGGCGGGGCTCACCCCGCAGATGTGGCAGGCGCAGGTTGAGGTCCTGGGGACCGAGGTGCAGGTGATCGCGCCCTGGCTGGCCGGGCTGCGGCCCGGGCGTCCGGGTGAGTTGTCGCTCAGCGTCGCGGCGGCCGAGGTCGCCAGCACGCTGGACCGCTACGGGATCGAGCGGGCACGGCTGGTCGGCCACCAGCTGGGCGCGATGGTTGCCCTGCAGGTCGCAGCGAGCGAACCGGAGCGGGTGGCCGGGCTGGTCGTCTCCGGGGCGTTCGCGACGCCGGGGAAGCTGGCGCTGAAGCTGCAGAAGTCGCTGATCCGGGCGATGCCGAACCGGGCGCTCGCCGACAGCGGCGCCACCAAGGAGGACCTGGTCCGAGCCCTCGACCTGATGGCGACCGCCGACTTCGGCAGCCGGCTGGCCGCGATCACCGTCCCCGTCCTGGTCGTCGCCGGGGCGAGCGACCCTGGCCTGCCCGCCGCCCGGCACCTGGCGTCCCAGCTGCCGAACGCCCGGCTGGAGGTCGTCGCGGGCACAGGCGCCAATCCCAACCTCGAAGCCCCCGACGCCTACAACCAGTTGCTCACCGGGTTCCTCGGCTAATTCAACCAAGCGGTTGACTACCCGGTGCCGTCCGGGTTATGGTTAATCAACCGATCGGTTGAAGAAGGTAGCCATGCAGGACCAGCTCTCCAGGGTGTTCGCGGCCCTGGCCGACCCGACCAGGCGCGATCTGGTGGCGCGACTCACCCTGAGCGACGCCACCGTGGGGGAACTGGCCCGGCCGTTCGACATGAGCGTCCAGGCCATCTCGAAGCACGTGAAGGTGCTTCAGGACGCCGGCATGGTCAGCAAGCGCCCCCGGGCGCAGACCCGGTCCGTCCATCTGGAGGCCGAGATGTTCGACCTGATGACAGCGTGGCTGGAGCGTTACCGCCGCCAGGCGGAGGAGCGCTACGCCCGCCTCGACACCGTCCTCGCCGAGCTGAACGCCGGCGAGCCGCAGAAGGGAACCACCCATGACCGAAGCACAGATCTCCGCTGACCCGCAGGTGCCGATCATCCGGATCACCCGCGACTTCAAGGCCGCTCCGGCTCAGCTGCTCCGCGCCCATACCGATCCCGAGCTGTACGCGCGCTGGGTCGGGCCGAACCGGCTCACCACCCGGATCGACTACTGGGACGCGCGCCGCGGCGGCAGCTGGCGGTTCACCAACATCGAGGACGACCAGGAGTACAGCTTCTACGGCAGCTTCCACGAGATCACCGACGACCGGATCGTCCAGACCTTCACCTGGGAGGGGATGCCGGACAGCGTCTCGCTGGAGACCATGTCGTTCGAGGACCTCGGCAACGGCGTCACCCGCCTGCACGCCCAGTCGCTGGTGGACAGCTTCGAGGGCCGCGACGCCTGGCTCTCGTCCGGCATGGAGGTGGGCGTCAACGACGGCTACGCCAAGCTGGACGGCCTGCTCGCCGCCGACGAGGTCTGAGCCCGAGCCCAGCCCCGTCCCTCGCCGAACGCCTCCGTTCCGGTCAAACGCTCCAGCGTGCGCTGTGGCGTTTGACGGAAACGGAGGCGTTCGGCGTTGTGGTGGCGGGGCAATAGGGTGTGCTGGTGCCGGACCAGCAGCAGCCCCTCGACTCGCGCGGCCTGCTGCTCGCTCTCGCCGCCTACCTGCTGTGGGGAGCCTTTCCGTTCTACTTCAAGGCGCTCAGCGCGGCCGACCCGTTCGAGATCGTCGGCCACCGGCTCGTGTGGACGTTCGTGTTCTGCGGCCTCGGCGTGGTGCTCTGGCGGGAGTGGGGACACCTCCGTGACGTGGTGGCGAACCGGAAGCTGTTCTGGGGCCTGACCGCCGCGGGCGTCCTGGTCACGGTCAACTGGTCGATCTACGTGTGGGGCGTCCTGAACGACCACATCGTCGACGCGGCACTCGGCTACTTCATCAATCCCCTGTTCACCGTGACCCTCGCGGTGTTCGTGCTGCACGAGCGGCTGCGTCCCGCGCAGTGGATCGCGGTCGGCGTGGGGCTGGCGGCCGTCGTGGTGATCACGGTCGGCTACGGCCAGGTGCCGTGGGTCGCGCTGTCGCTGGCGGTGAGCTTCGGCCTGTACGGGCTGGTCAAGAAGCAGGTCGGCGGACGCGTCTCGCCCCTCGTCGGCCTGACGGTCGAGACCGCCCTGCTCACGCCGCTCGCGCTGGCCTTCCTCGTCTGGCTGCAGGCCACCGGAGCCAGCGCCTTCCTCAGCCACGGACCGGGCCTGACGGCCGGCCTCGCGCTCGCCGGCGCCGTGACCGCGATCCCGCTGCTGCTGTTCGCGGCCGCCTCGAGCCGGATCCCGCTGAGCATGATGGGCCTGATCCAGTACCTGACCCCGGTCATCCAGTTCTCGATCGGCGTCTGGATCAACCACGAGGTGATGCCGCTGGCCCGCTGGATCGGCTTCGGCCTCGTCTGGGTCGCGCTCGTGCTGCTCACCGTGGACAGCCTGCGCGCAGCCCGCCGTCCGGTGCTGGTCGAGCCCGAGGTGGTGAACTGACCCCCTCAGTTCTGCGGGGTGCCGATATCGAACAGCCACTCCAGGCCGAACTTGTCGCGTAGATCGCCGTGCAGATCACCCCAGACCTGCTTCTCCAGCGGACGTCCGACCGTGCCATCGGCGCTGAGGCGGTCGAACCAGGCCCGCATCTTCGCCTCCTCGTCCCCGATGACCGCGAGGTAGACCCGGGTGCCGCCCCAGGTGTCCTCCGCGCCGGGCATGGCGTCCGACGCCATCAGCCGGAAATGGTCCGTGACCAGCCGGGCGTGCATGGTGCCGTCCGCCGGCATGTCGGCCATGCCGTAGTCACCGAAGGTGAGGACGTCCAGCGTGCCGCCGAACACGTCCTGGTAGTAGGTCATCGCCTCCCGCGTCTTCCCCTGCGGGAAGTTCAGGTAGGCCACGAGAGTGATCGCCATGGTCGCTCCTTCACCGAGGTGTCAGAATCTCAGCCTGCTACAGCAGGCCCGGGTTCTGACAAGTCGGCCGGGGACGGGGCGACGCTCACCGACCGAGCTGGCTCAGCACTTCTGCCATGACCTCCTGGACGGCGAGAGTGTCGGACAAGGGCATCACCGGGCTCTCGGTGAGTCCCCGGGCGAGGCACGCGTTCACGTGGGCGAGCTCGTGGCTGTAGCCGACTCCGGTCTTGCCGAAGACGAGTTCCTGCGGCTCCTCGCCGAGCAGGTGCACCGACAGCTGCTCGGCACGGTGGAAGCGCGGCTTCACCTCCACCCAGCCCTTCGTGCCGGCGACCACCTGGCGCCCCGGGCCGGGGGCGGTGAAGCCGATCGCCTGGGTGGCGTAGCGGCCGTCCGTCCAGCCCATCAGGATGCCGGCCTCGCCCTCGACACCGTTCGGGTACATACCGCCGGTGGCGTGGACGACGGCCGGCGCGCCGAGGAACTGCTGGGTGAAGGAGATCACGTACACGCCGAGGTCGAGCACGGCGCCGCCACCGAGCGCGGGGTTGAACAGCCGGTCCTCGGGGTCGAACTCGCGGAAGGCCAGCAGGTCGCCGTACACCGCGCGCACCTCGCCCAGCGCCCCGGACGCGACCAGTTCCCGCAGGTGGGCGACCGCGGGCAGGAACCGCGTCCACATCGCCTCCATGCAGAAGACGCGGCGTGACCGGGCGGCGCTGATCACCGCGCGGGTGTCGGCGACGGACGCCGTGAACGCCTTCTCCACCAGCAGCGCCTTGCCCGCGTCGATCGCCGCGAGAGCCAGGTCGGTGTGCTGCCCGTGGGGGGTGGCGAGGTAGATCGCGTCCACGTCGGACGCGAACAGTTCCGCGTAACTGCCGTACGCCTGCGGGATGCCGAACCGCCCCGCGAACTCCTTCGCCCGCTCGGAGGAGCGCGACCCGACCGCGACCAGCTCCGCGTCCGGCACGTGGGCGAACTCCGCGGCCATCGTCGCGGCGATCCGTCCCGGCCCGGCGATCCCCCAGCGCACGGTCATCGCAACTCCCTCCGGTCGTTCTCGTCCGGCAGCTGGCTGCCGAGTGCCCGGCGCCGCTGCCGCAGGTGTTTGCGCACATTCTCCGCCACCACGTTGGTGATCAGCGCGATCATGACCGCCGGCCACCACCCGATGTAGCCCATGATCGCCAGCAGGATCAGCACCGGCCACACCAGTCCGGACGCGGTCGCCAGGGCGGTCTCAAGCCCCGACGGCGGCAGGGTCGGACGCACGACCTCCGCCGGAGGGACGACGACCGGCGGCGGCGCCTCGGGGTTCTCCTCCGGACGGAACGCCGGCTGCTGCCACTGCGGCTCCGGCTCAGGTGGCTGGCTGCTCACCGTCCCATCGTAGGGCGCCGGTCGAACAGGGGTCAGCCGCGGCCGGGACCGACCCCGCCGACGTCCGGGGCGTCCGCCACCATCGCTGTCGCGATCCCGCCACTCCGTTCGTACCGTCCGTCACCGCCGTCACATTCGGGCCCTCACGTGGCCAAATGGCGACAGAGCCAGCAGCACCCGGTGCCCCGGCCCTGAGACCCCGCGCACCACCAGACCCTGGCGCGGCGAGACCATCGCCTCCACCCCTGCCGTCGCACGGTGACGCAATCTGGCCACTCCTCGCCCGAGGTGTGACAGCTGAGGCAGGTGAGCCAAGCGGAATGGCCGAATCGCGACAGGACCACCGCGGCGCGGCCAACGGCCGCGCCGGGAGTCTCGCCCGGCCCAGCACGTGGTTGCCCTGCTGCTCGGACGGCCACTTCTGGCAGAGTGGAACGGTGCGGGTGGTTCAGAAGTTCGGCGGCTCCTCGGTAGCGGACGCCGAGAGCATCAAGCGGGTGGCGCGGCGGATCGTCGGCACCCAGGCAGAGGGCAACGAGGTGGTGGTGGTCATCTCGGCGATGGGCGACACCACGGACGAGCTGATGGACCTCGCGCTGCAGGTCTCGCCGGACCCCCGTCCGCGGGAGCTCGACATGCTGCTCACCGCGGGCGAGCGAATGAGCGCCGCGCTGCTGGCGATGGCGATCAACGACCTCGGCGCCACCGCGCGGTCGTTCACCGGTTCGCAGGCCGGCGTGATCACCACCGGGACGCACGGCGACGCCCGGATCATCGACATCACCCCCGGCCGGATCGTCTCCGCGCTGGCCGACGGCGACGTCGTGATCGTGGCCGGCTTCCAGGGGGTCTCCCAGACCACCAAGGACGTGACCACGCTGGGCCGCGGCGCATCCGACACCACCGCGGTGGCCCTGGCGGCGGCTCTGGACGCGGCCTACTGCGAGATCTACTCCGACGTGGACGGGGTGTTCACCGCCGACCCGCGGATTGTCCCCGGCGCGCGGCAGATCCCGCAGATCGGCTACGAGGACATGCTTGAGATGGCGGCGAACGGGGCGAAGATCCTGCACCTGCGCTGCGTCGAGTACGCCCGGCGCGAGCACGTGCCGGTGCACGTCCGCTCGTCCTTCTCGGACAAACCGGGCACCTGGGTGAAGGACATCGACTACGAGGGGACGGGCATGGAACAGCCGCTCATCGAAGGCATCGCGCACGACCGCAGCGAGGCCAAGATCACCATCGTCGGGGTGCCGGACCGGGTGGGCGAGGCCGCGGACATCTTCACCGCCGTCGCGGACGCGGACGTGAACATCGACATGATCGTGCAGAACGTGTCCCGCGAGCACGAGCAGGCCACCGACATCTCGTTCACCCTCGCGCAGAAGGACGGCCCCCGGGCGATCGCCGCGCTGCGGGCCGCGCAGGAGCGGATCGGCTTCGTCGACGTGCTCTTCAACGACCAGGTGGGCAAGGTCTCCGTCGTCGGCGTCGGCATGCGCTCGCACCCCGGCGTCACCGCCCGGTTCTTCCGCGCGCTGGCCACGGAGGGCGTCAACATCGGGATGATCTCGACCTCCGAGATCCGGATCTCGGTCGTGGTGGACATCGACGACGTCGACCGCGCCGTCCGCGCCGGTCACACCGCGTTCGGCCTCGACTCCGACGGCGAGGCGATCGTCTACGCCGGCACTGGCCGGTAGCTGGCGGGAAATGGGGACGGACCCCTTTTCCGCCACCTCGCCGGTCCCACGTCATCCCGGGCTCGACCCGGATCCCCGCAGCATCCCCAACGAGTCTCACGGGATTCCGGCGTGCACCGGAACGACGAAAGGGCTCACCTAGACTCGAACCGTGATCTTCAAGCGTGTGGGTGAATCCCGTCCGTACCCAGAGCACGGCTACGTGCAGAAGCAATGGGCTGCCATCGCGCCGCAACAGGTGCGACTGGACGAACTCGTCACCACCAAGCGCACCCTGGACCTCGAGGCGCTGCTGGAGGAGGATTCCACGTTCTACGGCGACCTGTTCGCCCACGTCGTGAGCTACGACGGCGAGTTCTACCTCGAGGACGGGCTGCACCGGGCCTTGCGGGCTGCGCTGCAACAGCGCCAGACGATGCACGCCCGCGTCCTGGAGCTGGCGTAGTCTTGGTCGGGTTGTTGTCCGCCAGGGGGGTCGAGGAGTGAACGTGCGTCAGGTGATCCGGGTCCTGAAGACCCCGGTGACGCTGCTGATCCTCCTCGCGATCCTCGGCTACGGGGCGTACTGGGGCTATCAGCAGGTGACCTTCGACACCAGCCGACCGGCGACGCCGTGCGTGCCCCAGGACGTGGGTGGGACGCTCACCTCGGACCGGGTCACCGTCCGGGTGTTCAACGGCGGCGAGAAGCCCCGGGCCGCGAAGGACACCCGCAACGTCCTTCTGGCCTGGCACTACAACGTCATCGCCTACAACAACTCCAACGACGACGTGACCGCCGTCACCGTGATCGGCAATTCGGCCGAGGACCCCGAGGTGCGTCTGGTGGCGCAGGCGTTCAAGAACGCGACCACCAAGGGGGACGGACGGGTCGACCACGTCGTGGACGTGATCCTGCCGACGAAGTTCGAGATGCTCGAGACGGTGCCGACCACGCTCGAGGTGGACGGGCCGGTCTGCCTGCCGCCGATCGCGGCGGGCTCCGCGTCGGCGACCCCCAGTGCGTCCACGAGCGCGACGCCGAGCACGAGCCCGAGCAAGAAGAAGTAGCGGGCTCATTCCTCCGGCGTCCAGCGGGCGAGGCGCCCGTGACGCGAAATGCTGTGCAGCCGGTGTTCCACCTTCCGCCGGTCGGTGCCGTTGGTGACGATCAGCAGGTCGTCACCGGAGCGGACGATCTGTTCCGGCTTCGGCGTGAACGGCTCGTTCTCGCGGACGATCAGCGACACCACCGAGTTCCTCGGCAGCCGCAGCTCGCGGATGGTCACGCCGTGCAGCCGCGAGCCGTCCGGCACGTGCACCTGCATCATGTCGGCCTTGATCGTGTCCAGTGGCGCGAACTCGATGTCGACGTCCGTGGCGTCCTCGCCGGTGGACACCTTCAGGAAGCGCGCGATCCACGGCAGCGGCGGCGCCTGGATGAACGTGAAGAAGACCACGAACGCAAACACGACATCGAACAACTGGCTCGCCCCGGGCACTCCGGCGGCCAGCGGGATCGTCGCCAGGATGATCGGCACCGCCCCACGCAGCCCCGCCCAGGACACGAACACCTGCTCCGGCCAGCGGATCTTGAACCAGGCGAGGCAGGCCACGACGGAGATCGGACGGGCGACGAAGGTGAGGAACGCGCCGATCAGCAGGCCTGAGCCCAGTGCGCTGAACGAGAGGTCGAGGGGATCGGCCAGCATGCCCAGCATGACGAACAGGCCGATCTGCGCGATCCACCCGACGCCTTCGGCGAACGACTTGGTGGCGTTGCGGTGCGGCAGTTCGCCGTTGCCCAGGATGAGCGCGGCGACGTAGACCGCCGCGAAGCCGGACAGGTGCGCGCTCGATCCGGCGCCGTAGGCCAGCACCGCCCAGCCCAGCGCTCCCAGCGGATAGAGACCGGACGCGGGGAGTGCCACCCGGCGCAGGATCTGGACGCCGATCCAGCCCACCGCCGCGCCGACCAGCACGCCGCCGGCCAGTTCGAGCACGATCAGCCCGGTGATCACCAGCGGGCTGTCCTCGGGCGTCCCGCTGATCGCCCAGCTGGTGGCGGTGGCCACGAGCAGCACGATCGGGGCGTCGTTGAGGCCGGACTCGGCCTCCAGCGTCGCGCGCAGCCGCGGCGGCAGGGGCACTTTTCGCAGCACCGAGAAGATCGCGGCGGCGTCGGTCGGCGAGATGATCGCGCCGAGCAGGACGGCCATGGCCCAGTCCACGCCCAGCGCGTAGTGGGCGAAGACGGCGACGAACAGCACCGAGAGCGCGACGCCCACGGTCGCCAGCAGCAACGCCATGGGCATCGCCCCGCGGATCTCCTGCCAGCGTGTGGTGAAGCCGCCCTCGGCGAGGATCACCACGAGCGCCGCGAAGCCCAGTGAGTGGGCGAGATCGGCGTCGTCGAACCGCAGGCCGAGTTCGGCGACGAGCACGCCCAGGCCGAGGAAGATCAGCAGCGAGGGCAACCCCAGCCGCACACCCACCCGCGCCGCGAGGACGGAGGCGAGCAGGACGGCCGAACCAAGCAGCAGTACCTGGTCCAGTCCCACGCGGCCTCCCCCTTTGCCCGGATTTTAGCGGCATCTGACCCCTGAGCCCGACCTCACGAGGCACCGATCCCCGAGGAGCCCGGCGAGCGCCAGCGAGCCGGGCATCACGAAGGGCGCCGAACGCCAACAGCGCCCTTCGTGACGCCCAGCAGCTCGTCCCTCGCCGGCGGGCTCCTCAGGGACCGATGGTGAGGTCAGCTGTACAGTTCGCGGGCCCGGCCGGCGGCGACGACGGCGTCCAGATCGCCACCCACCTGGGCGGTGACGGCAGCGGCGACCGCGCCCTCGACGAGCGGGCCGTCGGCGAACTTCACGTGCGCCGACTCGTCCTCGTCGAGGAAGTCGAGCACCGACTCGACCGTCATGGTCGCGGAGCCCAGATCGCTGAGGATGGCGACGTCGTGACCGGCTGCGCGCAGTTCGGTCACGGCGTCGTTGACCCGATCGAACGACGTGCCGATCCGGCCGTCGTCCGTGCCACCGGCCGCCCGGATGGCGACGTCCTTCGCCATCTGGGCAGCCAACTCCACCACCCCCTCGGCCAGCTTCACCGAGTGGGAGACGATCACGAGCCCCACGGCGGTCACACTGCCTCCGCGGCGTCGGCCGCCGTGGCCAGGATGTACGCGGTCGAGGTCGCCCCCGGGTCCTGGTGGCCGATCGAGCGCTCACCGAGGTACGACGCGCGTCCCTTGGTGGCCTGCATCGGGATCGTGGCCTCCGCGCCCCTGGCCGCGGCGTCGGCCGCCGCCCTGAGCACCGCTGCCGGCTCCGCCCCCGCTTCGGCCGCGGCCTTCGCCGCCTCCAGTGCCGGGGTCCAGGCGTCCACCATGGTCTTCTCGCCCGTGGTGGCCTTGCCGCGGGAGACGATCCCGTCCAGCGCGCCCTCGATCAGCGCGACCACGCCATTGGCGTCGACGTCACCGTCGACAGCCTTCGCAGCCCGCAGGAACGCCGTCCCGTAGAGCGGTCCGGCCGCGCCGCCCACCTTGGACATCAGGGTGGACGCCACGATCTTCAGCACGCCCTGGACGTCGTCGGTGCCGCCTTCGTCCAGCCGGGCCACCACGGCCTTGAAACCGCGGTCCATGTTCTCGCCGTGGTCGCCGTCACCGATCGCCCGGTCGAGGTCGATCAGTTCCATCCGGTGCTCGGCCAGGACGGCCTGGGCGGCGCGAATCCACGCGTCCGCCCAGGCGTGAGTCAGTGTGTCGCTCACCTGCCGCTACCTCTACAGACCGCGCCGCAGGGCCGGCGTGAGCACCGGCGCGTCCCACAACTCGGTCAGTTCGTCGTCCAGCTTCAGCACGGTGATCGAGCAGCCCTGCATCTCCAGGGAGGTGATGTAGTTGCCGACCAGCGAGCGGGCGACCTCCAGCCCGGCGTCCTCGAGGCGCTTGCGGGCGTGGTTGTAGACGATGTACAGCTCGGCCTCCGGCGTGCCGCCCATGCCGTTGACGAACAGCAGCACCTTGCTGCCGGCCTCCGGCTTGAGGTCCTCGAGAATCGGGTCGACCAGCATGTCGGTGATCTCGTCCGCTGTCGCCATCGGGACGCGGTGCCGGCCCGGCTCGCCGTGGATGCCGATGCCGATCTCGATCTCGTCCTCGCCCAGGTCGAACGACGGCTTGCCTGCGTGCGGGACGGTGCAGGCGGTCAGCGCCATGCCCATCGAGCGGACGTTGTCGTTCACCCTGGTCGCGATCTCGAGGACCTTGTCGAGGTCGTCGCCGCGGTCAGCGGACGCACCGGCGATCTTCTCGACCATGACCGTGCCGCCCACGCCGCGGCGCCCCGCGGTCCACGTGGAGTTCTCCACCGCGACGTCATCGTTGACGACGATGGCCTTGACGGCGATGTCCTCCATCTCGGCCATCTCGGCAGCGGTCTCGAAGTTGAGCACGTCGCCGGTGTAGTTCTTCACGATGTGCAGGACGCCCGCGCCACCGTCGACGGCCTTGGTGGCGTCGAGGATCGGGTCGGGGGTCGGGGAGGTGAACACCGCACCAGGGACGGCTGCGTCGAGCATGCCCTTGCCCACGTAACCCGCGTGCAGCGGCTCGTGACCCGAGCCACCACCGGAGACCAGACCGACCTTGCCCTGGACCGGAGCGTCGGCCCGAACCACGTAGTCAGGGTCGAAGTGAACCGTGACCAGGTCGGCGTGGGCCGCCTGGAAACCAGCCAGGGTCTCGGCCACGACGTTGGCCGGATCGTTGATCAGCTTCTTCACAGTGCTCTCCTTTGAGGCGTTGTGGGTGGGCACTGCCAACTCTGCCCCGTCCCCGGCGTTTCATAAAGAGGCGCTGGCTCGCACTTTCGTTCACGCGGCCCGGCCGGGCCTGAACGAGTGTCGGACACCGGGCTGGACGAAGCGAGCCCTGGACCGGCCGTGGGGCCGCCACGGGGCACCCCGCCTCGCACAGTGGCCAGCGGTGTACGAACTCGTATGGACCTCTTCCCGGGCCGCCGCGAAAGGTCTACTCTGCGCGTGGCACCCAATCAATGGACAACGCGCTGGTCTGCCAAGCTCGTCCAGCCCGATCCCGAACGAATTTTGCACTTTCCGCACACTTCACTCGTTCATGGTCCATACTGGGGAAAGCATCAGGAGCACGGACCCCACCTACACCCCAAGGAGTGCCGATGAACTGTACACACCGTAGAGGCACGGTCAGTAGCGGCTTGTCTCATGCGCCCGCTGATTGAGAAGACGCCAGCAACGATTCCAACGCACCCTGCCGTTCCGAACACGTCTGACGCCGCCGAAGCGAGCCGCTTGGTGGTCATAGTACCACCGGTATTCCCACCAGAGTCCCCAGCTTTGGGTGCATGCATTGTTGCTGACATCGCAAGATCCGTCGGCTGGCAGGTCGACCTGATTCATGTTCCACTCATCGGAACTAAGGATCAGTTCTTGACTTACTCAGTTGCCGCACCGGCAGCCTATGGTCCGGCCTATCGGGGCCAACCCGGCGAGGGATTCGCAGAATTGCTTATCGAAGCCCTTCGATTCGACGCCTTGAGCGCAGGAGAGTGGCCGGAGGAAGATCAGTCAATACCAACCCGAATATGGCTGACCGGTTTACTTAGAAGGGCTGTCGCCGACGCCAGCACCATCGTGGAATCAGTGGTTAATGACATCGTGGCACGAAGATCCATGCCCGAGGTAGTTGCGTTCTCGATCGCCGTGGACTCACAGAAACTACCAAGTGCTGCCATCGCCGCCGAGCTGCGTCGTCGCAAATTCGACGGAATAATTGTCGCCGGTGGTTCAGCACTTGATGACATCATGGGCAAGGCGTTCTTCACCAGGTTCCCCGAGTTCGACGCCGTCCTGCAGGGGGAGGCGGAATCGAACTGGGCCGACTTCCTCAGGTCATTGGACCAGGACTGGCGAAACGCCGACACCCCCGGGCTCGTCCGGCGTGTCCGGGGCACGGTCACCGCGAACCCGTCGACGATTCCCGGCCGACTGTGGAAGCTCAGCCCCGGATCCTTCGAACCGTACATCAGCCAGCGCAGATCGCTGCGCTGGGATGGCCCCCTGGTTCTGCCTGCGGAAAGCTCCCGCGGCTGCTGGTGGGCCGATGTGAACCGCTGCACCTTCTGTGCCGTTGATCCGGCGGCGCACCCGTACCGCACCCAGGACCCCGACTACCTGGCCGACACCGTGTCCCGGGAGTTCCGTCACCACCGGCCGCTCCAGATCGCCCTGACTGACTCATGCATGCCCAGAGGTGAGGATTCTGACGTGCTGACGGCTCTCCGGGCGCGCCCCGAGGTCACCGACTGGAACCTCTACTACGAGGTCAAGTCGACATTGCGCCGACGACAGCTGGAGCAGTTCAGGACGGCCGGGATCACCGAGGTGCAGCCAGGAATCGAGTCCTTCAGCAGTGACACGCTGCGCGATTTCGGCAAAGGCGCGAACCTGTTGCAGCACGTCAACTTCCTCAAGTGGTGCAAGTTCTACGGCATTGCTGTCACCTATCCGATCCTCTACGGCGCACCGACGGAGACCGCTCTCCGTCTTCAGAACATGGCAACGCTGATCGAGCGGATCGTCCATCTCCCGCCACCGGTGCAACTCAACCGACTGCGCATGTACCGCGGCAGCGGTTATTGGCACATGCGGGATCAACTGGAGTTCGAGGACATTGAGCCGCTGGCCTGTGACCAGCTGGGGTACGACGCCGATGGCGACGCCATTGAGGATCTGGTCTTCAGCTTCAACTACCGGCTGGACCGTGCCGATGCCGTGGAGTATGCCCACTCGCTCGAGCTGCTTCGTGAGCGAGTCGAGAAGTGGCAGACGAGTTACCCCACGAGCGATCTGGTGTACGCCGACTCAGGCGCCGCCATGGTCGTCACCCGGGTGGAACACGGTTCAGCGCAACTGCAGGTGATCGACGATCCGCTGGCGATGGCCGTCCTGCGCGGGTGCGAGGAAGTGGCGCTCCTGGCCAGATTGCGAACCAGGCTCGCAGCCGACCACGAGGAGTTCCAGCGCACCGTCAGCCGCTTGGTGGCTGACAACGTGCTCCTGGAGGAAGGAGGTCGAGCGCTGAATCTGGCAATTCCGATTTGATGCAGAATCCATCAACCATCGCCATCAACAAGAAGGATTCAACAATGACAACTGACGTAATGCCCAGACAGGCGGAGCATTCCGGACTGGGGTCGCTGACGCCAATGCAGCTCGAACAGGTCCAGTTGCGGTACGCGTCCGACACCGCCTTCGCCCAAGCGCTGATCCGGGACCCGGTCCGCGTCCTGCACGACGAGGGTCTGGACGGAGGCATACCCTGCGTCTGCGACGCCCACAGCCTGGGGGAGTTGCTCACGAAGGTGCCCGAGTCCGCCGTCTCACCCACGCTCGCATCACTGGGCTTGATCATCCAGAGCAAGTCCGACTACGAGATCGTCAACAAGAAGACGGCCAACGTGAAGGCGGTCGTGAACGCGGCCGTCGTGGCCAACGCAGCGGTCTACCACGAAGCCGCAGCGGCGACAATCGCAGGTGTCGTCGCCGTGGTGGTCGCGGTGGCCGGCCTCACCTTCACCGGGACGCCGAGTCCTCACAAGGGCGAACGCCTGCAGGCGCCAGCACTGAGGTTCGCGGACGGCTTCGACGGAGCCGGAGTCCTGGACCACCTGTCCGCGTCCGGCCTGGGCGAAGCCCGGCAGTTGGCCCTCCTGCGGCGTGCGGCGATCGATGGCGACCTGATCTCCAGCGCCCTCACCGAGAACGGGTTCGAGGCGCGGACCACCCGCTACGACGTCGACGGAACGCTGATCGACGTGGACAGCCTCATCGGCATCAATGAGGTTGTGATCCAGGGTTGCGCCATCGCGCGCGAAGCGGCTCTGGTCTAGCGCCATGTGTTTCCTGAACGGCCCGTTCGGCCAAGCCATGGACCGACGATGAACATCACGGTCGTCGTCCCTCCGTTCACCCGGCAGGACTGGCCATCGCTCGGCGCGGAGCAGGTAGCCACCATCAGTCGCCAGGCCGGACATCCGACCAGCGTCTACTATGCGTGCCTGTTGGGTTCCATTGATCCATCGTTTGCGGATACCGCTGGCGCACCGGGCGTGTTCACCCCGATCTATCGCCCCGACCTGGCGGTCACCGACTACGTGGAGGAACTCGTCAGGCGACTTCTCGACGACCAGGTGCTCATTGAAGGTCAGCGCAAGGTCGCACGCATGGGCAAACCCGCTACCATTGCGAAACTGTATCTGCGGGCGATCATTGCGGCCCGTGAGATCACGCAACGGGCCGTTCGGGAAATACTTGGCGATTCCCACCCCGAAATCGTCGCGTTCTCCATTGCGTCCGACCTCCAGAAGATGCCGAGCGCGGCGATCGCGAAGAGCCTGCGATCCGCGCAGTACCAGGGACTGATCCTGGCCGGCGGCTCTGCCCTGGACGGAGAAATGGGCCCGGCCTTCCTGACCGTCTTCCCCGAGTTCGACGGCGTTCTCGAGGGAGAGGTGGAGGACACGTGGCCGCAGTTCCTGCGCTCGGCTGGATCGGGCTGGACGGCCGCCGAGCGCATTCCCGGCAGCCACGTGCGCCGCGGAGCGGAATTCGTCCACGGTCCTGAGCCGGCCGTGTCCGCGACCTTCACCGCGCTCCCGGAGCCGCAGTACACGTCGTTCCTGGAGCAGCGAAGGGCGAGCGCGGCAGCGCACCAGAGCGTCACCCTGCTCGCGGAGACCTCGAGGAGTTGCTGGTGGGGCGAGAAACACCAGTGTCTCTTCTGCGGCGTGGACTCAGTCTCCCGCCCGTACCGCCAGAAGAGCGTGGGAAAGGCCGTGAGCGAACTCACGACGCTCTGGGACCGGTACTCCCCGGACGCCATTCTGTTGACCGATTCGATCATGCCCCACCAAGACCTTGGCGAGTACCTCCACCAGCTTGCGATGGCGAACAGCACCCGCGGCTGGCATCTGTTCTACGAAGTCAAGTCAACTCTGGGCCGGCGATCCCTGGCTCGTCTGGCAAGCGCCGGGGTTGCCGAGATACAGCCGGGCATCGAGTCGTTCAGCACACACTCCCTGACCCTGATGAACAAGGGCGCGACCGCTCTTCAGCAGGTCAACCTCCTGAAGTGGGCGCAGTGCTACGGCATCGCGGTCCGCTACCCGATCCTCGCCGGATCACCGGGCGAGACCGCGGCCGACCTCGCGGCGGTTCGAGCTGTGCTCGACAAGATCGGTCATCTCGACCCGCCCACCCAGATCAACCGTCTCGCTCTCCTTCGTGGCTCGCCCTACTGGTGCTCTCCGGGCCGCTACGGCCTGCACGACGTGCGGCCGTTCTCAGCGAGTGAGTGGATCTACCAGGTCCCACCGGACGTGGTGCTGGCCCTGGAAGCCCAAGCCGCCTATCGGAGCGGAACCTGGGATGACATCGAATATCAGAACGAACTCCTGAAGCTCGAAGATTACATTTCATATCTTCATGGCAGGGTCAATCGGGAGGTGCTCGGGTACCACGCCGGGGAAGGTGCGCTCGTGATCACGCGCAGCGAGGCGAGTGGCGCGCTCTCGATGGAGGTCATTTCCGACCCCGCTGAGATCGAGATCCTGCTTTCCTGCGAGGAGATCGGCTCACGACCACTGATCGCCCGTCGCCTGGGTATGGCTCTCGACCGACTGGACCACATCGTCGCTGATCTGGTCGATCGTCAGTTACTGATTGCGGACGGACCGAGACTCCTGAGTCTGGCTCTGCCGTTCTCAGCCGAGACAGAGCGGGACGCGGATTGGCCGCGCCAAGAGGTCAACGTAGGCACAAGATCATAGGAAGTGATGATGAGATACGACCGAGTGGAATGGGGCGCGAGCCGCGGGCTGCTGACCTTTTCCGTCACGAACAAGTGTTCCGCCCGCTGCGGGCACTGCCTCGCCTGTTCCGGGCCCAGCGAAGAGGGCATGCTGACGGCGAAGGATATCCTGACTGCCTATCGACAGGCGAAGGAAGTCCTCGACATCCACGTCGTGGTGTTCACGGGTGGAGAGCCCACCCTCCTGGGCGAGGAACTCTTCGACGCAATCGCTGCGGTGAGCATGGACGGTGCACTCACCCGGATCGTGACCAACGCCTGTTGGGCAACTGATGACCACAATGCGCGGCAGATGATCCGGCAACTTCGTGAGGCCGGGCTGGACGAGATCAACTTCAGCATGGACGATTACCACTCAGTCTGGGTTCCCCCGGAGAACGTCGCCCACGCGTACCGCGCCGCCAGGAGTTCCGGGTTCTCGGCAGTCGTTCTGGCCGTCGCCGAAGGTCCGAAGAGCCGGGTGGGTGCAGAGTGGATCCGCACGCACATCGATCCGGACATCGAGATCGTCCCGCAAGAGGTGAGTTCCCGTGCCGAAGGGCCGGCCCCCGCCGCGGATGGCACGGTCTACGAGGTCTCGAGTCACGGCTACTCCCGGGTCGGCCGCGCGCGGCGCATGCGAGACGACCTGGTGATCCCGGATCCCCTCCTGGACAAGCAGGACTTCCGCTGCATGGAGGTGATGAACGTGGTCGTGATCGATTCGACCAAGGAGATGGGCGCCTGCTGCGGCATCCGGCTCCACGGGAACCCTGTGCTCACCCTGGGGAGTATCACCGACGACAGCTTCGCCAGCCTGATGGAGCGAGGTTTCGACCGGACGATCCTGCGCGCGATCCGCGCGCTGGGGCCAAGGTACCTGCTCAACCTCGCGAGGGCCGTCGATCCAGGCGTCAGGAAGCGGTCGTTCTACTGCCACATCTGTGAGATCTGTGAGGACGTCACCCTGAACCCGCGTGCGCTGGCAGCCCTCGCCACGGTCGAGGACCGGATCGTCGCCGACGTGGAAGCACGCCTGCGGGAGGAGACACTCGCGAGGCAGGGCACCGCCAGCGAGCCCGCGGGATCCGATCTCGTCCCGTCCGGTCTCGCACGATGAACGCGTCCACGATGACCGGCCGACTCCCGCTCGCCGACAGCCTCGAACGACTCGGGCTGGCGGAGCTCATCGAGAGCCTGCCCAGCGGACGGCGTACTCCCAGCCAGTGTCGATTCGGGCTCCTGGGTTGTGCGAGCCCGCCGCTGAAGCGGCTGCTGCGGCTGTTCGTCCTGGGGGGAGTTGTTCCCCTGGCTGAGCTTCCGGCGGAGGTGGTCGACGGACTTGGCCCGCTCTGTGATGCCGGCTTCTGCTCGATGACTGGGGATTCGGCGAGTCTCGCGGGCCTGACCCTGACCCGGGTGGAGGGGCTGTGGTACCTCTCCGAGATGCCGTCCGCGGGCCAGACGCTCTACTTCGGACCGGACTCGCTCGCCCTGATCAACCGCCTGGGGGTGCCGAGAGGGCCTGTGCTCGACCTGTGCAGCGGCCCCGGGATCATCGGTCTCGTCGCCGCCCAACGCCGAGCCTCGGTGACCGCTGTCGAGATCAACCCGATGGCGGTCAGCCTGTCGATGCTCAACGCGAGGCTCAACGGTCTGGACGATGACTACGAGCCGCGGCTGGGCGACCTCTACGCGCCGATCCTGCCGGGCGAACGCTTCGACCTAGTCGCCGCCAACCCCCCGCTCGTTCCCGTCCCCGACGGGCTGGCCTACGGATTCGTCGGGAATGGGGGACCCGACGGCATGGACGTCACGTGGCGCATCCTCTCCGGTCTGGCTGGAGTGCTGTCGCCGACCGGCGTGGCCCAGACCCTGGGCGTGACCCTGGCGTCGAAGGGGGAAGTGCTCGGGCTTCCGCGACTGAGGGAGATCGCCGGTGAGCACGGTCTGCATGTTCAGATGACCATCGCCGGCCGGGTCAGCACGAACCCCGAGGGTGCGTGGTGCCGGGGGATGGCATGGACCATTCTTGCTACCGAGGGGCGGGGTGCGGGCGCCACGGCGCACGCCGCGCTCGCGGAGGAGCTTTCGGTGGGCTATCGCGCCGCCGGTGCCGACGAGGTGGTCTTCTACTACCTGCGCGTCGGTCTCCACACCCCTGGTGTCGCCGTCGCCAGTCTGGCCCGGTCGTCCCCCGACGAGTCAGCCGGTGGATGGTACCTAGCGACCATGAACACCGATTGAGCGGAACCTCGATGACCATCTCGGCGCACCCACTCGTCCGGGTCCTCGCAGAGTCGGCCCGGGGGCACAAGCGTGGCCTCGTTGCCGTGCTGACCACCTCTGCCCTGGGAGCTCTGACACCACCCCTGGTGGTGAGCCTGACCGGGCTCGCCGTCTCAGCGGTGTCCACGGCCATCATGACGGCCGATCCGGGTGCTGCCGCCGAGGCCAGCCGCCTGGGCATCACCCTGGTCCTGGTCGCGACAGTTGGCCCGCTCCTCTCACTGGTGTCGACCTATCTGGTGAACCGGATCCAGCTCGACCTGATCCGACGACTGCGGCTGCAGCTGACGCAGAAGTGCGCAGATCTCAGCCTTTCGCAGCTGGAGTCGCCGTCGATCCGGGACTTCCAACAGCTGGCGTCGGACTCGCTGGCCAGCGCTGCCGGACCCGTTCTCACCGACACGGTGGGCGTCCTGGGCAGTCTCGTGTCGCTGGTCACGCTGTCGGGTCTGATGATCAGTTGGGATCCCTTCATTGCGCTGCTCGTGGTCGCGGCCCCGGTACCAGCACTGCTGGGGAGCCTCTTCTACAGCCAGATCGGGTGGCAGATCGAAGTGGGCCGCGTCGATCGGGTTCGATTCGCCGAGTACGTGCGCGAACTTCTCTCGGACCGGCTCTGGCTACCGGAGATCCGGCTGCTGGCGGTGGACCGTCGGCTCTTCGCCGTGTTCACCCGCGAACTGGCGGCTTTCATGCGCCAGGACACCATCGTGCTCCGACGCCGGTGGCTCGCCAGCATGCTTCTCGTCGGGGTCGCGGCCGGGATGACCGCGGCAGCCTACCTGCTCGCGATCTTCCGGTCCCTCGACGCGGCCAACGTCGGTTGGTTCGCCGGCTTCATGGTTGGAGCGGCGGCGGTGCAAGGTGTCTGCCAGCAGCTGTTCGCCGGGGCCGCGGGCCTGTACAGCCATCGCTTCCGGCTCGGTGACCTGTTCGGGTTCCTCGACACGCCCGGAGCCCGCGACCCCGCCGTGGGCCCGTCCATTCCTGAGCCGCCGGGCATCGCGTTCGAGGACGTCTGGTTCACCTACCCCAGCGAGGAATCGCCGACCATCCAGGGGCTCAGCTTCGAGATCGCTCCGGGAGAGGTGGTGGGCTTGGCCGGGCCGAACGGCTCAGGCAAGTCCACGGTGATGAAGCTCCTCCTCGGCGTCTATCATCCCGATCGCGGCCGAATCCTGATCAACGGACGCGAACTCGCGCTCGCGGACGGGCAATTCGCGCCGGGCAGCTGCAGCGCCCTGTTCCAGCAGCAGGTGCAGTTCGTGGGGACGGTGCGGGACAACATCACGGCCTGCCAAGCGAAGGACTCAGTGGACGACTCTCGCCTCTGGGCGATTCTGGACGAGATCGGGCTGGAGCCACGGATCCGCTCTCTCGCGGACGGGCTGGACGCTCCCCTGGGACGGGAGTTCGGTGGATCCGAACTGTCCATCGGGGAGTGGCAGCGGATCGCCCTGGCCCGGGCCCTCTACCACGGAGGGTCGGTGTTGATTCTCGATGAACCCACGTCAGCCGCAGATCGGGGCGCCGTTGCTGCGCTCGGTCACCTGTTGCGCCACGGCAAGAGGTCCGCGACAACCGTGCTGATCTCCCACGATGCCGAGATCCTGCGATATGCAGACCGGCAGCTATCGCTCGAGTCGGGCTGCCTGACCTGCTCCAGTGCCGTCCCTCAGGAGTCGAATGGGTCCGGCTCTCACCCCCTACTCGCCGGGACATTCGACGCCCGGCGGTCATCGCACAACAGAAGGGAATGATCATGGACTACACGGTCATCGCCATCATCGGGTTTCTTCTGCTGCTCGTCGACTGGGCGGCATTCTCCGTGGTCTGCATCCTCGGAAGCCGCCCGGTGGCACGCCGGAACGCCTGGTCCGGAATCAGGATCCCATCGCTGATGGAATCCGACGAGGCGTGGATCGCGGGCCACAGGGCAGCCCTTTACCACGTCAGGATGGGGTCCATCGCACTCCTGCCGCCCGCGGTGATCGCGATGCTCTTCGTCAGCCAGGCGCCCGTCCTGATCGCTGGCATCCAGTGGGTCCTCGCGATCGCGGGGCTCGCGTGGATCCTGGTCGCCACCGGCGCAGCGGCAAAGGCGGCGAAGAGCGTGTCGCCGTCCGGACGAGTGGGTTGACGTGTACCGATCCAGCTCCAGGGCACTGCGTCGGTCCCTGTTGTCGGTGTTGGGCGCCACGCTGCTGGCGATCAGCGGGGTCCTCGCCCCCGCGGTCGCAACACCAGCTCCTGCTGCTGGACCCGATCCGATCCAGTGGCGTGCCTGCGCCGACGACGCTCGCTCTGATTGCGCGGGGATCAGCGTGCCGCTCGACCACGCCCGGCCGAGCGGCGACCGGATCGTCCTGTCCGTGAAGCGCTACCGGGCGACCGGACCCACGGCCGATCGGATCGGCTTGCTGTTCTACAACCCCGGGGGACCCGGCCTGTCAGCAACGGGGAGCCTTCAAGGATTCGTTGATGGAGCGGGGGCGGAGCTCGCTGCGCGGTTCGACATCGTTGCCGTCGATCCGCGTGGGGTGGGGGACTCAGCCCGACTCACCTGCGCCCAGGGCGAGCCTCCTGGCGTCAGCTACACGGTCATGCCGGCGAACCGCGCGCAACTCAAGGAGCAGATGTCGGTCCTCGACCCCTGGCTCCGGTCGAGCTGCCTGAGTTCCGGGCGGCTGCTGACCCATCTGGGCACAGTCGACAATGCCCGCGATCTCGATGCCGTCCGAGCAGCCCTAGGCGAAGCCCGAGCCAGCTACTACGGGATCTCCTACGGAGCCATTCTCGGTCTCGCGTATGCCCATCTGTTCGGACCAACTGTGCGCTCTCTCGTCTTTGACGGTGCTGTCGATGTTCGAGCCTTCACCACGGCGACCTTCAGGTCCACATCGACCTTGTGGACGCGTCTTGGTACTCCGGAGGCCTCGTCCGACGCCTTCTGGACCGCCCTCGTGCGTTGCGAAAAGATCGGTGCCGAGCGCTGCCCGCAGAGCGCCGAAATCAGGGAGAGGTACACCTTCCTCATGGACTACTTGCGGAAGCGGTCGCTGGAAATCGATGGCTATGGAACCTTCGACCTTTCCGCCTTGGAGAACACGATCATCAACCTGCTGTACCACTTCAACGAGTACGGGGTTGACGATTATCAGCTGATGTTTTCGCAGATCGTCGCGTTGGCAGACCTGGCCAACCCCGAACAGTCGCGGCGACAACTCCCACAGCGAGTCGACCCGGCCGTGCTGAGCAGTCTGGCGCGCCGACCAGCGCTTGTTGCCGGCGTGCCGCGAGTCGACATGTCCGACCGCGTGGCGCTGGTCGACGGCATCATCTGTTCGGAGACGGCGGAACCGCAGACGCGCCGGGCGATGATCGCCGACGCAACCACAGCTGAACGTCGGTATCCGGGCTTCGGCATGTACTGGACGTCAAGCCTGTCCGCATGCGCGGGGTGGCGTCCGGCCAATCGTGCCCTGGCCCAGTTGGTGACGAGCCGGGGCACCAACATCCCGCTCTTGGTGCTCGCTGCCGAGCATGACCCCGTTACGGGACTCGCCGGGGCTAAAGCGACCGCACGAGCCAGCACTAACGGCTGGCTTCTCACCGTCGTGCACACCTGGGGGCATGCCGTGCTCGACAGATCGAACTGTGCGAGCGCCGCCGTCGCCCGCTTCCTAACCTCGCCGGGCAAACCTTCGATCACGAGGTGCGCCCCAGACGAACCGCTCTTCCCATGAGCCACCTCGGACAGGACAACCGGGACGGCCGCCGGTCAGTTCAGGAGGTACCGGCACTGCGGCAGGATCGGGAACACCAGGCAGTAGGCCGGGCTGTTCGGTGACACCGAAGCCGCGGTCACCGGGGCGGCGGACGCCGGGGCAGCGGGTAGCGCCAGCACGACGGTGGCGGCGAGCGTCATGATCATGGTGACGGGCTTCATGTGGTCCTCCCAGGGTTCGGTCGCATCCGCGTCTGTGCGGGCTGGCACCAGAAGCTAGCCGGGACGCGGCGTCGGCCGAACCCGACGAAAGTGCCGTCCTGCTCCCCGAAAGGACCGCTCAGCGCTCGATCAGGTTCCACTCGAACGCCCGGACGACCGCCTTCAGCCGGCTGTCCACCCCCAGCTGGGCCATCACCGACGACACATAGGTCTTCACGGTCGACTCCGACAGGTACAGCTGTTCGGCGATCTCCGCGTTGGAGTAGGCCTGGGCGAGCAGCTGCAGGATCTCCTGCTCGCGCCGGTTCAGGTGCAGGTGCGCGGGCGGTGCGACGGACGGCGTGTCACTCTGCACCAGCCGGGTCAACGGCTCGGACGAGAACACCGTCGAGCCGTGGTGGACCGCGCGCACCGCGTCGACGATCGCCTTCGGGGTGGCCGTCTTCAGCAGGAGCCCGTTCGCGTGGGCGATGATCGCGTCCCTGGCCAGGGCGTCCTCGTCGAAGGAGGTCAGCAGCAGCACGCGTGGCCGTTCCTCGCCGGTGGCCCGGATCTGCCGCGTGGCCTCCAGTCCGTCCAGCCCGGGCATGCGCACGTCCATGACGACCACGTCCACGTCGCCGCGGGCGGCCGCGACCGCCTCGAGCCCGTCGGTCGGGCTGCCCACCACGACGGTGTCCGGGGCCTGCTCGAAATAGGACGCCAGCGCCGCCCGCACGATCGGGTCGTCGTCGACGACCAGCACCTTGATCACCTCGGGGTCAGCGTTCACGGCTACTCCTCCACACTCGTCATCGCGGCGTCGGGGATCAGCGGCAGCCGGACCTGCAGCACCCAGTTCCGCTCCCGGGACAGCACGTCCACCGTCCCGCCGAGGGCGCTCACCCGCTCGGTGAGCCCGATCAGCCCGAACCGGTTGGACGGGACCGGCGTGCGTCCGCCCACCTCGTTGCTGACCAGGATCTCGAGCTCGCTCGCGGACGCGGAGACCATGATCGCGCAGCGGGCGCCGGGCCGCGCGTGCCGCAGGATGTTCGTCGTGGCCTCGCTCAGCACGCAGTTCAGCGTGTAGCCGATCGACGTGGGCAGCTGCTCCGGCCGGACCTGCACCAGCACCCG
Organism: Propionicimonas sp.; assembly: GCF_029975155.1. Taxonomy (GTDB): domain Bacteria; phylum Actinomycetota; class Actinomycetes; order Propionibacteriales; family Propionibacteriaceae; genus Propionicimonas. The sequence goes on along the minus strand of NZ_JARKPQ010000311.1, from coordinate 6,869 downwards.
CACATCGAAGCCGGCCTCGGTGAGCACGGCCACCTGGGCGTCGAGCAGCTCCCGGAAGCTCGTCGTGCGCAGCGCCAGGTCGGGCACGGCATCGTTGCCCGCGCTGCGCATGGCGCGCAGCATCCCCCGCAGGTCGCGCAGGCTGTTGCGGCCGACCGTGGCGATGTAGTCGAGGTCGACGAGCAGTTCCGGATCGGCTTCCGGGCGCAGCTTGGCCGACTCCGCGCGCAGCACGATCGCCGTGGTCGCCTGCGCCACGGTGTCGTGCAGATCGCGAGCGATCGCCTGCCGCTGCGCGGTCAGCGCGCGGGAGTGGTCGAGGGTGAGCCGCTCGCGGGCGCGGACCTGCCGGTGGATGAACCAGCCGATCGTGACCGCCAGTCCGAGCCCGAACACCCCGACGCCCAGCGCGGCAAGGTAACGATCTGGCTGCGAGAAGCCACCGGCCTCGAGCATGGCCAGGACCGGCAGGTACCAGACCGCGAACAGCGCGATCACCAACCAGCGGCCACGACTGCCGGCCACGAGGAACACCAGCTGAACGGTCAGGGTGGAGAAGCGCGGGGCCTCGAGGCTGAGCAGCGCAAGGGCGCTCAGAAGCACGCCGGTCGTGATTCCGCCGGGCACCAGCCACCGGCCCGAGCTCCCCGCGGCCAGGCAGAGAGCGACCTCCACGGCAAGCTCCCCCGGCCGGGACCAGTCGCCGAAGGCGAGGATGGAGACCGCGAACAGGCCGGCAACAGTGAATGCGAGCGTCGCCACCGGATCCCGCGTGATCCATCGCCAGATGCCGGATTGACGTTCGGTGCCCGAAAGAGGGTGATTTCGCGCCACGGCTCCAGTCTGGCATCCACGGCACCAAAGTGCCGCGACGGCCACCCCTTCGACCCTGTCGGCCACCCGGGTGGCGAGCCGACGATGAGCCCGCCACCTCCCAGAGCGGGAGGGGAGACGAACTCCAGGGAAGGAGCTCACCATGAAGAAGATCCAGTCCGCGACGGCGGTGGTCATCGCCACCATCGGCCTGGTCGTCGGCGTCGCCAGCGCCATGTGGCTGACCGGAACGCTGGGCGTCAGCGCCGCCACCGCCACTGCCATCGCGAAGGCCGTCGAGGTCGGCAGCTGGGCGATGTTCCTCGCCGCGATCGCCGCCACCGGCGGCCTCGTCGGTGCGGGCCTGTGGGGCGCACTCAAGCTGATCCTGTGGAAGGCCGGCAAGGCAGCCGTGGTCGCCTGAACCCCCCACCCTCCGGGGAGGGGCGGCCGCCTACCGCCCCTCCCCCCGCGGAAGGATCGTCCATGTCCACCTCGCCCCGCGTCCCCGGCGTCGAAGCCGCGGTGGCCGCCGGCCTGATCCTGGCCGCGACCGTGCTCACCGCCGTGCTCGCCTCCGACAGCGCGGTCTCGGCGGTGGCCGCGGACGCCGGCGTGCTGCCGCCCGCCGACTGGGGCACCTTCACCACGATCCTGCTGCGGAACAGCGCCGTCGCGCTCGGGCTGTTCTCCGGCGCCGTCACCCTCGGCATCTCCACCGGCGTCTTCCTGCTGCTGGTCGGCGCGATGCTGGGGTGGTCGATGGCGGTGTCCGTCGCGGCCCTCGGCGTCGCCGAGACCGTCCTGCGCTGCTGGGCCTACACCCCGCTCGAGTTGCTGGGCTTCGTGCTCGCCGGCGCCGCCGGGCTGGTGCCGGCCCTGCAGCTGCTCCGCCCGGGATCCCGGCCCGCCACCCACGGCACGCTGCCGCGGGCACTGCGGACGCTCGGCCTGGCGCTCGCCGTCCTCACCCTCGCCGCGGCGACCGAGACCCTCTCCATCGCGCTGACCGCCCAGCGCCTCACCATCGCCTGAAAGGACCCGCCATGACCTCGACCAGCCTCGCGGCACCCGCTGCCGCCGTCTCCTCCGTCCCCGTCCGGGCACCCGGCCGGCTGTGGTTCTGGACGACCGCGGCCGCCGTCGCGGCGGCCCAGGCGGCGAAGTACCCCGTGCTGCACGCCTATGTCGCGGCGAACATCGACCAGGGTCCCGACCTGGCCGATCTCCCCGCAGACATGCTCGCCACCGCGCTGGCCGCCGGGTCCGCGATGGGCCTCGCGCTGAGCCTGGTGGTGTCGCTGGTCGCGCTCGCGGTCCTGCGCCGGCTGGGCTCGCGCTCCCGTCCCGAGCGGCTCCGCCGGCACGTGTTCCCGTTCTGGCTCAGCGGCGTCGCCACCGTCGGCCTGGTCGTCCCCGACCTGCTCACCGCCGTCACCGGGGTGCTGCACCCCTGGACGACGCCGGCGTTCCTGCTGGTCTACCCCGCCGCGGCCGTTGCGGCCGTGTTCCTCGCGCCCGGCCCCCGCCGGGCCCGGTTCCGGCTCGCGGACGCGGCCCTGGTCGCCGTCCTGCCCTTCGTCTGACCACTCCACCGAGAGGAACGTGTCATGTTCGCGAAGATGTTCAAGCTGTGCGTCGCCGTCACGCTGCTGCTGATGGTGGTTCCGGCCGTGGGGATGGTCCAGGGCCTGCTGGCGGGCCGGGCCGATCCCAAGTTCGTCGGTGGGACGGTGCTCAACCTGGCCGTGATGGTCGTGCTGGCGCTGCTGCTGCCCTTCGGCGGAGCCCGTCCCGGGCTCGCGCTCTCCGTCCTGGGCGGCTGTGGGGTGATGGTGTTCGCCACCGCCTGGCTGTTCGGGGACCCCGGCCAGTTCCTCCTGACCGTCGCGGCGATCGTCATGTTCGCGATCTCGCTGTGGGCCGCGGTCACCAAGGTCGACAGGATGCGGGATGAGAGCCGTTCGCACTTCGCCCGCTGACCGGCTCGCGGCCGCCTGGGACCTGTGGGTGGTGCGGCTGCTGTCCCGCTTCTCGCTCGCCGTGCCGCCGGTGCTGGTGACCGTGGCGCTGGGGCTGCTCGCGCTCGGCGCCGGCCTGTTCACCCTCGCCGCCATGCACGCCTTCGGGGACGCTGCCGCCCTCGCGGTCCGGGCGGTGCCGGGCTTCTTCGACGGTACCGCCGGCGGGCTGACCAACGGCACCCACTTCGTGTTCGTGTGCGCGGTGCCGCTGCTCGCGGGGACGGCGCTCGGCCTGGGCCAGGTGTTCGGGCTCGCCTCCGCCGACCCGGTCGCCGCCCGCCAGGACCGGGCCGCGTGGCAGGGCCTCGGCCTGTCCTGCGGCGACGTGGTACTCACCCACGAGGTGCTTCCCCGGCTGCCGGTCCTGGCCGTCGCCTGGACGCCGGTGGCCGCCCTGTTCACCGTCGGTGCCCTGACGCCGGCGGAGCACCGACTGGCGCTCCTGCTGCTCGCCGTGGCCCTCGCGGTCGAGGTGCTGCGGCTCGGCCTGGTCGCCGGGCGGCTCAGCCGGCCGCTGGAGAGGGTCGTCCAGCCCGTGGGTCCTGCCGTCCGCCGCCTGCTCGGCGCGGCGCTGGCCGGTGCCGTCGTGGGGGTCGCGGCGAGCGCGCTGCGTCCCCTCTGGGACGCCCGGGCCACCGACCCGGTCGCCGCCCGGCTCAGCGTCTGGGCCGTGACGCATCCGGCCGGAGTGGCGATCGCGTGCGTCGTGGCCGCCGTCGCCGGCGCCGTGCTCCTCGTCCGGACGGTGGCGGCCGACGGTGGTTTCCGCCGGCTGCCGGACGCGGCGCGCCCGGCCGTCCGCCCGGCCGTCGGGCGGGCGACCCGCGCGGGATTCCCCGTGGCCGGACCGGGCTGGCTCGTGCAGGTCTGGGGCGCTCCCGAACTGCGCTGGGCCGTGGCGGCCATCGTGGCGCTGGCGACCTCCGGCCTCGACCTGAGCGCCCTTCCCCGGCAGCTGGTGGGGATCCTGCTGGTGGCGGCCCTGATGGCCTTCTGCGTCACCCGGCTGACGTCCGCGGGCCCCTCGGCGGGGCTGATGCGGCTGCGCCACCACGTGGAGCGCGGTGAGTCGCCCGGCCGCATCACGGTCGGCCTCGCGGCCGTCGCCTATGCCGCGGCCGCGCCGCTGCTGGCCGCGGTCCTCGTCCTGCTGGTCACCGCGGCGGGGATCGGCGTGGGGGCCGCCCTCGGCGTCGTCCTCCTGGCTCCGATCGCCACCCTCGTCGCGGACGCGGTCGTCGCCCGGCCCGGCGCGGGCGGGCTGACCGAGACCCGGCTGTTGATCCTCGCCCTACTCCAGTCGCTGCTCGTCATGGGCGGCTGGCTGCTGTTCACCGTCCACCCGGCGGCGGGCTGGCCGCTGCCGCTGATCCTGACAGGAGTGTTCGCATGGCTCTCTCCGCGACGCATGACCATCTGGTCGCCCCGGACCCGGCCGTGAGCCTGGGCCGCCACGGCATCGGGATCACCGGGCTGAGCGCCGGCTACTGGCGCGACGAGCCGGTGTTCGCCGGCCTCGCCATGCGGCTGGAGGGACCGGGCTGGTTCCAGCTGGACGGTCCCAACGGCGCCGGCAAGTCCACCCTCTTCGAGGTGCTCGCCGGCTACCTCGCGCCGTTGACGGGCGACATCGTCGTCGGCGACCTGATCGTCCGCGCCGGCCACCGGGTGCCCACGCTGCACCTCGTCCGCGCCGAGCCGGCCTTCGTGCCGGGCGTGACCGTCTCCGACCACCTGCACCTGTACGCCCGCCGCTACGGCGAGGCCCTCTCGCCGCTGGTGGCGACGGCTGCGGAGCTCGGCCTGGAGCCACACCTGGACAAGGCCGCCGACTCGCTCTCCACCGGGTCGCTGAAGAAGGCCTGGTTCGTCTGCAACTGGGCCGGCGACGAGCCGGTCTGGTGCCTGGACGAGCCGTTCAACGGCGTGGACGCGGAGTCGCGCGCCCGCATGGTCGAGCTGATCGCCGAACGTGCCCGCGACAGCCTCGTGCTCACCACGGGCCACCAGTTGCCGGACGGGGTCCGCGCGGAGCGCGCGGCCGCGCACTACGTCCAGCCACCGTTCGTGCTGAGCGAGGTGCGTCATGACTGAGCGCGCCTTGCCGCGACGGGCCCTGGCCGGGCACGAGCCGATGACGGAGCTGGTGGCGGCGGACGTGTCGGTGCGGCGCGGTGAGCGGGCCGTGCTCGACCGGGTCGGCTTCCGGCTGGCCGGCGGACGCGCCCACGCCCTGGTCGGTCCCAATGGCAGCGGCAAGTCCACGCTCCTGCACACCCTCGCCGGACTGGTCGCCCACGCCGGCACGATCTCGCCGAAGGCGCCGGCGGCGTTGATGACCACCCATCCCGGCTTCCACCGCGATCGGACGCTGCGGCAGCACCTGAGGGTGGTCGCCCGGCTGCCGCTCATCGACCGCGACCGGCTGGAGGCCCTGGTCGCAGAGCTGACGCTCACCACCCTGCTGGACCGCCGGCCCAGGGCGATGTCGCTGGGCCAGCAGCGCGCGGTGAGCCTGCTCGCGCCGCTGGCGTCCCGGGCACCGCTGCTGTTGCTGGACGAGCCGTTCCTCGCGCTGGACGCCACCCGCGTGGCCACGCTGGAGGGTCTGGTGCTGCGCGCGGCCGCCGCGGGCCGGGTCGTGGTCGTCTCCTCCCACGAACTGCTGCCGCTCTCCCGGTGCTGCACCGAACTGCTGGCGCTCGCCGGCGGACGGGTCACGTTCACCGGCACGGTGGAAGGCCTGGTCACCCGATCCTCCCCCGGCCGGGTGCAGGTGCGGACGCCCGACCCGTCCGCCTTCGCGAGCCTGGTCAGCCGGGAGTGGGCGGTCACTGCCCAGGTCGAGCCGGACGGCCGGCTCAGCGTGCCCGGCCGCTCGATGGCCGACGTCCTGGGACTGTGCCACCGCCACGGCGTGCCGCTGCTGGGCGTCTGGGACGAGGTGGTCACCCTCGATGCCGCCCTGACCTCGTCCGACCTGCTGCGGACGGAGGTGGCGGCATGACCGCGCGCGGACCGGCCCGCTGGTGGCACGAATGTGTCACGGAGGCGATCCGGGTGACGACCGTCCGGCGCAACGTGGTCATCGCGGCCGTGGCGATCGTGGTCGCGCTGGCGAGCCCCTGGGCGTTCCTGGCCGCGTTCGGCTGGTTGCGCGGCGAGGGCGTTCCTGCCACGTCGCTGGAGGTGGTGTCGCTGGCGCAGCGGAACCAGACGCTCGCGCTGGCGCTGATGGTCGCCCTCGGTCTGCAGGCCTACCTCTCGGACGCCTCCGACGGGATGCTCGCCGGTGCCCTCGCCGTGGGCGGACGACGCGCCGTCGCCGGCGGCAAGCTGTTGTTCGGGGTGCTGGCGTCCGTCCTGCTGGGGGTGGCGTGCGCCGCGTCCGCGGCCCTGGCGTCCGTGGTGCTCGGGCTGCCCGACCCCGGATTCGGGGCCGCGGCCACCGGGCAGTTCTGGGTGGTCTCCACGGTGTCGCTGGTCGCGGCCCTGCTGCTGCACTACGAGTTCGGGCTGGTGGTCGCCATGACGACGCGCAGCAAGGGACTCGCGATCGCCGTGGGCCTGATGGTGCCGTTCGTGCTGCTGGGCCTGGTCCGGGCCGGCCTCCAGGCGGTAGCGCCGAGTTCGGCCACCCTCGCGGGATGGGTCCTGCCGACCGAGTTGGCGTCCACCCTGCTGTCGTGGGTGCCGGGTGGCAACACCCTGGTCGAGGCACCCGCCGACGGCCTGTGGCCGCGCTCGGCACTGCTGGCCGGATGGCTGTTCGCGGGAGCCGCGGCCTGGCTGCTGGTCCTGCGCCGCCGTCCGCTCTACCCGGCCGACCAGGGCTGAATGACCGGGGACAGGTCCCATTCCCGTTCAGTTGAACGGGAATTGGACCTGTCCCCGGATATGGCGGTGGCGGAGGGATTTGAACCCTCGGAGGGGTGCCCCTCACGCGCGTTCGAGGCGCGCGCTTTAGGCCGCTCAGACACGCCACCCCCGGAGAGGGTACCGAGCGCCGCTGGGACGGGCGGATCAACGCCA
>NZ_JARKPQ010000120.1 GCF_029975155.1 Propionicimonas sp. | reverse complement strand
GGGAGGGTGAACCCGACCGAGTACTGCACCCGTTGGCCGGTGAGCCAGTTGAGCAGGTCGTGGCTGTAGCCGGCACCATCCACCCTGACCAACACGCGTTTCCCGGGCCTGTGGTTGGGCAGTCCCGGCAGTTGTCGGAACGCTTGCCGGAGGACGGTGATGTGGTCGGTGGCCTTGTTGGAGCCGGCGTTGCCGGGTCGGAGCAGGATCGCCAACGGTTCCCCGGTGCCCTCTTGGCCGTGGTCGACGAACGCGCACAAAGGGTGGAACCCGTACCCCTTCTTGAACGTCGGTTTCGCGTGTTCCTTGTCCGAGTGCGCTGTCACCAAGGTGGCGTCGACGTCGACGACCAGCGGCTGCTCCACGCTGGCGGCGTGGTGGGGGGCTTGCTCACCGGCCAGCAACCAGGCGCGGGCCCGGGCTTCAGCGCGGGCGTCGTTGATGGCTTTCAACGCGGTCGGTGCGTCGGGCGGCGAGCAGGCTGATCAGCCGGGAGATGGTCGGGTCCGAGGCCACCTTCCCGTACACGTCCGGCTCGCTGCGGACCAGGGCGACGTCGGCGAGGCAGTCGCCTCCCAGGGCGAGAGTGATGGCCAGGTCGGACAGGATCTTGCCCGGGTCGTGGGTCGCGAACGGTTTGCGCCACGGCGCCAACGCCGTCGACAACCCGTGGGTGAGGCCGGTCACCACGGCCGTCTTCGTGAGCAGCATCCCGCCGGCCTGACCCACCACGCGGGTGGCTCCGGCGTCGTGGCGGGGTTGGGGATACGCGGCGGTACGCTTCACGTTGAAAGTGCTTCCTTCGCGTGGGTGATTGGGACTTCGACAATCACATTCTCCCAAGCCGGAAGCACTTTCGCTGTTCAAACCACCGAGTCAGACCCCACCCTCATGAAAGCGCGAGGTTAAGGCGGCGAATGACATGCGGATTCGTCTGGCTCAACCGCGACAGTTGGCCGACCATCTGAATCCAAGTCCCGATCCACGCGGCAGCGAAGGCGAATAGGGCAGGACAGAACCCCTGCTCGCGGACAGCACTGACAGCGGCGACGTGGATTCTCCGCACTCGAAGCTCAACACGCGCATCTAATGCCGCGGTGTGCGAGGGTAGCCTGACGGCTGGGTGGTCACCCGAGCACGACCGCCCTCAATTGCCGCGACCCGGTGGCCTATTCGTCGGATACTCCCTCGGGTTCGGTGAGTTGCCGGAGCGCTTGGACGTGGCCGAGGTAGGCGGTGCGTCCTGCGGAGGTGAGCTGGATCCAGGTTCGTGGTCTGCCGAAGGGTTGTGGGCGTTTCTCGAGGGTGAGGTAGCCGGCGTCGGCGAGCAGTTTGAGTTGCTTGGACAGCAGTGATGTCGAGATCCCGAGGGCGTCTTCGAGGGCGCTGAACTCCAGGTCGGTAGCGGTCGCGAGGGCGGCGGTGATCCGGAGCCGGGTCGGGGCGTGGATCAGGTCGTCGAACCGGGGGGCGGGGGTTTCCCAGCTCATAGGAGGTCGTAGCGGTCGTAGTCCCCGGCGGCGAGGCGCCGGACGCGGTAGCGGTCCTCCCAGCGCAGCCAGGCGTAGCCGCCCACGGCCGCGATCAGCCCCACCCCGAGGGAGTACCAGGGTTGCCAGTCGGGTGGTGCTTCGACCTGGCCCAGGACGAACAGCACGGCGTACAGCAGGGCGAACCTGAGCGCGCGAGCCCCGATGGCGCGCTGGTCCAGCACCTGCCCTCGGCCGCGGGCCTGCCGGTGCAGGGCCACCGCGAACACGAGCGAGCCGACGACCAGGACGGCGATCGCGGCCACCCAGTGCCCGGCCGTCCCGAGGCCGACGGTGGCGCCCGCGGTGGTGCTCATGCCCAGATCGATCCAGGCGGGCCGCCGGGTGGCCTGCGCGGCGGCGGTGCGTGACGCGGTGATCTGCTCGAGGCTGGCCCGGGCCTGTTCAGGCGTGGGCTGCTCGTGGGCGTCCATGCGGCGCCTCCCTGCGAGTTGGTTGACGATGGATCAAGTATCTATCTTGGTTGTCGTTCCGTCAACCAACTTAGACGCCGCCACCCGCCGCGATCGCCAGGCCAGACGTACGGACATGCCGCATGGTGCGCGAGGGTGGCCTGTCGGCTTTGCGGTACCCGAGGCGCGCTCTATGCCGCGCCGGGTGCGTTCGACCGCCGATGTGCACAGGCGGCTGGTGGCACGCTCTCACCGTGGTTGCCGGTGTTGGAGGCAGG
>NZ_JARKPQ010000085.1 GCF_029975155.1 Propionicimonas sp. | reverse complement strand
GGCTCGGGCTCAGGCCCATCCCGGGTCGTCGGTGGCCCGCTGTACCGCGGCGAAGTACTGCGCGACCGTCGCGGCGTCCGCGGGCACGATCGGCGGCTCGGGTTCCGGCCGCAGCCGCTGGCCGACTCGCGTGACGGCGCTGCGGGCCATCGACCCCACCGTCCACAGCAGGCCGGGCCGGACGCCCATCGCGACCCGCCGCGGCATCGAGAAGTCGCCGCGAACCGCGACGGCAGGCCAGCGGGAGTCGACGGCCGCCAGCGCCCTCTCGAACGCCCGGGACAACCCCAGTTCCCTGCCCAGTCCGTCCGGGACCGGCGTACCGAGCAGCCGGGCGGCGCGGCCGAGGACGACAGCCGTGGTGGCCGCGGCGCCCCACGCCCGGGCCCGCGCGGCGACCGCGTCCCAGTCCTGCTGGCGGCGGGCGAGCTGGTCCGCGTCCAGCAGGTGCAGCAGCTTCGTCGCACCGGCGAGCGCCGCGTGCAGGCAGACGTGGACGAGTGCGTCCGCGTCGTCCGGCACCCATGCGCGGGCACTGCCGATCGTCGCCGGGGCGCGGCGTTCGAGCACGTCCCGCACCGGAAGCGGGAACCGCTCCCGCAACGGCCGGGAATGCACGAGCGCCCAGTGCAGGTCGACGGGCACCCGGAGGAGATTGCCGATGGTGATCTCCCCGGGCAGCACCGGGTGGCGCAGCGTGTACACGGTGTCGACCGCGCGCCAGCCCGCCTCGTACACCCGCTCGTAGGCTCGTTGCAGGTCCGACGCCGCCACCAGCACGTCCACGTCGCCGTACGACCGCAGCCCGGGGACGGGATGGGCCAGCTCGGAGAGGAACGGTCCCTTGAACGCCAGCCAGGGGATGTCATCGAGCAACTCGCCGAGACCGGCCAGCACCATGGTCACGCGCAGGTGGTGGTTGAGCGCGCGGTCGCGGTCTTCGCGCAGCAGCGCGGCGAGATCGGGACGCGAGTCGCGCAGCGCGAGATGCGCCAGCGGCGCGACCCGGTGGTAGCGGACGGCGGGCAGCACCGCGTCCGCGTCGAGGTCAGCGACCCACGGGCCGAGGGGGTCCCGACGGCAGACCGCGAGCAGCAGACGGTCCACCGCGTGCTCCCGGACGGATCGACCCACGATCGCGATCCCCTCCCGCCTACCAGCCAAGCCCCTCGACTTCGGGCTACGGTAGCGCATGGCGGCGGGCTCCCCGGGAGGCCGGGGCCGCCGGGTCGGCAACACCGGGGAAGGATCGATCAGCGCTATGGCCGTGGACCCGAACGATCCTCTCGCCCTGCGGGCCGCCGCCCGCTCCGAGCGCAAGTCACTGGGCCGCCTGAGCCGCCTCATCCGGACCAGCCTCCGGCTGGTCTGGTCGGCCGGCCGGGGCGTGCTGGTCACGCTCACGGTGCTGCAGCTGCTCTCGGCGGCCGCCCTCGCGGGGTCCGTGCTCGCGGTCCAGGCCGTGCTCAACGCGATCCTCGCCCTCGGCGACGGCCGGGGCGTCGACACCGTGGTCGTGCCGATCCTGGTGTTCGCCGCCCTGACCGCCTTCACCGCCATCGCCTCGGCCGTCGACGGCCAGCTGCAGCGGGTACTCGGCGAGCTGGTCGTCCGGCGGATGTGGCACCGGATCCTGACTGTCGCCACCGGCGTCGACCTGCAGCAGTTCGAGTCGCCGGACTTCTACGACCGGCTCAACCGCGTCCAGACCAACGCGATGGTCCGGCCCCACCAGGTCACCCAGGGCCTGCTGGCCATGATCGGGTCGCTCGCGGCCAGCATCGGCCTGGGCCTCGCCCTCGTCGGCATCTCGCCGATCCTGCTGCCGCTGGTGGTGCTCGGCGGCGTCCCGGTGCTGCTGACCAGCCGCAGGGAGTCGAAGCTGGAGTTCGACTTCTCGGTCGCCCAGACCCCCCGGATCCGGCTGCGCGGCTATTTCATCCTGCTGCAGACCGGCCGGGACGAGGCGAAGGAGGTGCGCGCCTTCGGGCTGCGGCACTGGCTCCTGCGCAGGTTCGACGCGCTCTACACCGACTACCTCACCGCGCTGCGCGAACACGCGAAGCGACGGATGGTGCTGAACCTCCTCGGACAGACCGGCTCCGCACTGGTGCTCGGCGCCACCCTGCTCGTCCTGGTCTGGCTGATCTCGGACGGCCAGATCAGCATCGGCGGCGCCGGCGCGGCCATCGTGGCGATCCGGTTCCTCGCCACCCAGGTCCAGTCCCTGATGACCGGCATGCAGTCGATCTTCGAGTCCGGGCTGTTCCTGGACGACCTCAACCACTTCCTCACCCTCGGCTCGGACGCGGACGGTCGCCCGGGCACCGACGCCCCCGTCGGCTTCGACACCCTGCGGGTCGAGGGCGTGCACTTCCGCTACCCGGGATCGGAGCAGGAGGCACTCCGCGGGGTCGACCTCGAACTCCGGGACGGCGAGATCGTCGCCCTCGTCGGCGAGAACGGCTCCGGCAAGACCACCCTGACCAAGCTGATCGGAGGGCTGTACTCCCCCAGCGAGGGGCAGATCCTCTGGGACGGCGTGGACACCGAGACCTTCCGGCCGGCCAGCCTGCGCGAGCGGGTCACCGTGGTGTTCCAGGACTTCGTCCGCTACGCGCTGCCCGCCGGCGAGAACATCGCCGTCGGCCGGATCGACGAGCAGCCCGACCCGGAGCGGATCCGGGCGGCAGCCCGGTCCGCGGGCGTGGAGGCCACCCTGGCGGGACTTCCGAACGGCTTCGACACGATCCTGTCCCGGCTGTTCACCGGCGGGGTCGACCTCTCCGGTGGACAGTGGCAGCGCGTGGCCCTCGCCCGCTCCTTCTACCGGGACGCGCCGCTGGTCATCCTCGACGAGCCCAGCGCGGCGCTGGACCCGCGCGCGGAGCACGAGCTGTTCTCGACCCTCCGCGCCGCACTGCACGGCCGGTCCGCGTTGTTCATCTCGCACCGCTTCTCCACGGTCCGCGGGGCCGACCGGATCTACGTGTTGCACGATGGCGAAGTGGTGGAGCACGGGACGCATGACGAGCTGATCGGCCGGCGCGGCCGGTACGCCGAGCTGTACGAAATGCAGGCCATGTCCACCGTCGGGATCGACGAACCGCCGTCCGTTCCCTGAACCGCAGCTGAATTCATCGCCACGGCGGCCGCTCGGCGAGCGGCCACCCTTGGCACGGCAGCGGCCGATCTGGCAAACTTCAAGCGAGTCGGATTACCGCTTGGGGGAGTGGGTGCCGACGCAGCCTTCGGGGGGGAGGCTGAGGGGGATCTGGTCAGACCGGGGGGATCATGACCACGTTCAGCGCGTATCTCGACGCGATCGCAAGCTCATCACAGAGTTCGTCCAGACATCGTCTGGGCTGGCTGCTGTCCGCACGCGTGCAGGTCTTCCTGCTCACTCTGACCGACGCCGTCGTGATCATGGGCGCGCTCGGCGTCAGTGTGCTCGCGAACGGGCTGTGGCCCGTGGCACCCAACACCGATGCGGAGGGCATCGTGCGCTGGGCGGTGCCGCTGCTGGCGGGCGCATGGCTGGTGTCGCTGCACCTCTTCGGGGCCGACCAGCTCAGGCACCTGCGTGCCGGCGCAACCGAGTACAAGCGGGTCTTCTTCGCGTCCTTCGGTCTGGCCGCTGCGGTCGGGATCACCTGCTACCTGCTGGAGGCGGAGTTCCCGCGCGGTCTGTACGTGCTGCTGTTCTCCGTCGGCACCGCCAGCCTGATCGCCGCCCGCTTCGCACGCCGGCGGCTGATGGTGGCGATCCACAGTCGCGGCGCTCTCCTGACCCCGGTGATCGTGGCGGGCGAGGGCCACCACGTCGACGCCGTCGCCAAGGTGCTGCGCCGCGAGGGCTGGCTGGGCTACCGGGTCGTCGGCGCCGTGTCCCACTCGGGCCACCACACACCGGCCGGGGTGCCCGTGCTGGGCGGCCTGTCCGACGTGGTCACGGTGATGGACGAGCACGCGGTCCGCACGGTGATCTTCGCGGAGGGATCCTTCGCCACGCCCGCGGACTTCCGTCGGATGGCCTGGCAACTGGAGGAGCGCGACATCCAGATGATCGTGGTTCCCGCGCTCAGCGACGTCAGCGCGCAGCGGCTCGCCGTCCGGCCGGTCGCCGGGCTGCCGCTGGTCGACGTGGACCGTCCGCAGGCCATCGCCGCCGCCCGCTGGATCAAGCGCACGTTCGACATCGTCGGCGCTGGGCTGCTCCTGCTGCTCGCCTCGCCGTTGCTGGCGTTGGCTGCTCTGGCGATCAAGCTCGAGGATGGCGGACCCGTGATCTTCCGGCAGGAGCGGGTCGGCCTCAAGGGGACCACGTTCAAGTGCCTCAAATTCCGCAGCATGTGCGTCGACGCGGAGGCGCGGCTCGCCGAGCTCATCGCCCGGAACGAGGGAGCAGGACCCCTGTTCAAGATGGCCCACGATCCCCGGATCACCAGGATCGGTGCCTTCATCCGGAGGTTCTCCATCGATGAACTGCCACAACTGTGGAACGCCCTTCGCGGCGACATGAGCCTGGTCGGACCCCGCCCGGCGCTCGCCACGGAGGTGGCCCAGTACGACTCCGACACCCGCAGGAGGCTGGACGTCCGCCCCGGCCTCACCGGACTGTGGCAGGTCTCGGGTCGCTCCAACCTCTCCTGGGACGACTCCGTCCGGCTCGATCTGTACTACGTCGACAACTGGTCGTTGACCCAGGATCTGATGATCCTGGCTCGGACTGCGCGCGCCGTGGTCGGTTCGGACGGAGCGTACTGAGCGCTGGGGGCGCCGAATTCTCTGCTCCTCCTGACGCCCCCAGCCACCTGGGCCGGGCGCACCCGGCTCACTCCTGCTCGACCAACTGCCTGAGGTAGTGGCCGTAGCCCGACTTGTCCAGTGCCGCAGCCCTGGTGAGGAGATCGGCGTCGCTGAGGAAACCGCGACGCCACGACGCCTCCTCGGGGCAGCCGACCTGGAGCCCCTGGCGGGCCTGGATGGTGCGGACGAAGTTGCTCGCGTCGTTCAGCGAATCGAAGGTGCCGGTGTCGAGCCATGCGGTACCACGCGGCAGAACCGACACGTGCAGCTGGTCCCGCTCGAGGTAGACCCGGTTCACGTCGGTGATCTCGTACTCGCCCCGCGGGGACGGCGCGAGCTCGGCGGCGATCCCACACACGTCCTCATCGTAGAAATAGAGTCCGGGGACGGCGTAGTGGGACCTCGGGTGGGCGGGCTTCTCCTCGATGGACACCGCACGACCGTCCGCGTTCACCTCGACGACCCCGTAGGCGGTCGGATCAGCAACCCAGTAGCCGAACACCGCCGCGCCCTCGATGTGGCCGAGCCGCTCCAGCTGCGTGCCGAGGCCCTGGCCGTGGAAGATGTTGTCGCCGAGCACCAGGCAGGACTTCTCGCCGCCGACGAAGTCCGCGCCGATCGTGAACGCCTGAGCGAGCCCCTTCGGTTCGGGCTGGCTGGCGTAGCTGATGCTGATCCCGAACTGCGAGCCGTCGCCCAGCAGCCGGACGAAGGCGTCCTGCTCATGGGGTGTGGTGATCACCAGGACGTCCCGAATGCCGGCCAGGATCAGCGTCGACAAGGGGTAATAGACCATGGGCTTGTCGTACACCGGGACCAGCTGCTTGCTGGTCGCGATGGTGATCGGATGCAGTCGGGTACCCGACCCACCAGCCAGGATGATGCCACGCACGGTGACAGTCTCCCATGCCGCGACCGGTCCGGGCCGGGTCCCCTGCCCGCGATTTCCCGCGGGACCGGGCTCACCGCTGCTGGTACACCCGGAGGTAGTCGACCTGCACCTTGTCGCTGGCGCCGCTGGCGGCGGTCAGCTTCCAGTTCCGCTGCCAGTCGTTGTCGACCATCTGCTCGAGGATGATGTGCATCGGCCCGTTCTCGATCGTGGAGGTGTTGCCGTTGAACTGGCCGCACTTCACACCGTCGATGTACCAGGCGATGTGGTTGGCCTGCCAGTCCACACCGATCCGGACGAAGTCCTTGGTGTAGTCCTTCACCTGGCACGCGCCGTTGTTGCCGTTGCCGACGTTCGGGGTGTAGGCGGTGCCACGGCCGTTGTAGTGGTAGTTCATGAACACGGTGTTCGGGTTGCCGCCGAGCACCTCGGCGATGTCGATCTCGGTGTCGTAGGAGTAGTTCGGGTTGTTCGGGAGCATCCAGAACGCCGTGAAGAACCCGGGCTTGGAGGCCAGCTTCAGCCTCGCCTCTACGTAGCCGTACGTGAACGAGTACCGGTAGGCGGAACCGTCGTCGGCCCGCAGCCGCGCGGTGGTGAGCATGCCGGACTTGTAGTCACATCTGCCCTGGTAGCAGCTGCCTGCGCTGGCGGCGGGTGACAGCGGCTCGGCGACGAGGTTCGCCACGCCGTTGCTGACCCGCACCTGCGAGGCCATGTAGCGCTCGCGTCCCTGGTTCGGCGAGTCGGAGCAGGAGCCATAGTTCCAGTCGAAGCACGTGGACCACTTGCTGCTGTCCACGCCGGACCCGGAGAACTCGTCGCTGAACGTCAGCTGCCAGCGCTTCCCGGAGGCCGCGGGAGCCGGAACGCCCGATGCGGGCGTGGTCGGGCTCGCCGACGCGGTGGGAGTGGCGGAGGCGGTCGGCGAGGCGGACGCCGTCGGCGAGGCAGACGCGGTCGGCGAGGCAGACGCCGTCGGAGAAGCGGATGCCGTCGGGCTGGGCGAAGGGCTCGGCGTGGCCACGGACACGCTCGGGCTGAACAGCACGTCGACCAGATAGCTGGACGAGCTGTACGACCGCGTCGGCATCTTGCTGGTCTTGGCGGTGAGGCTGACCCCACCGTTCTTCGGCACGGTCAGAGGCGTGCGCGTGTAGGGCTTGGCGAAGGCCTTCCGGACCACCGGGTAGCGGCCGTCCGACGCGAGGTAGGACGCGACATAGGTGGTGCCAGCGGTCGCGGTCACCGGCGTGGTGAACCGGACGCTCTGCCACCCGCTCTTGGAAGACTTCGGGAAGGTGGCCCTGGCCAGCAGCCTGCCGCCCGTGGTCCACAGTGACGCGACGTAGGCCTTCTTCTGCTTGGTCGTGCGGTAGAACCGCAGACCGACGATCTGGCCGGGGGCGGAGCTGGAGAAGCGGACACCGACGTTCACCGCCTTCTTCGAGGCCGCGCGGGTCTTCGGCTTCACGGAGTTGCTGTACAGCCCCACGGCGGTGCCGGCTTCGGCGGCGGCCGGCACGGAGCCGGCGGCCTGCGCGGGCGCGGACATCGGTGAGAAGCCGAGCGCGAGGGCGATCACCACGGCGGACCAGCCCAGCGCTCGCCGGCGGCCGGCTCGGGAAACACGGAAGAAGCGTCTCGGATCGGCGGTCATGGCATTCCTCGGTTGGACGACAGGTTTGCCCGCCCCCCGACCAGGCACTTCCTGAGAAAATCTAAGTGGAATCTTGGCTGACGTCAAGCCAACGGGACGTGCCATCGGCGTCGGCCCGCCTGCTGCCGTAGGATCTCGGCCCATGGTGGGGATCCTCGTGACCGGCGGCGCCGGGTTCATCGGCAGCAACTTCGCACAGCTCGTCCTGGAGTCCAGCGACGACCGGGTCACCGTGCTGGACGCACTCACCTACGCGGGCAACCGCGCATCGCTGGCCGGGCTGGACGCATCCCGGTTCAGCCTGGTGGAAGGCTCTGTGTGCGATCCCGATCTCGTCGACCGCCTGGTCGCCGAGCACGACGTGGTGGTGCACTTCGCCGCCGAGTCCCACAACGACAACTCCCTGCGCGACCCGTCGCCGTTCATCCAGACGAACCTGGTCGGCACCTACACGCTGCTGGAGGCGGTCCGCCGGCACGGCACGCGGTACCACCACATCTCCACCGACGAGGTCTACGGCGATCTCGAGCTCGACGACCCGCAGCGGTTCACCGAGACCACGCCGTACAACCCGTCCAGCCCCTACTCCTCCACCAAGGCCGGCTCGGACCTGCTGGTGCGCGCCTGGGTGCGCTCGTTCGGCGTACAGGCGACGATCAGCAACTGCTCGAACAACTACGGGCCGTACCAGCACGTGGAGAAGTTCATCCCCCGGCAGATCACCAACGTCATCGACGGCATCCGGCCCAAGCTGTACGGCGCCGGCGCCAACGTGCGCGACTGGATCCACGTCACCGACCACAACCGGGCGGTGCTGCGGATCATCGAGGCCGGCCGGATCGGCGAGACCTACCTGATCGGCGCGGACGGCGAGTCGGACAACAAGAGCGTCATCGAGCTGATCCTGCGGCTGATGGGCCGGCCGGCGGACGCCTACGACCACGTCACCGACCGGGCCGGCCACGACATGCGCTACGCCATCGACTCCACCAAGCTGCGCACCGAACTGGGCTGGTCGCCCACCTTCCAGGACTTCGAGTCGGGACTCGCGGCCACCATCGACTGGTACCGCGACAACGAGGCCTGGTGGCGTCCGATGAAGCAGGCGACCGAGGCCAGGTACGCGGCCGTCGGCCAGTAGCACCGCACCCGAGCTCCGGAGCCCGGATTCACCGGCAGCGCGTCTCGACAGGCCCGACGAGCGGTTTCGGGGCGAGGAGGGTTCGCGAGGAACGAGCGGACCCGTCACGAAGGGCCCCGCACATTCCGGGTACCCCACCGGGTCCGGCGGACGCGATAACCTGCCGCGCATGGGGGACCTCGCTGTTCGCACCACGGCCATCCCCGGCCTGCTGGTGCTCGACCTGCCGCTGCACGGCGACGACCGCGGCTGGTTCAAGGAGAACTGGCAGCGCGCGAAGATGACCGCGCTCGGACTGCCCGACTTCGGTCCGGTGCAGCACAGCGTGGCCCACAACACCACCGCGGGCGTCACCCGCGGGTTCCACGCCGAGCCGTGGGACAAGCTGGTCTCCATCGCTGCCGGACGGGTGTTCGGCGCGTGGGTCGACCTGCGCGCGGGCGAGGGCTTCGGCCGGCTGGTCACCGTCGAACTCGGCCCGGAAACCGCGGTGTTCGTGCCGCGGGGGGTGGCCAACAGCTACCAGACGCTCGAGCACGGCACGGTCTACTCCTATCTCGTCAACGAGCACTGGAGCCGCGACTCCCTGGCCGAGTACACCTACCTCAACCTCGCCGACCCGACCGTCGCCGTCAGTTGGCCGATCCCGCTGGCGGAGGCGACGATCTCCGCCGCCGACGCCGCCCACCCGCAACTGGAGGACGTGCGGCCGATGCCGCCGCTGCGCACGGTGATCGTCGGCGCCAACGGCCAGCTCGGCCGGGCGCTGCAGGCACTGCTCCCGGACGCGGAGCTGCTCGACCTGCCCGACTTCGACTGCACGGACGCCGCGGCGGTCGACGCCTACCCCTGGCGCGGCGTCGGCACGATCATCAACGCGGCCGCCTACACCGCCGTGGACGCGGCGGAGACCCCCGAAGGCCGGAGGGCCTGCTGGGCGGCCAACGTCGCAGGCGTGGCGAACCTGTGCCGCGCCGCGGCGGCTCACCGCAGCACGCTGGTGCACATCTCCAGCGACTATGTGTTCGACGGCACCGCGGAAGTGCACACCGAGGACGAGCCGTTCAGCCCGCTCGGGGTCTATGCGCAGACCAAGGCCGCCGGGGACGCCCTCGTCGGCCAGTTGGCCAGGCATTATGTCGTCCGCACGAGCTGGGTGATCGGTGACGGGCGGAATTTCGTCCGCACCATGGCCGACCTCGCCGCGAGGGGCATCTCGCCCAGCGTGGTCGACGACCAGTTCGGTCGGCTGACGTTCACCACGGACCTCGCCGCCGGCATCGTCCACCTGCTGGCCACCGGGGCGCCGTTCGGCACCTACAACCTCAGCAACGACGGCCCCGTCCAGTCGTGGTGCGACATCGCCCGGGACGTGTTCGCGTTGTGCGGCCGCTCACCGGAGGACGTCACCGGGGTCTCGACCGAGGAGTACTCCGCCGGCAAGGCCCCGGCGCCACGTCCACGGCACAGCACACTCGATCTCGGCCGGATCCGTGGCACCGGCTTCAGCCCTCCGCCGGTCTCCGACCGCCTCCAGCAGTACGTCGCGGAGAAGGTCTGAGCCGGGTTGACGACCCCGGCCCTGCAGGAGGGCCGGACGCGCCCGGCCACGGTCAGGTATTCGGTGCCCACCGACCGATATCCGTCTTGGCAACTGCTGACGGGTCTGGCACGATGGCTCTTGATCGGCCACCGCTTGGGGGAGTAGGAGTCGGTCCGGCCTACCGGGGGGGTTGGCCGTAGGGGGACTTTGGTCTGAGCCGGGGGGATCATGACCACATTCAGCGCATATCTTGATGCGCTCGCTCAGCAGAATTCGGGTCGTACGGAAGCGCGTCGGCCCTGGCTGCTGTCGAAGGTAGCGCAGCACGCATTCCTGATCATCGCCGATGTCGTGGTGATCATGGCCGCACTCGTCGCCGGCATCCGGATCACCGGACTGCTGCCGCTCGACGGCGGCGACCACGAACGCATGATCGCGATCGCGATTCCACTGGTCGGAGTCGCCTGGCTCTGCCTGCTCCAGGCCACCGGCAGCTACCAGCTGCGCCACCAGCGCGCCGGTGCGACCGAGTACAAGCGGGTGCTCATGGCGTCCTTCATGGCCGCCGGCCTGGTCGGCATCTCCAGCTACCTGCTGAAGGCGGAGTTCCCCAGGGGCCTCTACGTGCTGCTGTTCGGCATCGGTACGGCCGGAATCGTCTCCGTGCGCTTCCTGCGCCGGAAGGTCATGCACCGGATCCATCGGCAGGGCATGCTGCTCACCCCGATCGTGGTCGCGGGCGAGAGCGGCCATGTGGACGCGATCGCAAAGGTGCTCAGGCGGGAGACCTGGCTGGGCTACCGGGTGGTGGGGGCGGTCACCCGTGATCGCGTCGACCAGACTCCCGGTGGCCTGCCCGTCCTCGGATCGGTCGCCGACACCCTCGACGTGATCAACGAGCACGGCATCGCCACGGTGATCTTCGCCGAGGGCTCCTTCTCCAGGCCGGTCGACTTCCGTCGGATGGCGTGGGAACTCGAGGAGCAGGACATCCACATGATCGTGGTTCCCGCTCTCACCGAGGTCAGTGCGCAGCGCCTGGACGTCCGTCCGGTGGCCGGTCTGCCGCTGGTTGACGTGGACCGTCCCCAGGCGATCGAAGCCGCGCGCTGGGTCAAGCGGACGTACGACATCCTCGGCTCGGCGGTGCTGCTGCTCCTCGCCGCGCCGATCATGGGACTGACGGCCCTTGCGATCAAGCTCGAGGACGGAGGCCCGGTGATCTTCCGTCAGCGCCGGGTGGGACTCAAGGGCGAGGAGTTCGACTGCCTCAAGTTCCGCAGCATGTGCATCGACGCCGAAGCCCGGCTGGCCGCCCTGCAGGCCCAGAACGAGGGCGCCGGCCCGCTGTTCAAGCTGACGCGTGACCCGCGGATCACGAGGGTTGGCCGGTTCATCCGGCGGTTCTCCCTCGACGAACTCCCGCAACTCTGGAACGCCCTACGTGGAGACATGAGCCTGGTCGGACCCCGCCCGGCGCTGCCCACGGAGGTAGCTCAGTACGATTCCGATACCCGACGCCGGCTCGACGTGCGCCCGGGTCTGACCGGCCTGTGGCAGGTCTCAGGACGCTCCAATCTCTCCTGGGACGACACAGTCCGCCTCGACCTGTACTACGTCGACAACTGGTCCATGGTCCAGGACCTCATGATCCTGGCCCGGACGGCAAAGGCTGTCGTCGGCTCTGCCGGAGCCTACTGAGCGGACAGGTGGCGTCGGTCTTTTCTCCCCTCCTTCCGACGCCACCTGCACCCCATCGGCTGACGGCGCCCGCGATCTCGGGACGCCTCGATCGACGGCGCTGAGCCTCGGTAGCGTTGCCTCATGCCCCGCATCGCACCGTTTCCGGCCATCCGCTATGCCCCCGGCACCGATCTGCAACAGGTGATCGCCCCGCCGTACGACGTGCTGTCGCCGGCCGACGTGGCCGAGCTCGCCGCGCTGGACGAGCACAACATCGTCCACGTGGACGTGCCGACCGGCGGCGACGACCGCTACGAGGTGGCCGCCCGCACGCTCGCCGAATGGCTGGACGCCGGGGTGCTGGTGCGGGACGACGCCCCGTCCCTGACGATCTACCGGATGGCGTTCACCGACGCCACGCAGCAGCAGCGGACGATCGTCGGCGTGCTCTGCGGGCTGGAAGTCGTCGACCTCGACGCCGGCGGCGTCCTGCCGCACGAGCGGACCACGCCGAAGGCCGTCACCGACCGCCTCGACCTCACCCGCGCGACCGCCACCAACCTCTCGCCGGTCTGGGGGCTGTCCCTGGCGTCAGGGCTCACCGCCGCGCTCGCCGAGCCCGGCGAGCCGGTGGGCGAGATGGTCGCGGACGATGTCGTGCACACCGTCGAGCGGATCACCGATCCGGCCCGGATCGCGGCGATCACCGCCATCCTCGCGGCCGACGACGTGCTGATCGCGGACGGGCACCACCGCTACTCGATCTCGCGCAGCTACCGGGACGAGGTCCGCGCAGCCACCGGACGGGACGACACCGAGGCCGAGTTCACCCTCACCTTCGTGAACGAACTCGTCGCCGACCAGCTCAGCATCGAGGCCATCCACCGGTTCTACACCGGGACGACGATCGAGCAGCTGCGCGCCGACCTGGCCGCCTGCTTCGACCTCGAGCCGGCGCCCGCGCCGACCCCGGCGATGCTGACCGAGATGGTGGACCGCGGCCGGTTGGTGCTGCTCTCGCCCGACGGCACCGCGGAGTGGCTGGTGCCGAAGGCGGGTGCGTTCGACGGCGTCCGGGAGCTGGACGGGGCGTACCTCGAGCACGCGCTGGCCGGCTCGTCCGCCGAGGTGGGCTACCAGCACGGGCTGGACGAGATGCTCGCGCTGGTGAGCGGGGCTTCGTCCGGCCCAGCCAGCGTCTCGGCCGGCATCCTGATCCGGCCCACCTCGCTGGCCGAGATCCAGCGGACCGCGCGCGAAGGACTGCTGATGCCGCCGAAGTCGACCTTCTTCACCCCGAAGCTCCGCACCGGTCTGGTGATTCGGCCCACGGCGCCACTGGGCTGAGCGCTCTCAGACCGGAATCGACCGCGCCGGGGCCTTGCACGAGAACGCCACTGCGCTAGCCTGCCCCAATGCCTGAAGATCTCTTCCCGGGTGTCGAGGCCCACCATCGCGGTGCTCACTACGCAGTCCTGGATGCCGGGGCGCACGTGCTGGCGTGGACGCCGCCGGGCCAGAACCCCGTCCTGTGGCTGAGCCCGCTGGCGTCCTTCGAGCCCGGCGTGGCCGTCCGCGGCGGCGTGCCCGTGGTGTTCCCGTGGTTCGGCGCCGGCGAGAGCGGTGACCGCAGCCCGTCCCACGGTTTCGCCCGCACCGCCGCCTGGCAGCGCGAGGAGGTGGTGAACGAACTGGCCGCGTCCGGCCCCCTGCTGGTGCGGCACCGGCTGGACGCCACCGGCCGCGATTCGGCGCCGTTCGTCGCGGAACTCACCTCCCGGTTCACCCCCGAGCGCCTCGAGGTGACGCTCACCGTCACCAATCCCGGAGCCGAGCCGTTCCGCTACGAGGAGGCGCTGCACACGTACGTCGCGGTCAGTGACGTGGCCGAGGTCGCCGTCGACGGGCTGGACGGCTGCGGCTACCTCGACAAGGTCGATGGCGGGCCGGAGGAGGTCGTGCAGGCGGGAGCCGTCCGGTTCGCCGGTGAGGTCGACCGGGTGTACCGGCACGACGGGGACGCCGTGATCACCGACCCCGGGTGGGGCCGGCAGGTGGTGGTCGGCAAGTCCGGGTCCGCCAACACGGTGATCTGGAACCCCGGCGCGGCCAAGGGAGCCGCTCTCGCCGACGTCGGTCCGAACTGGCCGGGCTTCGTCTGTGTGGAGGCGGGCAACGTCCGGGACGCCGCGATCGAGCTGGCGCCCGGCGATCAGCACAGTCTTGCGCAGGTCCTGCGGCTGTCCTGAGCCGTGTTCGGCTCCGGGCGACTGGTCACGGGGCGCTCGTGGAATCGATAGCCTGACTTCTGTTCCACCCAGCGTCGAGGAGTAGTCATGGGATCCCGCATCGAGAACGCCGAGTTCCGCAAGAAGGTCACCACCGCCGAAGAGGCGGCCAAGCTGATCACGCACGGCATGAACGTCGGCTTCTCCGGCTTCACCGGTGCCGGCTACCCCAAGGAGGTGCCGGTCGCGCTGGCTGCGCGGATCAAGGAGGCGCACGACCGCGGCGAGGAGTTCATGATCGGCATGTGGACGGGCGCGTCCACGGCCCCGGAACTGGACGGCGCCCTCGCCGAGGTGGACGGGGTGTCGTTCCGCACGCCGTACCAGTCCGACCCGATCATGCGGAACAAGATCAACGCCGGCATCTCCGAGTACTCCGACATCCACCTGTCCCACCTGGCGCCGATGGTCTGGGAGGGCTTCCTCGGCAAGCTGGACATGGCCGTGGTCGAGGTCACCGCGATCGCCGAGGACGGCGAGCTCGTCCCGTCCTCGTCGGTGGGCAACAACAAGACCTACCTGCAGGAGGCCGAGCAGATCATCCTCGAGGTGAACTCGTGGCAGAGCCGCGACCTCGAGGGCATGCACGACATCTACTACCGCGCCGCGCTGCCCCCGAACCGGCTGCCGGTGCCGCTGACGCACCCCGGCGACCGGATCGGCCAGCGGAACTTCCGCGTCGACCCCAAGAAGATCGTCGCGATCATCGAGACCGACTCCGAGGACCGCAACACCCCGTTCAAGCCGCTGGACGACGACTCCCGCAAGATCGCCGGCCACCTGCTGGACTTCCTGGCCAACGAGGTGAAGCAGCACCGGCTGCCGAAGAACCTGCTGCCGCTGCAGTCCGGGGTGGGCAACATCGCCAACGCCGTGCTGGCCGGGCTGCTGGAGGGTCCGTTCGACTACCTGACCTCCTACACCGAGGTGATCCAGGACGGCATGGTCGACCTGCTCGACTCCGGCAAGATGACCATCGCGTCGGCGACCGCGTTCTCGCTCAGCCCGGAGTACGCGCACCGGATGAACGAGCGGGCCCGGGACTACCGCAGCAAGATCATCCTGCGGCCGCAGGAGATCTCGAACCATCCGGAGATGATCCGCCGGCTCGGCGTGATCGCCTGCAACGGCATGATCGAGGCCGACATCTACGGCAACGTGAACTCCACCCACATCATGGGCTCGCGGATGATGAACGGCATCGGCGGATCGGCGGACTTCACCCGCAACGCCTACATCTCGGCGTTCGTCACCCCGTCGACGGCGAAGGGTGGTGCGATCTCCGCGATCGTGCCGATGGTCTCCCACCACGACCACACCGAGCACGACGTGCAGGTGTTGATCACCGAGCAGGGCCTGGCCGACCTGCGCGGCCTCTCCCCCAAGCAGCGGGCGAAGAAGATCATCAACAACTGCGCGCACCCGGCCTACCGCGACATGCTGCAGGAGTACTACGACTACTCGCTCACCGTCGCCAACGGCCTGCACACCCCGCACGACCTGCGCCAGGCGCACAGCTGGCACGTCCGCTTCCTGGAGACCGGCACGATGCTGCCGGCCTGAGCCTGGAGACGGTTCCGCCGTCGGTCCACCCTGAACGGAAAGGGGACGGGTCCTTTCTTATTCACCTTCGTTGTGAATAAGAAAGGACCCGTCCCCTTTCTGTTCACGCGTGGAGGGCTCAGTCCAGGAGCAGGGACGCCAGTCCGGCGACGGTGTCGACCAGGTGGTCCGGTTCGGCCGCGGCGAGGGTCGCCCTCGACGCCGCACCCCACGAGACGGCGATGGACGTCATCCCGGCAGCCTTCGCCGCCATGACGTCGACGACGGCGTCACCGACGTAGGCCGCCTGCTCCGGACGTCCACCGATCCGGTCGAGCGCGAGCAGCAACGGCTCGGGATCGGGCTTGTGGGCCTGGGTGTCCTCCATGGCGACCGTCACGGGGAGATGATCGGCCAGCCCTGCCTGCCGCAGGGTGCGCTCGGCCGGGTCGCGGCGCTTCGACGTGGCCACACCGGTCGCGACACCGGCATCGGACAGGGCATCGAGCAGTTCCGGGGTCCCGGGGAACTCCTCGAGCAGCTCGGCGAGGTGGCCGCGGTTGAACTCGGTGTAGGCCTCCACCAGTTCCTCGACGTGGTCAGGGTGGTTGGCAGCGAAGGTGCGGAACAGCGTCTGGCCGATCCAGCCGCGGGCCTCCTCCGGCGTCGGCCTTTCCCCCAAGACGCTGCCCAAGGCGTGACCGTATGACGCGATAATGAGCGGGATGGTGTTGACCACGGTCCCGTCCAGGTCGAAGACGACGAAGGGCCACCGCGGAACAGACACATCCGAGAGGATACGGCGCGGGGGACGAGGGGGACGACGGTGACCATCCAGGCGCACCGGCCACGGGGCCGGCGGCCCGGCCGTGCCAACACGCGGGAGTCGATCATCGCGGCGGCTCTCACGCTCTTCTCCGAGATGGGCTATGAGAAGGTCTCGCTGCGGGCGATCGCCCGGGCGGCCGACGTCGACCCCGCCCTGATCCACCACTACTTCGCCAACAAGGCCGACCTGTTCGCGCGGTCCGTCCTCGACATCCCGCTGGACGCCGAGGACATCGTGCGGCGCATCCTGGACGGCCCGGAGGAGGGCATCGGCGAGCGGACGATCGCGGCCTTCCTCGACGCCTGGGACCGGCCGGGCGCCGGCGACCGCTTCACCGCGATGCTGCGCTCGGCCGTAACCGAGCAGAACGCACGGCGCCCACTCAGCGAGTTCATGTGCAAAGAGGTGCTGGTCAAGGTGGCGGAGGCGCTGGGCCACAGCAACGCCCGCTTGCGCGCGCAGTTGGGCGTCAGCCTGATCCTCGGCCTTGCGCTCGGCCGGGACATCCTCGAACTCCCCGCGGTGGCCAAGGCCCGCAACCCCGTGCTGATCAAGGCGGTGGGCCTGGCCATGCAGGCCCACCTCGTCGATCCGTGGTGACGTAGGCTGGGCCCCCGGCAGGAGGTGTGCATGAGCGAGGGTCCAGCGCTCCCTGAGGAGCTGACGACGCGGAACGAGCCAGCCCCCCACCCACCGCTCCCTGAGGAGCTGACGGCGAGGAACGAGCCGGCAGCGTCACGAAGGGCGCCAGGGGCTTCGTCAAGCTCACCCACCACAGGGACGGACGCTGCCCCCACGCCGACAGCCATCGCCACGCTGGAGGCACCACCCGTCCCGGTGATCGGTGTGCCCGACGACCCGCGCACGGGCGAGCCGCGGATCCCCGGGGTGGTGCGCGCGGCGAGCGTCCTCGGCTTCGTGGGCGTGGCGAACATCGCCGGAGCGCTCCTGGTCGTCTACTGGGGCGCCACCGACAAGTTCCGCTTCGCGGAGGCGTCCTGGCTGATGGGGCAGTTCACGACGGAGCCGGGGTCGCTGGGACGGGTGCTGTTGGCCGTTGCCGTGACCGTGATCACGCTGCTGATCGCCGTCCCAATGGCGATCACCGGCTACTACGGCTGGGCCGGCTACCGCTGGACGCGGATCTCGGCGATCATCGCCGCCGCACTGAGCTTCGGCGCGCTCACCCTCAACGTGTGGGCCTGGCCGACCGCCGCCTGGGCCGTCGCGGCGGCCGTCCTGCTCTGGACGCCGCCCGCCGCCCGCTACTTCCTCGCCTGGCATGCGCGCCGCCATCCCACGCAGGTCTTCGCGCCGCCGACGACGGATGTCTTCTACGGCCCCCTGCCCAAGTACCGCTGAACGGGAATGGGACCTGTCCCCAGGTTTGCCGAACGACCGGGGACAGGTCCCATTCCCGTTCACCCGCTTCACCCCGCGTCTCGACAGGCTCGACGACCGGTGGGCAGGTGTTCAGGCCAAGGGCAGCAGCAGGGCTCCGGCGTGCGGGGGCAGGACGACGGACGTGCCGGCCAGCCGGGCGCCGGACGGGGTCGTCCAGCGCAGGGAGTGGCGGCCGTCCAGCTCCACCGACACCTCCGTGTCGCCGACGTTGACCACCACCGCGAGGCCGTTGCGGCGCATCAGGAACCACCCGGCGTCCTCGTCGAAGCTGCAGGACGTGCCCGTCATCGCCGGATCGGTGAGCTCGCTCAGCTCGCGGCGCAGCGCGATCAGCTGCCGGTGGACCTTCAGGATCGTGGCGTGGCGGCCCACCTCCAGCTCCGCCCAGTCGAGCCTCGCACGGACGTTCGTCTCCGGGTCCTGGGGACGGAGCACGGTGTCCGGGTCCCAGTTCATCCGCTCGAACTCGGCCAGCCGGCCGGACGTCACCGCCTCGGACAGCTCCGGCTCGGGGTGACTGGAGAAGAACGGGAACGGCGTGCTCGCCGCCCACTCCTCACCCTGGAACAGCATCGGCGTGAAGGCCGTGGTCAGGGTGAGCAGCGCGGCGGACGCCAGCTGGTCGTCGTCCAGCAGGTGCCCGAGCCGGTCGCCCGCGGCCCGGTTCCCGATCTGGTCGTGGTTGGAGTAGCAGACCACCAGCCGCCAGCCGGGCAGCGCGGCCACATCGGTCGGGTGGCCGCGTGAGCTCCCGTCCGCGAGCGTGAAGCTGCCGTCCCGGTAGAAGCCGCGCTCGCACGCCGCAGCCAGTGCCGCGAGTGCG
This sequence comes from Propionicimonas sp., assembly GCF_029975155.1. Lineage (GTDB taxonomy): Bacteria > Actinomycetota > Actinomycetes > Propionibacteriales > Propionibacteriaceae > Propionicimonas. The sequence continues at coordinate 6,356 of NZ_JARKPQ010000085.1, read as the reverse complement.
CCGAAGTCGGCGTAGTAGCCGTCCACCTCGCCGGTGAGGACGGAGTGCAGCGCGTGGTGGAAATCGTCGCTCCACTGCGCGTCCACGCCGAGGCCACCGCCCTGCCTCGGGGTGACCAGCCGCGGATCGTTCTCGTCGGACTCCGCGATCAGCGTCAGCGGACGCCGCAGGTGCGCGCTCGCCTCGGCGGCCACCATCGTCAGCTCCTCCAGCAGGTGGGTCTCCGAGCTGTCCACGAGCGCATGAACGGCATCCAGGCGCAGCGCGTCGACGTGCATGTCGGTGAACCAGAACCTCACGTTGTCGGCGATGTAGCGGCGCACCTCCGCGCTGTCCGGGCCGTCCAGGTTCACCACCGCTCCCCAGTCGGTGTGGGTGTCGGCGAGGTACGGGCCGAACACCGGCAGGTAGTTCCCGGACGGACCGAGATGGTTGTAGACGACGTCCTGGACGACCGCCAGTCCGAGCCCGTGGGCGGCGTCGACGAACCGGCGGTAGGCGTCCGGGCCCCCGTAGGGCTCGTGGACGGCGAACCACGCCACCCCGTCGTAGCCCCAGCCGTGCTCGCCGTTGAAGGCGTTCACCGGCATCAGCTCGACGAACTCGACGCCGAGGTCGACCAGGTGCGGCAGCTTCGCGATGGCGGCGTCGAGCGTGCCCTCCGGCGTGAACGTGCCGACGTGCAGCTCGTAGACCACGCCGCCGGCGAGCTGCCGTCCCGTCCAGGCCTCGTCGTGCCAGCTGAACCCGGTCGCCTCGAAGGTGCGGGACAGCCCGTGCACGCCGTGCGGCTGCCAGCGGCTGCGCGGGTCGGGCAGCGGCTCGGTGCGGTCGTCGACGAGGTAGCCGTAGTCGACCCGGCCGAGCGGCTCGGGCTCCGCCGGACGCCACCAGCCGTCCGGCTCCCGGCGCATCGGCACCGTCCGCTCCCCCGCGACCAACTGGACCCGCTCCGCGTGCGGTGCCCACACGTCGAACCGGCCGCGCTCTCCCGGACGCCGCTCGTCGCGGACCAGCAGCGCCACCGGGTAGCGCGCCAGCAGCTCGGCGACCGACGCGGTCCCCCGCTCGTCCACCCGCACCAGCCGTCCGGTCATCAGGTCGCGCCACCGGCCGTCCGGCAGCGGCAGCACGGTGTCGGCCCAGCCCCCCGCCGCGGCCAGACCGACCGGCAGCCGGGTCGCGACGGCGACCACACCGCCCCGGTCGAAGGCGAGCACGTGCTCCGCAGCGGGACCGTGGGCGGGCAGCGAGGCGTACGCGGCGAACCAGTCCGGGTGGTCGCGGCGGGTCGTCAGCGCGAGGTGGCACAGCAGCAGCTTGGCCTCGCCCGCGTCGTCGATGCCGGCGGGCTGCGGCGGCCGGGCGCCCGCGCGTACGGTCGCCAGCAGCTCGGCCCGCGCGGCGAAGTCCACCGGGCGACGGTTGTCCGGGTCGACCAGGCTCAGCTCCCACAGCTCGCTGCCCTGGTACAGATCCGGGACGCCGGGAACGGTCAGGTCGAGCAGCTTGGCTGCGAGCGCGTTGCTCCAGCCGGGCGCGACGACGGCGTCCAGCACGCGCTCCAGGACGGCCCGCACCGCGGGGTTGTCGAAGCCGGCGTCCACGGCGGCGAGGATCGCGGCCTCGTAGCCGACGTCCGGGCCGATCCACGTCGTCCGCTCGCCAGCCTCGCGCATGGCCTTCTCCGCGTAGCCGCGCAGCCGGTCGCGGTCGGCGGGCCAGGCACCGACGATCGCCTGCCACAGCAGGTTGCCGAAGCCGGGGTCGGGCACGGGCACCAGCTCGAGCAGCTCGTCCAGCGCCGCCGTCCACAGCTCGGGCACCTCCGCCAGCACCGAGATCCGCGCGCGGACGTCCTCGCCCCGCTTGGTGTCGTGCGTGGTGCCGGCCACCATCGCGGCCGGCCACTGAGCCTGCCGGGTGGCCATCAGCTCGTGGAACGAATCGGGGGTGATGGCGAAGACGTCCGGATCGCCGCCCACCTCGTTCAGGGACGTGAGCCGGGACCAGCGGTAGAACGCGCGGTCCTCCACGCCCTTGGCCATCACCATGCCGGACGTCTGCTGGAACCGCTGCGCGGGTCCGGACGCGCCGTCCGCGAGCACCGGGTAGAGCCGGTCGAACACCGGGCCGAGGTCGGGACGGTGCTCCCACGCGAGCCCGAACGCGTCGTCGAGGTACTCGCGGCCCTCGGGCAGGTACGAGCGGTAGACCTCGAAGTCGGCGAGCAGTTCGGCGACCGCAGCCACCACGTGCTCGAACTCGGGGGCATCGGCGGCGTCCAGCACCGCCAGCACCTCGCGGGCGATCCGGCGCACCTCGGAGTTCAGGATGCCGTTCGCCACGGTCAGCTTGCCGTCGTGGACGAGCTCCGGCCACGACACCGCCCGTCCGCGCAGCCGGTCCTCCAGCGCGGTCAGGGACTCCTCCCCGGCCGGGTCGACCAGCACCCGGTCGACCAGCGCGAGCGCGTCGTAGCCGGTGGTGCCGGCGGTGGCCCAGGTCGAGGGCAGCTCCTCCACGTCCACGCTGCCGTCCTCGCCCTCGCGCAGCGCGAGGATCTTCTCCACCAGCACATACGCGCCGCCGGTGAGCGCCGCCAGGTCGTCGAGGTACTTGCCGGGGTCGCGCAGGCCGTCCGGGTGGTCGACGCGCAGCCCGTCCACCAGGCCCTCCTCGAACCAGCGGCGGACCTCGGCGTGCGACTTGGCGAACCACTCCGCGTCCTCGACCCGGATCGCGACCAGCGTGTTCACGGCGAAGAACCGGCGGTAGTTCAGCGTCCGGTCGGCCTCGCGCCAGCCGACCAGCTCGTAGTGCTGTCGCGCGTGGACGGCGTTCGGGTCCTCGTCCGTGCCGTGAACGGTGTCCGGCGCCAGCGGGAACCGCTGGTCGTGGTAGTGCAGTTCGCCACCGAGCACCTGCAGGTGGTCGATCCGTCCGGCGTCGGCCAGGTCGTCGTCACCGACCACCGGGATGCGCAGCTTCCCCCCACCCGCTGCCCAGTCGATGTCGAACGCGGACGCGTACGGCGAGTCGGGACCGTGGGTGAGCACGTGCCACCACCACTCGTTCTCCCACGGCCGGGCCACGCCGACGTGGTTGGGGACGATGTCGACCAGCACCCCCATGCCGAGCCGGCGCGCCTCGGTGGCCAGTGCGGCCAGCCCGGACGCCCGCCCCCGGGAAGGGTCGATCGCCCGGTGGTCGGAGACGTCGTAGCCGTGCTCGCTGCCCGACTCGGACGCCAGCAACGGGGACAGGTACACCCAGTCCACGCCGAGTTCGTGCAGGTACGACAGCGTGCGGGCGGCCGCGACCAGGTCGAAGTCCTCGGTGATCTGCAGCCGGTACGTGCTGGCGGGGGTGCGCATCTCCGTCCTCACTCCCCCGACGAGCCGGCGGGAGAGGATGGGGACGCGGCCTGCTCGGCCATCACGGCGACCGACGCGGCGGCGGACATCTTCGCTTCAGGGACGATCCCGGTGTGCTGGATCAGCACCAGGACGCTGCGGCCGAGCAGGTCGCGCCGGGTGCCGGCCTTGGCGGGCTGGGCCTCGGGGGCGTCGGCGGCGGTGTCGATGGCGACGTCCCATGCCTCGGCGTACTCCTCGGGCGGCAGAGTGAGCGTGACCGGGTCGGGACCGCCGTTGAAGTACAGCAGCGCGTGCTCGTCGACGATCGGGTTGCCGGTGGCGTCCTTGCCGGCGATGCCGTGGCCGTTGAGGTACATGCCGATCACCCGGGCGCCCTCCGCCGTCCAGTCAGCGTCCTCCATCGGCCGCCCGTCGGGGTGCAGCCAGACGATGTCGTTGAGCCGCTGGTCGGCCCCGGTGCGGACGGCGGAGCCGGTGAAGAACCGCTTGCGGCGGAACGTGGGGTGGTCGGCGCGCAGCCGGGCGACGGTGGCGGTGAACTCCAGCAGCGGGCCGTCCATCGCGTCCCAGTGCATCCAGGAGATCTCGGAGTCCTGGGCGTAGGTGTTGTTGTCGCCGTCCTGGGTGCGGCCGAACTCGTCGCCGTGCAGCAGCATCGGGACGCCCTGGCTGAGCAGCAGGGTGGCGAGGAAGTTGCGCTGGGAGCGCGCTCGGGCGGCGAGGACCTCCGGGTCGGTGGTCGGGCCCTCCACGCCGTGGTTCCAGGAACGGTTGAAGCTCTCGCCGTCGGCGTTGTCCTCACCGTTGGCCTCGTTGTGCTTCTCGTTGTAGGAGACCAGATCGCGCAGGGTGAAGCCGTCGTGCGCGGTCACGAAGTTGATGGACGCGAACGGCCGCCGTCCGGAGTGTTCGTAGAGATCGGCCGAGCCCGCGATCCGGGCGGCGAACTCGCCGAGGTTGGGCTCGCCCCGCCAGAAGTCGCGGACGGCGTCGCGGTACTTGCCGTTCCACTCGCTCCACTGCGGCGGGAAGTTGCCGACCTGGTAGCCGCCGGGACCGACGTCCCACGGCTCGGCGATCAGCTTCACCTGGCTGATCACCGGGTCCTGCTGGACGAGCTCGAAGAACGCCGCCAGCCGGTTCACGTCGTAGAACTCGCGGGCCAGTGCCGCGGCGAGGTCGAAGCGGAACCCGTCCACGTGCATCTCGGTGACCCAGTAGCGCAGCGAGTCCATGATCAGCTGGAGGCTGTGCGGATGGCCGACGTTGAGGGAGTTCCCGGTGCCGGTGTAGTCCATGTAGTACTGCCGGTCGTCGTCGACGAGCCGGTAGTAGGCGGGGTTGTCGATGCCCTTGAAACTCAGCGTGGGGCCGAGGTGATTGCCCTCGGCGGTGTGGTTGTAGACCACATCGAGGATCACCTCGATGCCGGCGGCGTGCAGGGTCTTCACCATGCCCTTGAACTCCTGCACCTGCCCGCCGGCCTCGCGGACGGAGGAGTACTCGGCGTGCGGGGCGAAGAAGCCGAGGGTGTTGTAGCCCCAGTAGTTGCGCAGCCCGCGCTCGACCAGGTGCGCGTCGTGGACGAACTGGTGCACCGGCATCAGCTCGATCGCGGTCACGCCGAGGTCGGTCAGGTGCTTCACCACCGCCGGGTGGGCGACGCCGGCGTAGGTGCCACGCAGGCTGTCCGGGACATCCGGGTGCAGCTCGGTGAGGCCCTTCACGTGCGCCTCGTAGATCAGGCTCTCGTTGTAGGGGATGTTGAGCGTGCGGTCCCCCGTCCAGTCGAAGAAGGGGTTGACGACGACGCCGAGCACCATCCGTCCGGCGGAGTCCTCGTCGTTGCGGGAGGTCTCGTCGCCGAAGGTGTAGCCGAACAGGGCCTGGTCCCACTGGATCCGGCCGTCGACGGCCTTCGCGTAGGGGTCGAGGAGCAGCTTGTTGGGGTTGCAGCGCAGGCCGTTGGCCGGGTCGTCCGGGCCGTGAACGCGGTAGCCGTAGCGTTGTCCGGGGTCGACCTGGGGCAGGTAGCCGTGCCAGACGTGGGCGTCCACCTCGGTGAGGTCGACCCGGGTCTCGTTGTGGAACTCGTCGAAGAGGCACAGCTCGACGCGCTCGGCGACCTCGCTGAACAAACCGAAGTTCGTGCCTCGTCCGTCGTAGGTCGCGCCCAGCGGGTACGGCGATCCCGGCCAGACCTGCATGATGGTTTCCCTCCTGTCGTCTGGTCAGGCCAGACTAGCCACACCTCGTCCCCGCGTCGTGGGCGGGGTGCCGGTACCGTTGCCCCGTGGCTGCGACCGGCGAACTCTTGAACGTGATCGCCCGCGCGGTCCTCGACGCACTGTCCCCGCGCCGGACGGGCACCGCCCGCCGGAGCGGCAGTACCCCGGCCCGGCGGGACGAAAACACCGCCCCGGGGAGCTATCCGGGCGACTTCACCGGACGCGCCGAGCTGGTCTACGCGCCGCACCCGGGACCGCTGGCCGACCCCGGCGAGGTGGTCTGGACGTGGGTGCCGTACGAGGAGGACCACGGCAAGGGCAAGGACCGGCCCGTGCTGGTGATCGGGCGGGACGGCCGCTGGCTGCTGGCCCTGCCGATGACCAGCAAGGACCACGACCGGGACGCCGCCCAGGAGGCGCGCGAGGGCCGCTACTGGGTGGAGATCGGCACGGGACCGTGGGACTCCCGCGGCCGGGTCAGCGAGGCGCGGGTGAACCGGATCGTCCGGGTCGACCCCGATCAGGTGCGCCGGATCTCCGAGCGGGTCAGCCCCGAGGTCTTCGAACTCGTCGCCCGCGAGGTCCAGCGGCACTGGTGAACGGGAATGGGACCTGTCCCCGGGTTGCCGCCACGTCATCCCGGGCTCGACCCGGGACCCCCGCCAGCCAACTCACCAGGCCAGTACAGGGATCCCGGCATTCGCCGGGATGACGGTTGACCGGCCCACACACCGTCATCCCGGGCTCG
>NZ_JARKPQ010000083.1 GCF_029975155.1 Propionicimonas sp. | reverse complement strand
AGCCTCTGGCCGGCGTGAGCCGCCCCCTTCATTCGGTCCGGACGTTCTGTGAGTCGTCGGTTTCCATGTGGTGGGTGCACTGCCGAGCGTACTCGGCTGGGGTGAGGTAGCCGAGCGAGGCGTGCCGGCGGTGGTGGTTGTACTCGTCCTTCCAGTCGCCGATGATGACCTGTGCGTGCAGCAGCGCGAAGAAGCTGTTGATGTTGAGGCACTCGTCGCGGATCCGGCTGTGGAACGACTCGACGTACCCGTGGCGCCTCGGCGAGCCCGCAGGGATGTAGGACCGGCCGGTGCAGGTGCCGGCCCAGGCGGCCATCGCCTCGCTGATGTACTCCGGCCCGTTGTCCGACCTGAGCACCGCCGGGGCGCCCCGGGCGGCGACGAGGGCCTCGAGGTGGGCGGTGAGTCGGTCGGGCGGTAATCGAGCGCTCCACGAGGCCGCCGATGCACTCCCGGGTGTGTTCGTCGACGATCGAGCAGATCTTGATCAATCGGCCGTGCTCGTCGGCGTCGAACTGGAAGTCCACCGCCCACACCACGTTCGGCGCGTCCGCCGTCGGCGCGTCGACGGTCGAGGACCCGACGCGCTTGCGTCGACGCCGCTGCGGGACCCGGAGCCCTTCGTCACGCCACAGGCGTTGGATCTTCTTGTGGTTCACCACCCACCCCTCGGCGCGGGCGTCGTGATACGCCCGCCGATACCCGTAGCGGGGATGGTCCTTCGCCCAGTCGCGCAGCCACTCCCTGAGCGCCCGATCCGGGTCCGTGACCGTGTCGCCCTTGAGCGGTCGCCGGTACGCGGAGCGGCTCAGCCCGACCAGACGGCACGCCATCCGTTCGCTCACCCGCAGCTTGCGCTTGAGGTGATCGACGGCGGCGCGGCGCCTGTCCGGGCTTAGAAGTTTCCCTCAGCCAGCTCCTTGAGCGCGGCCTTCTCCAGCTCCGCTTCCGCGAGCAGACGCTTCAGGGTCGCGTTCTGCTTCTCCAACTCCTTCAGGCGCTTTGCGTCGTCGGCCTTGAGGCCGCCGTACTGGTTCCGCCACCGGTAGTACGTCTGCTCGGACACCCCGAGCTCCCGGTGGATATTGCGCTCGCTGAGGGCCGGTGTTCCGCTGCTCGGTGAGCCATCGTTCCGGGTGGGGGTGAGCCACCGCGCCGTCGCGGGGTGAGCCGTGGCGCCGCTGGAGTGCTGCTGGGTGAGAGGTTCGTCAGGTCCGTG
>NZ_JARKPQ010000075.1 GCF_029975155.1 Propionicimonas sp. | reverse complement strand
GGCTCGGGTCGAGCGCTCAGCCGGCCGCCCCGGCGGTGGTGTGGGCAGGCTGGGCGGGATCACTGATCCGGCCGGTTGGGCGAACGCCGCGGCCACCGCCTGCTGCTGATCACTTGCCGCCGGCACCGGACCGGTGCCGTGCGCTGGCGGCATGGATGCCTCCAGCTGCCGCAGCATGGGCGCCAGCCGCACATTCAGGGCATGGTTGATCTGCTCAGCCCGGCGAAACTCCCCCACCGCCTGGTGCGCCTCCGCGGCCGCCCTACCGAGGGCGAGCAACTGCCGCAACAGAAGCGTCCGGCCGAGTACCTCCTGGGCCTTGCGTCCCTTCCCGACCCCGGCCAGTATCAGCCCGGCGATCGACGACATCCCGGAGACGCGGTCCGGTCGGGGCAGCGGCGGACGACGCAGTTCGGCCGAGCGGGCGATCGCGTCCGCGGCCTGCGCCAACGGCCCAGGGGTGGGTTCGGTGGTCACTGACCACGCCGACAACGCACCCGACACCTGACCCGCTGCTCGGCCCCACCCGGCCCGGTCATTGAGTGGAATCGCGTGCAGCTGCGCACGCATGGCGTCCAGGTCGGCGGTCAGCCTCTGCGGCAGGTCGGGTGCGGGTTCGCAGGTTTCGCGTCCCGGCGCTGCGACCCGGATGCCACGCCACGCGGCACGCCATTCCGCCGACGCCGCCAAGCTGGTTTGGGGTGTGTCCGGCCACGCCTCACGCAACCTAGGCAGCGTAAGATCGTGCACCAGGTGGCCACCTCCGAACCAGATCGGACGCTCACCATACCGAGGACGCGCCGCCACCCGATAGCCGACCACAACATCCTGAGTACCCCGCGCGAACCGCGGCCTGATCAACAAACCCTGCCGGCGAACCCGGCGAACGAACTCCCCCTCATCAGCCGACGCCGTAGCCGCCGCCCGCACCTGCCGAGCCAGCGTCCACCGCACCGCCTCGGCCGGCGTGTAGTGCGCGATGATCGCGTGCCGCTCAGCCTTCGGGATCTCGTCCCAGGTGCGCTGCTCTCGTCCGGCCTCGTGTGCTCGCGCGTGTGCGGCGCGGGCCCTGCGGTGGGCCTCGGCGTCGATCTCGCCAGGCTTGTATCCGATGCACGAGCGTCCGTTCATGCCCACCTGTCGCAGGCCGTGCTGCGCCTCGAGCTCGCGGCATGCCGACTGGGCGCGCTTCCAATCCCGAAACACATCGGCCAGCGAGCCGTCCTCATGGACCAGGTTGACCGCCAGATGAATATGGTCGTTGCCGTTGCTCGACACCCCGTGACGGACTGCCACCCACCGCAACGACGGCTGCTCCAGGTCATCAGTGATAAACCCCATCCGGGTCATGAACTGCTCGGCGATCTCGGCCCACTCATCATCGGCCAGCCGTCCCTCGGCAGCATCCAGCGACAGCGAGCAATGCCACACATGCCCACGCGGCACATCCACGCCGAACGCCCTGGTCGGAGCCTCCAAGTCCTTGCCCATCGCGGTCGCGTCCACATGCGAAAGCTCGACGTCGCTGTGCCAGGCCATCTGCCACGAACTACCCGCCACCAAATGCGGATCGATGTGCTCGTTGCGTTTGCCCGGGCCCACCAGATAC
>NZ_JARKPQ010000048.1 GCF_029975155.1 Propionicimonas sp. | reverse complement strand
CTGCCCGAGTTGCGGGCGCATCTGGCCGAGATCGGCGACGACGCCGTGGCAGGAATCGACGTCGGGCTGCCCGCGGAGCAGATCAGCGCGGTCAGTGAACTGGACAGCGCCCCCTACTTCACCAGCGTGCTGTGGCCGGCTAAGCGTGGCGGACGAGGAGAACGGCTGTGAGTGACAAAGCAGCAGATGCGTCGGAAACCGCCGAGCCCCAGCCCGAGAGCGCCGCTCGGTACACCGTGATTCCGCCGGCCGGCGGCGAGCCGGGACAGGGGAAGGTCGTCTTCGTCGGGGCAGGCCCGGGCGCACCCGACCTGATCACCGTGCGCGGTGCCCGCACGATCGCGGCGGCAGACATCATCATCTGGGCATCGTCCCTGGTCAACGCCGAGATCGTGGCCGACCACAAGCCGGACGCGCTGCTGGTCGACTCGGCCTCCGCCTCCCTCGAAGACATCACCCCGCTCTACGAACGCGCCCGCGATGAGGGGCTGCTGGTCGCCCGCGTGCACACCGGGGATCCGGCGATCTACGGCGCCACCGCCGAACAGCGCGAGCTGCTCCGCAAGCTCGGGGTCGCCTACGAGTCGATTCCCGGTGTCTCGGCTTTCTCCGCGGCAGCCGCCCGCAGCGATGTCGAGATCACCTTGCCGGAGGTCTCGCAGTCGTTGATCCTCACCCGGCTGGAGGGCGGCCGCACCCCGATGCCGCCGCGGGAGAGCGTTCGCGAGTTCGCCACCCACGGCACCACGATGGCGCTCTACCTGTCGGCCGCCCGCAGCCACACCCTGCAAGAGGAGCTGCTGGCCGGCGGCTACGCACCCGACACCCCGGTCATCATCGGCCACCAGGTGACCTGGCCCGACGAGGTGATGGTGCGCTGCCGGCTCGACCAGCTGGCCGCCACGATGAAGGAGCACAAGTTCTGGAAGCACACCGTGATCCTGGTGGGTCCCGCGCTGGCCGAAACCCCGATGACCAAGCGCAGCCACCTCTATCACCCCGGCTTCCGGCACGAGTACCGCGACGCCGACCCGGTCGCGGCGCGCGAACTGGCCGAGAAGGGCGCCCAGGCATGATCACCGTCTACGGCTACATCGGCGCACCCAGTCCCGAACTGCGCGAGGCGGTCACCGGCGCCTCGCTGGTGGTCGGTGGTCGGCGGCACCTCGATGCGCTGAACGTGCCGGACGATCACCGCATCGTCCTCGGCCGCATCGGGCCTGCCATCGACGCCCTCAAGCAACTGCCCGCCGAAGCCAACGCGGTCGTCATCGCCTCGGGGGATCCGCTGTTCTACGGCGTCGTCCGGCGCATCCGGGCCGCAGGGCTGAAGGTGCGGGTCGTCCCGACGGTCACCTCGCTGCAGCTCGCCTTCGCCGCGGTCGCCCTGCCCTGGGACGACGCTCTGCTCGTCTCGCTGCACGGCAACAACCCGGCGCCGGCACTCGAGGCACTGCGCAGCCACCCGAAGGTCGGCCTGCTGACCGACGGACGCACCGGGCTCCCGCAGATCGTGGCGGCCACCGCCGGGCTGGGACGCAGCTATGTGCTGGCCGAACGGCTCGGCGAGGACGACGAACAAGTCCGCGTCCTCAGCGAGGAACAGGCCCGCGAGGTCACCGACATCGCACAGCCGAATGTGGTGCTCGTCCTCGCCCACCACCCCGACGATGCCGCCGCCATCGGGGAACAGACAGCGATCGCCGGGGGAGCCCGGCCGGCAGGAGCCGACGCGTGAGCCAGCCCATCATCGGCCAAGTGGCCACCACCGCCACAAGCCAGGCCCGAGCGGAGGCCATCGACGCATTCCTCGGCACGACCCACCGCTACACAACATCGTCGGCCGAAGGCCTCCGGCAAGCCTGGGACGAA
>NZ_JARKPQ010000024.1 GCF_029975155.1 Propionicimonas sp. | reverse complement strand
GAGAAGATCGAGGTCACGCTCGGGCACGACGGCAGCGTCCTGGTGGCCGACGTCGCCCGCGGCATCCCGGTCGACATCGAACCGCGGACGGGGCTGACCGGCGTCGAGGTGGTCTTCACCAAGCTGCACGCCGGCGGCAAGTTCGGCGCAGGCAGCTACAACGCCACCGGCGGCCTGCACGGCGTGGGCGCGTCGGTGGTCAATGCGCTGAGCGCCCGGCTCGACGTGGAGGTCGACCGCAACGGCGCCACCCACGCGATGAGCTTCCGGCGCGGGGTGGTCGGCGTCTTCGACGGGCCCGGTCCCGACGCACCGTTCACCCCCGGTGGCGGCCTGCGCAAGGCGGGCAGGGTGGCGAAGGGCGTCGTCGGCACCCGGGTGCGCTACTGGCCCGACCGGCAGATCTTCCTGAAGGACGCCCAGCTGGCGCTGCCGCAACTGCTCGCCAGGGCGCGGCAGACCAGCTTCCTGGTCCCCGGGCTCGAACTGGTGGTCGCCGACGCGCGGGGGTCGGAGCCCGTGACCGAGGTGTTCAAGCACGACGGCGGCATCTCGGAGTTCTGCGACTTCCTCGCGTCCGACCCTCCGGTGACCGATGTGCTGCGGTTGCAGGGCACCGACCGGTTCACCGAGACCGTCCCGATGCTCGACGACGCGGGCGCGATGACTCCCAGTGATGTGGAGCGCACGCTCGACGTCGACATCGCGCTGCGCTGGGGCACGGGCTACGACAACCACGTGCAGTCGTTCGTGAACATCATCGCCACCCCCAAGGGCGGCACGCACGTGCAGGGCTTCGAACGCGGTCTCACCCGGGCATTCCTGAAGGGCCTGGACGGCACCCGGCTGCTGAAGGCCGGCGAGGAGATCACCAAGGACGACGCCCTGGAGGGACTGACCGCCGTCGTCACCGTCCGGCTGGCGGAGCCGCAGTTCGAAGGCCAGACGAAGGAGGTGCTCGGGACGCCGCCGGTCACCCGGCTGGTCACCCGGATCGTGGAGAACGAGCTGGGCAACTTCCTGAACTCCACGCGGGCGGCGCAGCGGGCCCAGGCGCGGGCGGTGATGGAGAAGGTGGTCTCCGCGTCCCGGACGCGGGTGCAGGCGCGGGCGCACAAGGAGGCGCAGCGGCGCAAGAACGCGCTGGAGTCGTCCACGCTGCCGGCCAAGCTGGCCGACTGCCGCAGCACCGATCTCGACCGCACCGAGCTGTTCATCGTGGAGGGCGACTCCGCGCTCGGCACGGCGAAGCTTGCCCGCGACTCGGAGTACCAGGCGCTGCTGCCGATCCGCGGCAAGATCCTGAACGTGCAGAAGGCCTCGGTCGGCGACATGCTGAAGAACGCCGAATGCGCCTCGATCATCCAGGTCGTCGGAGCGGGGTCCGGGCGCACGTTCGACATCGACGCCGCGCGCTACTCGAAGGTGATCTTCATGGCGGACGCCGACTCCGATGGCGCCCACATCCGCACGTTGCTGGCAACGCTGTTCTTCAAGTACATGCGGCCGCTGGTGGAGGCCGGACGGGTGTACACCGCCGTCCCGCCGCTGCACCGGTTCGAGCTCGTGAACCCCCGCAAGGGGCAGGAGAAGTACATCTACACCTACAACGAGGCCGAGTACCGCAGGAAGCTGGCCGAGCTGACCAAGAAGGGACAGGCGTTCAAGGAGCCGCAGCGCTACAAGGGACTGGGTGAGATGGACGCCCACGAGCTGGCCGAGACCACGATGAACCCGAGGCAACGCACCCTGCGCCGGATCACCGTCGACGACATCTCCGTCGCCGAGGGCACCTTCGAGAAGCTGATGGGCAACGACGTCGCGCCCCGCAAGGAGTTCATCGTCGAAGGCGCCTACGCCCTGGACGCGGAGCGCATCGACGCCTGACCTCAGTATTCGGTGTCGACCATCACGAGACTGAGGTGGCTGGGCGCGTCCGCCACGAGGGCATGCCGCACGCCCGGGGCGAGGTAGATCGCGTCGCCCGGCGCCATGGCGTGCTCGACGCCGTCCACGGTGAACCGGATCGCCCCGGTCAGCAGCTGCACGACGACCGCGCGGGGTGAGCTGTGGTCGGTGAGAAGCTCGCCGGTGTCGAAGGCGAAGTAGACGACGCGGAGCAGCGGATTGTTCACCACCGCCCGAGAGGTGGTGGCCTCCGGCTGGACGGGCAGGGCGTCCAGCAGGCCGAGGACGGCGGCGGATTCGGATACGTCAGTCAGCTTCTGTGCCATGCCCCATCATGACCTGTTCAGGGGCTTCGTCGAGCTCGGCCGGCAGACCTGCTCAGCCAGCAGACTGGTTGAGCAGGCGGTGTCAGCAGACCTGGTGGAGCAGCCCGGTGTCGACGTCGTAGTGGAAGCCACCCACTCTCGCCCGTCCGGCGATCAGGGGGTGCTCGGCGAGCAGCTTCACGTCCGCGCGCAGGCGACTTTCCTGGTCGGCGTCGGCGCCGAACTCCAGGCCGGAGGCGTCGCGTCCGCTGGCCTCGGTGACCCGGCGCGCCAGTTCGTCGTCGTCGCCGGACGCCATCGCGCACTTGCTGTGACTGATCACCAGGATGCGGCGAACCCGCAGCAGGTTCACCCCGAGGATGCAGCCGTTCAGCGCGTCCTCGGTGACGTGGCCGCCGGGGGTGCGCAGGATCTTGGCCTCGCCGAGGAACAGCCCGATCATCTCCAGTGGCTGCAGCCGGGAGTCCATGCACGTGACCACGGCGACGCCGGCGTGGGCGTAGCCGTCGAAGTTGCGTGGCGCGGAGGTGGCGTAGCGGCGGTTGGCGGCGATCAGGTCGTCGAAGTCGTTCTCCACGGAGGTCACCTTAGCCACCGGTGACCCCGGTGCGACTCAGTCGGCGCCGGTCGCCACCCGGGAGACCGCTGGTCGAGCCCGTCGAGGACCCAGCCCCGCTACCGCTGGTCGAGCCCGTCGAGACCCCGCGCCCGAACCGGCTGTCAGACCCACCCGCAAGAATGGTCTACATGTTCGAGTACACCGATGTGAGCAGGCTGGACGCCGGTGCTGCTCTCGGCGTGCTCGAGCAGGCACAGCAGGCCCGACGCCGGGCAGAGGTCCAGGAGGCGCTGGCGATGCTACGGGTGGTGCACACGTATCGGCACCAGATCCCGACCGACAAGGTCCGGCTGGCCGGTGATGGCACCGGGCTGATCGACGATTTCGCCTGTCTGGAGTTGGCCGCCGCGCTGCACCGCGCGGTCGAGTCGGTGACGGCCGAGGTGATCGAGCTGCTGAACCTGGAGACCCGCCTGCCCCGGTTGTGGGAGACGGTGGTGGCCTGCGGCATCCCGCTGTGGCAGGCGCGCCGGATCGCCCGGATCACGGGTGAGTTGTCGCTGGCCCGGGCGCGGTGGGTGGACGCGACGATCGCGCCGTTCGCCACCCGGCTGGCGGCGTCGCGCCTGCTGCGGTTCGTGGAGGCGCTGGTGGTGCAGGCCGACCCGGCCGCGGCCGAGGAGCGCTGGAACCGGGCGGCCAGGCCTCGGATCGAGATCGGCCGGGACCAGCGGGACGGCCTGCGGGACATCTACGGCTGGCTCACCGCCGCCGATGCGATCTTCCTCGACGCCGCACTGAACCAGCTGTCCGGCATCCTCGCCGACCAGGGCAGCGACCAGGACGCCGCTGAGCGCCGTGCGACCGCCCTGGGCATCCTGGCCACCCCCGCCCGTGCGCTCGCGATGATCCAGCAGTCGATCAGCCAGCCCACCCTCACCGACGAACCGACCCCTGGGCAGCGGCCTGGGAACGAGCTCGACCTCCCCACGGTCCCTGAGGAGCAGCCGAGGACCGAGGCTGCGTCACGAAGGGCCACCGACGACAGCCCCAGCCCGCGGTCCCCGTTCGGCTGCCCTGGCCACACCTGCGGCACGATCAGCATCGATCCCGACCGGCTGCTGCCGAAGGCCACCCTGGTGATCCACCTGTCCGACGACACCCTCACCACCGGTGTGGGGATCGGCCGGTGCGAACAGCTGGGCCCGCTCACCCTGGCCCAGATCCGAAGCGTGCTCGGTCACCGCCGGGTCCAGGTGCTGCCGGTGTGCAACCCCGACGGCATCGTGCCGGTCGACAGCTACGAGATCCCCGACAGCATGCGGCGGGCCGTGCTGCTGCGCCATCGGTTCGAGATCTTCCCCTACGGCACCCACCCGTCCACCGGCCTCGATCTCGACCACACGATCCCGTACCGGCACGGACCCAACCGGCCACCGGGCCAGACCCGGCCGGACAACCTCGGCCCGCTGCGACGTAAGGCCCACCGCGCCAAGACCCACGCCGGCTGGCGACTCTCCCAACCGCGACCCGGTACCTTCGCCTGGCTCAGCCCGCTGGGACGCCGCTACCTCGTCACTCCGTCCGGGCTCACCAACGACGGCATCCACGCGCCCGGCAACAGCCCCTGGGACAACCCCGTCGGCGGACCACTCCTGCCCGACCCGCCAGTGTCGACAAATCGACGCGGGCGAGGGCGTCGGCCGAGCCAGCCAGTGTCACGAAGGACGGGGGCACGACCCGTGCTTCGCCGCTGAGCCGCCCCGGTACTGAGCGCCACGTTTCGCGAGAGCAGGTACTTCCGACACCGGTTTCCCAGCCCATGGGGACCGGTCATCGTCATGCCCGCGTCGGGCAGGTGGGCCTTGCGGGTGCGCTGGGCCGTTCCCCGATCGCCGCCCGGTCGAGCTCCGCCTGTCGTGAGCATGAAGGGTGGAGGTTCCGTCCAGCGTCTCGACAAGCTCGACGAACGATTTCCGTGGGTTCGACGAACGATTTCCGTGGGTTCGACGAACGACTTCCGGAGGCACGCCGAACGGCACCCTGGGCTCAGCGAACGACGTCCGCAGGCTCAGCGAACGACGTCGATGGGAGTGGGATCAGGCGTGGTAGCGGGAACCGACGGCGGCGATCGGCTGGGCGACGGCGACGCCGGACATGTCGCGGCGGGGATCCGGCGCCGGGAGGTCGATCGGGGTGCCGGCCGCGGCCGCGGCGATCGCCGGATCGGGGCCGGCCCAGGCGAGCAGCAGGCCGTCCTCGCCCTTCAGGAATCGCTGGCAGCGGACGCCGCCGGTGGCCCGGCCCTTGCCCGGGTACTCGGCCAGCGGCGTGACCTTCACGCTGCCGGAGTCGGTGCCCGGCAGTGCGGCGGACGAGCCGGCGACCGTGACCACCGACGAGTCCGCGACCGGCATCGCCCCGAAGAACACCACCCGGGCGCCGGGGGAGAGCTTGATCCCCGTCATGCCGCCGCCGGAGCGTCCCTGCGGCCGGACGGAGGCGGCGGGGAAGTGCAGCAGCTGCGCGTCCGAGGTGATGAACACGAACTCGACCAGGTCGTGAGCCAGCTCGACCGCACCGACGACCTCGTCGCCGTCATCGAGCCGGATGACGTCCCAGGCGTCCTTGCCGATGATCTCCGGGTTCACCCGTTTCACCACGCCACTGCGGGTGCCGAGGGCCCAGCCGAAGGTTCCGTCGCCGAGCGTGCCCAGCCCGAGGATCCGCTCCCCGGCCTCCAGCGGCAGCAGTTCGGCGGCAGGGGAGCCGCCCTGCAGGTTCGGCGCGGCGGCCGTCACCGGCACCGACGGGACGTCGATCGCCTGGCCGCGCACCAGCCGTCCCCGGTTCGTGAGCACGCAGAAGTCCCCCCGCGCGGTGGTGCGCACCGCGGAGACGATCACGTCGTGCGTGGCTCTGGGCCCGGAGGTGGGCAACGGCTCGTCGTTGTCCGTGCGAGCCAGCAGGCCGGTGGAGGAGAGCATCACCCAGCACGGGTCGTCCGCGATCTCCAGGCTGACGCCGTTCGCCTTCGCGGCTTTCGCCCCGGTCACCTGGTTGCCCGCGGAGGCCAGCAGGATCGTCCGCCGCGGCGTGCCGTGGGTGCGCGCGACCTCGTCCAGCTCGTGTGCGGTCACCTCGCGCAGCCGCTCGTCGGAGTCGAGGATGCCCTGCAGGTCGTTGATCGTCAGCCACAGCTTGTCTCGCTCGGCCTCGAGCTCGATCGTGGAGAACTTGGTCAGCCGGCGCAGCTGCATGTCGAGGATGTAGTTGGCCTGCACCTCGGTGAGTTCGAACGCGTCCATCAGCCGCGCCCGCGCGTGCGCGCTGTCGTCGGACGACCGGATGATCGCGATCACGTCGTCGATGTCCACGATGGCGATCAGCAGACCCTCGACCAGGTGCAGGCGGTCCTTGGCCTTGCCGAGCAGGAACGCCGAGCGCCGCCGGATCACCTGCAGCCGGTGCTCCAGGTACACCTCGAGCAGCTGCTTCAGCCCCAGCGTGGTGGGCTGTCCCTCCACCAGGGCGACGTTGTTCACCGAGAAGGAGTCCTCGAGCTTGGTCAGCCGGTACAGCTCCTCCAGCAGCGCGTCCGGGTTGATGCCGTTCTTCACCTCGATCACCAGCCGAGTGCCGTTGGCGAGATCGGTGAGGTCCTTGATGTCGGCGATTCCGGTCAGCTTCTTGGCTCCGACAAGGCTCTTGACCTGCTCGATGATCCGCTCCGGACCGACCATGTACGGCAGCTCGGTGACCACGATGCCCTTGCGGCGGGCGTGCACCTGCTCGATCCGGGCCGACGCACGGACGCGGAAGCTGCCGCGTCCCGTCGTGTAGGCGTCCCGGATGCCGTCGAGGCCGATGATCTTGCCGCCTTCGGGGAAGTCCGGGCCGGGCACGTACCGCATCAGCTCGTCGGTGTCGGCGTCAGGGTGCCAGATCAGGTGCTTGAGCGCCTGGATCACCTCGACCAGGTTGTGCGGCGGCATGTTGGTGGCCATGCCCACCGCGATCCCGGTGCTGCCGTTGACCAGCAGGTTCGGGAAGGCGGACGGGAGCACCGTGGGCTCGGACTCCTTGCCGTCGTAGTTCGGCCGGAAGTCCACGGTGTCGGACTCGATGTCGGCGGTCATCGCCACCGCCGCCGGCGCCATCCGGCACTCGGTGTACCGCATGGCCGCCGGGCCGGAGTCCAGCGAACCGAAGTTGCCGTGACCGTCGACGGTCGGCAGCCGCATGGCCCACGGCTGGGCCAGCCGCACCAGGGCGTCGTAGATCGCGGAGTCGCCGTGCGGGTGGTAGAGGCCCATCACCTGGCCGACCACGCGCGAGCATTTCACGTGCGACACGTCGGGACGGATCCGCATCTGGTCCATCGTGTAGAGGATCCGCCGCTGCACCGGCTTCAGCCCGTCCCTGGCGTCGGGCAGCGCCCGGGAGTAGATCACCGAATAGGCGTACTC
The DNA here is from genome assembly GCF_029975155.1 of Propionicimonas sp. Lineage (GTDB taxonomy): Bacteria > Actinomycetota > Actinomycetes > Propionibacteriales > Propionibacteriaceae > Propionicimonas. Next base: position 27,977 of record NZ_JARKPQ010000024.1, on the reverse strand, counting down.
CAGGTAGCTGGTCTCCATCTCCTCGGAGACGTCGATGTCGACGATCCGCTCCACTGCTTCGTCGTCGACGGGTGGCTTGGCAACCATCTGGTCCTGGCTTCTCTTTCTGTTACTGCGTCACAGCGGTTCGTTGAGGGCACGGAGTCCGGCCAGCAGGCCGCGTCCGTCCTGGGCGACGACCCAGGGAGTGTCGGCGACGGCATCCTGCTCCTCCGGAAGGACAGTGGTCGTGCCGTGGGCGAGCACCTGCTCGGTGGGGGAGAGCTGCCGGATCGCGATCGCCCGCACGCGGTCGGGAGCCACGTGCGCGAAGTTGGCGTAGGTCACCGGGTCGTGCTGGCCGTCGTCGCCGACGAGCAGCCAGCGGATGTTCGGGAAGTCCCGGGTGAGCTGGAGCAACGAGTCGGCCTTGTGCGCCATGCCGGAGCGGAACCAGCCGGTGTTCGTCGGTCCCCAGTCGGTGAGCAGCATCGCCCCCGCGGGGTAGCCGTGCCGCTTGAGGAAGCGCGCGACGAACCCGTGGGTGTTCCAGGCGCCGGTGGAGATGTAGATGACCGGTGCGCCGGGATGCTCGGCGAGCAGCTGGGTGTACATCCGGGCCATGCCGGGGACGGACTGCCGGGCCGACTCGTCCCGGATGAAGGAATTCCACGCCGCGATCATCGGCCGGGGCAGCCAGGTCGAGATCACGGTGTCGTCGATGTCGGAGATCAGGCCGAAGTCCACGTCGTCCGCCACCACGTGCACGTCGGCCAGAGAGGTCCTGGACGTGCGGCTGCGGACGCCCACCTGCTGCCAGCCCGGTGGCAGGTCGTGGTTGCGGATCCGCTCGTCGATGTAGCCGCCGCGGTCGGTGGTCACACTCACCACCTGATCGCCGACGGTGATCGTGACCGCTGCCCGCACGCAGGCCGCGCTGAAGAAGTTCCGGAAGCCGCGCCGCTTGATCAGCTCCTCGGTGGCCTTCCCGAGCCCCCCGCGGGCGCGGGCGGGCACCAGCACCACCCGTCCCAGTACGCGGATGCTCTCGCTGCTGCCGTAGCCGGTGTAGCAGATCACCTTCTCGCGCCAGCCAAGCACGCGGAGCAGCCCCTCGACCCTGCGGTCGAAGAACTCCTCGACGCGCGCGGCGATGAACGGACGGGTGCTCACGGCACCACACACTAACGGAAGGCGGGGAGGTGAGAGGATGGCGCCATGACGCCACGTCCTGCGCTCCACCTGCCGGCGGGCCTGCGGGCCGAGATCCACGCGTGCGGGTATTTCCCCGAACTCGTGTCGGATGCGGTCTCCCTCGCCCTCGGGCCGGAGGAGCCGGTGGCGCACCTGGTGCACGTCGAGGCGACGTTCAACCGCGAGGAGATCCAACGGCACCTCTCCGTGCTGGTACTCACCGCGTCCCGGCTGATCGTCGCTCACACCGACGAGAACGAGGATCCCGGTGAGCCTGCGCAGGCCCTGACCACCACCGAGTCGGTCGCGCTGCGGGAGGTGAACTCGGTCGCGCTCAGCCAGGTCGTCTCGCACCCCGAGCGCTACGGCTCCCGGCGCGCGGAGATCACCGAGGCATGGCTGACCATCACCTGGGGCACGATGCGCCGGATCGACCTCGAACCCGCGCACTGCGCCGACCCCGACTGCGAGGCCGACCACGGCCTGACCGGGATGCTCGCCGGCGACGACCTGACCGTGCGGATCAGCGCGGCCGGGGACGGCGAGGCGAAGGTCGCGCAGCTGATCGCCTTCGCCTCCGCGCTGCAGCTGGCCACGGGCGGTCACGGGTGACCGAACCGGCGCTGCCGCACTACGGCCGCTCGACGCTGGCCGATCTCCTGCCGAGCCTCGGCGTCCATCTCGGCCTTGCCGGCGCGGACGATGTGCTCGGGCTGCCGTCCGCCGACCGCTACGTGCTCGTGCTGGTGGACGGCCTCGGCCGCCGGCTGCTGGACGAGTACGCGGGGACGGCACCGTACCTGGCGTCCCTGGGGGAGCGGACGATCGCGTCCGGCGTGCCGAGCACCACGGCGACGTCGATCACCAGCCTCGGCACGGGCCTGCCGCCGGGGCTGCACGGCATCGCCGGCTACTCGTTCTGGTACCCGGGTGCCGGCGCGGTGCTGCAGACCCTGCGCTGGCCGGCCGACATCAGCGGCCTGGACGTGCAGCCGCAGCTCACGTGCTTCGAGCGGCTCTCGCGCGCCGGCGTCCATACGGCGACGATCGCGCCGGCCGCGTTCGCCGGCAGCGGACTGACCACCGCCGCGCTGCGCGGGCCCGCGTTCCTGCCGGTGGCGGATGAGGCCGACCACGTCCGCCGGGTCGAGTTGACCGTGCAGGCCGCCACGGCGGGCGAGCGGACGCTCACCTACTTCTACGAGCGCCAGCTCGACCACGCCGGGCATCGCCACGGCGCCGGCTCGAAGGCGTGGCTTCGTGAGCTGGCGGCCGCCGACTCCCTCGTCGGCCGACTGCGGGCCGAGCTGCCGGACGACGTCCGCGTCGTCGTCACCGGCGACCACGGCATGGTCAACGTGCCGGGGAACAACCGCCTGGTGGTCGAGGACGAACCTGCTCTGCTCACCGATGTCACCGCGTTCGCCGGCGAAGGCCGGCTGCGGCAACTGATGACGCCGCGTCCCGACGCGGTCGCCGCGCGCTGGCGGGAGCGGCTCGGTGCCCGCGCCTGGGTGCGCACCAGGGACGAGGCCGCGGCGGAGGGTTGGTTCGGGGAGGTCTCGCCACGGCTCGCGGGCCGCTTCGGCGACGTCCTCGTGGCGGTGGCGGATGACGGTGCCGTGATGACCCGGACGCTGCCCAGGGAGCTGGCGCTCGTCGGCATGCACGGCTCGCTGACCCCCGCCGAGGTCGAGATCCCACTGCTGTTCGCCTGACTCCGGGACTGTTCTACCCGATCACGCGCCTCAACCCGATCACGCGTGAGCTTTTACCCGATCACGTGTCATCCCGGCGGACGCCGGGATCCCTGGACCGGTCCGGCAACACCGCTCGGGGGATCCCGGGTCGAGCCCGGGATGACAGGGAGCCGGTGGCGATTCTGGCGAGGTCGGGGATCCGGTCTACAGCTCGATCACGGTGACGTCGATCACGGCCTCGTGCGCAGTGATCGCCTCAATCAGGGACTCCTCGATCGTCCCTTCGACGTTGATCCGGGCGACCGCGGCGAGGGCACCGTCGAAGATGATGTTCTCCATCTCCTGGACGTTGATCCCGGCCGCGCTGATCGCGTCGAGCGTGTGCGCCAGGATGCCGGGCCGGTCGAGGTGGCGCACCACGATCGAGGACGTCGCCGGCGTCTGCTTGGCGAGGTTGACGACGTTGGGGACGGTCCCGGTCTCGGCGAACACCCGGACGATGCGCACGGCCTCGGCCGCGATGGCCTCCTGGGCCTGCGTGGTGGATGCGCCGATGTGATGGGTGCCGTACACGCCGGGGACGGCGGCCAGCGCGGTCACGAACTCACCGGTTCCGCCTGGAGGCTCGTTCGCGAACACGTCCAGGCCGGCCCGCAGCCTCTTCGCCCGGATCGCCGCGATCAGCGCCGCCTCGTCCACGACCTCGCCGCGGGAGGTGTTGACGAAGAACGCCCCATCCTTCATAGCCTGGAAGAAGCCGGCTCCCAGCAGACCGCGGGTGTCGGCGTTGAGCGCGACGTGGACGCTGACGACGTCGGCGACAGCCGCGACCTCCTCCGGCGAGGCCGCCAGGCTGATCCCGAGTTCGGCGGCCCTCTCGGCGGTGAGGCTGCGGCTCCAGGCCACGACCGGCATGCCGAAGCCCCTGGCCCTGGGGATCATCTCGCGTCCGATCCCGCCCACGCCGATCAGGCCGAGCGTGCGGCCGTACAGGCCCCTGGCCTTGCCGTACTCGGCCTTGTTCCACCTGCCGGCCCGCAGGTCGGCGACGTTGTCGGCGATCCGGCGGTCCAGCGCACTGATCAGGCCGAAGGCCAGTTCGGCCACCGCGATGGAGTTCTTGCCGGGGCAGTTGGACACGTAGATGCCCAGCCTGGACGCTGCCGCGACATCGATCGTGTTGTAGCCCGCGCCCGCCCGGACGACAAGCTTCAGCGGCCCCGCGGCCAGCGCCGCCTCGGGCACCTTCGTGCTCCGCACGATCAGCACGTCGGGCGCCTGGGCGGCGATCGCATCGACGAGGGACTGGTCCTTCAGGTCGGGTTCACAGACCACCTCACAGCCCGCCGCGGTGAGGCCGTCGAGCCCCGATTTCTCGAACTTGTCAGCAACGAGTACACGCATGCGCTCAACCTATTCCGCGGGAGCGACATCGCGTCCGGACACGCTCACGCAGATGAGCGACCGTGGGTCAGAATGGCGCCCGTGGCTGAACTGACCTACTTCACCGGTCCCATGGATTGCGGCAAGTCGACCCTCGCGCTCCAGGTCGCCTACACCGAGTCCAGCGCCGGGCGGCAGGGACGGCTGTTCACCATGCTCGACCGTGCCGGCGCCTCGATGATCACCTCGCGGATCGGGCTGACGTCGCCGGCCATCGAGGTGACCCCCGACCTCGACTTCTGGACCTACGTGGTGGCGGAGCTCACCTCGGGGCACCGGGTCGACTTCCTGGTCTGTGACGAGGCCCAGTTCTTCAGTCGCGCGCAGATCGACCAGCTCGCCCGGATCGTGGACGAGCTGCAGATCGACGTGTTCTGCTTCGGCATCCTCACCGACTTCCGCACGGAGCTCTTCCCCGCGTCCCAGCGACTGGTGGAGCTGTGCGACCGGATGGAGCTGCTGCAGGTCCGTCCGCGCTGCTGGTGCGGCGAGCCGGCCACGCACAACGCGCGCACGGTCGACGGCGTGATGGTCACCGAGGGCAGCCAGGTGGTCGTGGGGGACACCGATTCGGCAGAGGTCGCCTACCAGGTCCTGTGCCGGCGGCACCACCGTCGGCGGGTCACCGCCCAGGTGGCCGCGGTCACGCTGAGCCCCGAGCCGCTGCCGTTCGAGCCGGCCTGATCAGCGCTGCTTCGGGTTCTTGGGCGAGCCGAACATGATCTCGTCCCAGCTGGGAACGGACGCCCGCTTCCGCTTGGGCCGAGCCGGACGCGGTGCCTCCTCGGTCGCCTCCGCCTCGTCGACGAGGCTGGGCTGTTCGGGTTCGGCGACCGGCTCCGCGACCTCGGGAGGCTCCGCCGGCTCGGGCTCGGCCTCTTCCTCCTCCGGTTCCTCGGCCGGCGGTTCGTCCAGCACCGGACGGGGCGCCGCCGTGTCGCTGGGCCGGATCAGCCCGGCGTAGATCTGGACGGAGTCCTCGTCGAAGCTGGACAGCATGTCGTACAGCACGTCCAGCCCCGAATCCGCGGACGGCACGATGTCGTAGACGCCGTCGACCTCCGCGAGTTCACCCTCGGCATAGGCGTCCTCGACCTCGCCGTCCAGCTCGTCGAGCGGCATCGTGTCGTTCGGATCCTCCGGCTCGTCGACCCGGGGCTGCACCACCCGGACGAGGGCGAGTTCGTCGTTCAGCCCGACGGTGGGCTCGGCCTCCTCCTGCGGTCGGCGGCGGTCGGGCTGGGGACCGTGAGACGCGGAGTGCAGGCCCAGCAGCCAGCGGGCGTCGTCGTTCTCCGCGACGGAGAAGCGGCCGCCGGCGTCATAGGTGAACAGCGCCTCCCGGTGCGCCTTGCCGGAGTCGTAGCTGACCTGGACCGACCAGCGGCGTCCCTCGAGCTTCCATGCATCCCAGGTGACCGTGTCGAGGTCGACCCGGCGCGAGGCGAGGCGGTCGCTGACGACATCGGCGAGGGTGCGGTGAGCGATGGTCTCCGAACCTCGCCGGACGGGGTGCGCCTGCGCCTGGCCGGCGACGAACTCGCGCTCGGCGAGCACGGGGGCCGCGAAGGGTTCCACCCAGTCGATGCCCATCCCCGCAGCCCGGGCGACGTCCTCCAGCGTGTCGCCGGCACGGACGCGTGCCTGGATCTCCCGGGGGGTCAGCGCGCTCTCCATGTCAATCTCCAGCTGGGTGGCCTGGGGCGGCTGGCGCACCCGATCCCGGCTGCGAGCCTGGTCTTCGGGGGTCATCGCCTCACTTCCGGTTTGTGTCTGCAGGTAACCTACCAAGCCTCCCCTTCGACCGGGCGTCGGCACGACCGCTGCGTCGGGAGTGGCGAACGAGTGGCGACGGGGAGACCAGGCCGGGATGTGATATGCATTCGGTGCACGAGATGCCCAGCCGCACACTGCCGGCACCGCGGAACGGAGATGGACGTAACAGCATGGCGACCGATTACGACGCCCCTCGCAAGACAGACGAAGAGAGCGAAGACTCGATCGAGGAGCTCAAGACCCGACGGAACGACAAGAATTCCGGCAAGGTCGACGAGGACGAGGTCGAGGCGGCGGAGACCTTCGAGCTGCCCGGTGCCGACCTGTCCCACGAGGAGCTGACCGTCCGGGTGCTGCCGCGGCAGGCGGACGAGTTCACCTGTGCATCGTGCTTCCTGGTCAAGCACCGCAGTCAGATCGCCGAGGTCCGGGGCGGCCTCATCTACTGCGTGGACTGCGCCGGCTGAGCCCGAATGATGGCCGAGCGTGACGAAGCCCTGAGCCTGACGAAGCCCTAGATCCGCAGGTTGGTCTTGTTGAAGCTGGGCGCCGGCGTCCCCATGACCTTCGTCCACTGGTTGGCCGCGAACCGGTTGACCAGAAGCTGGGAGAGTCCGATGCCCACGCCGCTCGCGATCGCCCAGGTGAGCGCCCGGCGCAGGGGGACCTCCGGATCGTTGGGTTCCGGCGGCGTGTCACCCGTGGCGAGTTCCCAGACGGCGTTGACGGCCTTCGCGGCCAGCACGGTGGTGAGCGCCCCGACGGCACCGGCGTACAGGTTCCAGAGCAGTTTCTGCGACGTGTTCACGTGTCCTCCTGCTGCCATCCTGCCAAGCCGGACTAGCGTGGATCAATGACGTACCGCGAGCGGCTCCGCGTCCCGGTGACCTGGTGGGTGGCCGGGTTGTTCTTCGCGGTGAGTTTCGTCACCGCTGTCGGCTTCTATGCCGGACCGGAGATCGCACTGCTGGCGGGCATCGTGACGACCGCGGGCGTGGCGGCGGCACTGCTGTGGTACGGACGCGTCCTCATCGTCGTCGACGAGTCCGGCGTGCGCGTCGGGGACGCGCTGCTGGAGTGGCCCTATGTCGGCGAGGTCGCGGCGCACGACCGGGCGGCGACGCAGCGGCGGTGGGGTCCGGAGGCCGACCACGCCGCCTGGCTGGGGCTGCGGGGGTACGTCCCCGGCTCCGTGGAGGTCACCGTCGTCGACGCTGCGGACCCGCATCCGTACTGGCTGGTGTCGTCCCGCAGGCCGGCTGAACTAGCCGCTGCCATCGAGGCTGCCCGGCCCATCTCGCCGGGACCGGGAGGTGCCTCGGGCGGGGCTAGACTGCCGCAATGACTTCGGCCAGCCCGGAACGGGTACGGGTCGGCCTGACCAGGCTGGACCCGGGGATGCCCGTACCCCGGTACGCGCACCCCGGCGACGCGGGTGCCGATCTGGCCATCGCGGAGGACTGTGAGCTGGCGCCGGGCGAGCGGCGGCTGGTCGGGACGGGAATCGCGATCGCGTTGCCGGACGGCTGGGCGGGCTTCGTGCATCCCAGGTCGGGGCTGGCCGCCCGCTCGGGACTGACGATCGTGAACGCGCCCGGAACGGTGGACGCCGGGTATCGCGGCGAGATCCGGATCTGCCTGCTGAACACCGACGCCGACCGGCCGGTGCGGCTGGCGCGCGGCGACCTGATCGCCCAGCTGGTGGTGCAGCGGGTGGCGCAGGCCGACTTCGAACTGCTCGACCGACTCCCCGAGAGTTCCCGCGGTGACCGCGGGCACGGCTCGACGGGAGGGGTCACGGAATGGGCGGCCACAACGGCCGCGAGAACGACAACAGAGGTGAACCAGTGATCTTTGGGCGCAAGCAGAAGCCCGTCGACTCCGAGCCGGTGGACGCGGAGGAGGGTCTCGCGATCGTCGGCGACGATGCCGGCGGCCGCGAGGTGGAGTTCGATGAGGCCGTCGGTGACGACGTGGACGTCGAGCTGTCCGAGGACGAGGGCGAGTTCGACGACGCCGACGCGGTGGAGGACGACCTGGAGTCCGCCCCGGACGAGACGGCCACCGAGGCCGTCGACTGGCGGGCGGACGGTCCCTTCGACTCCGAGGAGGTCGAGCTCGGCGCCGACGGTGTGGCCAGGATCGATCTCGGTGCGCTGGTGGTGACCCCGTGGGAGGGTCTCGGGCTGCAGTTGCAGGTGAACGAGGCCACGCGCGCCGTCCAGGCCGTGACCGCGGTGTGGAAGAACTCCGGACTCGAGGTGGCGCTGTTCGCCGCGCCCGCCAGCGGCGGTCTGGCCGACGAGCTCCGCGAGGACGTGGTGGAGGAGGCGGAGCAGGGCGGCGGCACGGCGTCCCTCGCGGAGGGCCCGTTCGGCACGGAGGTGCGTCGCGTGCTTCCCCAGGAGGGCCCCGGCGGGGAGCAGTTGTTCCACGTGTCCCGGATCTGGTTCGCCGAGGGGCCGCGCTGGCTGCTCCGCGGCACCCTGCTCGGCGAGGCCGCGATCGGTGATGCGGACGCCCCGTTGGTGGCGCCGTTCGCCGAGTTCTTCCGTAATCTTGTGGTGCGGCGCGGCGCCAAGCCGATGGTGCCCGGCGAGTTGATCCCGATGACGCTGCCCGAGGCTGCTCAGGAGGCCTGATGGCGACCACGAACCCGTTCCTGCGGGCGCTGCGCCGGCTGGGCGCGTCCAACGCGGAGCTGGAGTCGGAGGAGCGCCAGAAGATCGTCGAGTCCGCCGGGGCGACCCGGATCAGTGAGGTGCGCGACCGGCAGTGGGCGCGGCTGCGCGGCACGATCACCGTGCTGAGCATGAAGCCCCGCAACGGCACCCCGTGGCTGGAGGCCGAGTTCGACGACGGCTCCGGCGCGGTGACCCTGATCTGGATGGGTCGCCGGGAGATCGCGGGAATCGCGGCCGGCCGCGAACTCACCGTGAGCGGCCGCATCTCCTACGTGGACGGCCAGCGCCGTCTCTACAACCCCTACTACGAGCTGATCGCCGGCGCCTGACAGATTTTGGGGACAGGTCCCATTCCCGTTCAGCTGAACGGGAATGGGACCTGTCCCCGATGTGCGTCAGCTGGCTTCGCTGGCGCGCAGGGTGCGCGGCACCAGGTACTGGGCGAGGTCGGCCTCGTAGCCGGGGTCGGCGACGAACAGGAGCTCGTCGTTGGCCTCCAGGGCGGCATCCCGCTCGGGGGCGCGGGCGGCTCCGTCCCGGATGATCGTGACCAGCACGGCGTCGCCGGGCAGGTTCAGGTCGGCGATCCGGGTGCCGACGCGCGGCGAGCCCTCGGGCAGCGTCATCTCGACCAGGTTGGCGTGGCCGCCGCGGAAGCTGAACAGGCGCACCAGGTCGCCGACGGTGACGGCCTCCTCGACCAGCGCGCACATCAGCCGCGGGGTGGACACGGCCACGTCCACGCCCCACAGGTCGTCGAACATCCACTCGTTGGCGGGGTGGTTCACCCGGCCGACGGTGCGGGGCACCCCGAACTCGGTCTTGGCCAGCAGGGAGTGGACGAGGTTCGCCTTGTCGTCACCGGTGGCGGCGATCGCGACGTCACAGGTGTCCAGGCTGGCCTCCTCGAGGCTGGAGAGCTCGCACGCGTCGGCGAGCAGCCACTCCGCCTCCGGCACGCTCTCCGGCTTGATGGCGTTGGGATCGCGATCGATCAGCAGGATCTGGTGGCCGTTGGCGATCAGCTCTCTCGCGATCGAGCGGCCCACGTTGCCGGCACCGGCAATGGCTACACGCACGGCTGGTCCCTACCCTTCAGTGCTCTACCGGTGGCTGGCCGAGGACGTCCTCGACGTCGGGCACCTGCTCATTGGTCACGGCGGCGTAGATCAGGTCGCCGTCCTGGAACACGGTGGCGTCACCGGGGATGATGCCCGAGCCGAAGCGCATCAGGAACGGGATCCGCGCCCTCGCCGAACTCTCCATCGCGGTCACCTTCGTGCCCACCCAGCCCGGGTCGACGTGAACCTCGATCAGGCGGACGCTGCCGGACGGGTCGCGCCACTGCGGCTCGGAACCCCCCGGCAGCAGCCGGCGCAGCACCTGGTCGGCAGCCCAGCGGACGGTGGCGACGCTCGGAATGCCGAGGCGCTCGTACACCTCGGCCCGGTTCTGGTCGTAGATGCGGGCGACGACGTTGTGCACCTCGAACGTCTCCCGGACGACCCGGGCGGCGAGGATGTTGGAGTTGTCACCGCTGGAGACGGCCGCGAACCCGTCCGCCCGCTCGATGCCCGCGCGCTGCAGAACCTGCCGGTCGAACCCGACGCCCTTGACCGTCTTGCCCTGGAACTCCGGACCGAGGCGGCGGAAGGCGTCCTGCACGATGTCGATGACGGCCACGGAGTGACCGCGGCGCTCGAGTGCCCGTGCGAGCGAGGCGCCCACGCGTCCACAGCCCATGATGACGATGTGCACCGGCCCCTGCCTCCACTCTCTCGGTCGCTGCCGCGAAGACCCTATCCGGGTCGCGGCCTCGATGAAACCGACGCTACACCGGCGATACGTTCGCCACAGCGGACGGAGGGCATAGGGTGCGGTGTCGTGAATGTCACCGACTTCGCCAAGCGACTGCTGGTGGGCCGCAAGCTCGCGAGCGCCCAGCTGGGCGAGACACTGCTGCCGAAGCGGATCGCGTTGCCGGTGTTCGCCTCCGACGCCCTCAGCTCGGTGGCCTACGCGCCGGACGAGATCCTGCTCACCCTCTCGCTGGCGGGCATGGCGGGATTCGCGTTCTCGTGGGAGATCGCGGTCGCCGTGGCCGTCGTCATGCTGCTCGTCGTGCTGTCCTACCGCCAGACCGTCCACGCCTACCCGTCCGGTGGCGGTGACTACGAGGTGGCGACGGTCAACCTCGGCCCGACCGCGGGGCTCGTCGTGGCCAGCGCGCTGCTGGTCGACTACATCCTCACCGTCGCGGTGTCGGTGTCGTCCGGCGTCCAGAACGCCGAGGCGATGTTCCCCTTCCTGCAGGGCAGGGAGGGACTGGTCGCCGCGGTCGTGATCGTCGTGCTGATGGCCATGAACCTCCGCGGCGTGCGCGAGTCGGGCTCGTTCTTCGCGGTGCCGACCTACGGATTCATGATCGGTGTGCTCGGCATGACCATCTGGGGCCTGTTCCGCCTGTTCGGCCTCGGCGAGGACCTGCAGGCCCCGACGGCGGGCTACGAGGTGGTCGGCTCGATCACCGACTTCAGCGGCCTGGCCATGGTGTTCCTGCTCGCCCGCGCGTTCTCGTCCGGCTGTGCGGCGCTCACCGGTGTGGAGGCGATCTCGAACGGCGTCCCCGCCTTCCAGAAGCCGAAGAGCCGCAACGCCGCCACGACGCTGGCCCTGCTCGGTGGCATCGCGATCACCATGCTCGGCGGCATCGTCGCCCTGGCGAAGTTCACCGGGCTGAAGCTGATCGACGAGTCGGGCGGGTCGCACTTCGTCAAGGACGGCGTGCCGGTCGAGCTCGCGCACGACACGGTGATGGGCCAGCTGGCGCGGACGATCTTCTACGACGCCTTCCAGCCGGGCTTCTACTTCGTGATCACCATGACCATGGTGATCCTGTTCCTCGCCGCCAACACCGCCTTCAACGGCTTCCCCGTGCTCGGCTCCATCCTGGCCAGGGACGGCTTCCTGCCGCGCGCGCTGCACACCCGCGGTGACCGGCTGGCCTACTCCAACGGGATCCTTGCCCTCGCCACCGCCGCCATCGTCCTCGTCCTGATCTACAACGCCAGCGTCACCGCCCTGATCCAGCTCTACGTCGTGGGCGTGTTCGTGTCCTTCACGGTCAGCCAGTTCGGGATGATGCGGCACTGGACGCGGCATCTCACGACCGAGAAGGACCCGAAGGTCCGCGCGCGCATGCAGCGCTCCCGCGTGATCAACGCCATCGGGCTCACCGGCACCGGCCTCGTGCTCGTGATCGTGCTGGCGTCCAAGTTCATCTACGGCGCCTACCTGGCCGTCCTGGCCATGGCCGCCGTCTTCCTGCTGATGCGGGCGATCCGCGGGCACTACGAGAAGGTCGCCCGCGAGGTGGCGGTGGGGCCGACGGACGCCCGGATGCTGCCGAGCCGGGTCCGCGCGGTGATCATGGTGCAGGAGGTCAACAAGCCCACGGTGCGGGCCGTGAACTTCGCCCGAGCCACCCGTGCCAGCAGCATCGAGGCCGTGACGGTGTCGGTGGACGATGCCGAGACGCGGGCGATCATCGCGCAGTGGGACGCCCAGCAGCTCGACGTGCCGCTGAAGGTGATCGCGTCCCCGTACCGCGAGGTGACCGGCCCGTTCCTCAACTATGTGAAGGGCATCCGGTCGGACAACCCGCGGGACGTGGTCTGCGTCTACATTCCGGAGTACATCGTCGGACACTGGTGGGAGCAGGTGCTGCACAACCAGACCGGCCTGATCCTGAAGACCCGGCTGAACTTCATGCAGGGTGTGATGGTCACGTCGGTGCCGTACCAGCTGGCGTCGTCCAAGTACGCGTTCGACCGGGCGCAGCGCAACACCGCGGCGGCCTGGCGCCGGCCGGGGACGGGTCAGGTGCGGATGGGCGATCCGCGCGAGCCCGCGCGCAAGGAGTGACCGGCCTGGAGCCCGGCGTGGTGCTGGAGCGCGTCGAGATCGGTCCCGTGGCCCACGGCGGCCACTTCGTCGCCCGGCACGAGGGACGGGTGGTGTTCGTCCGGCACGCGCTCACCGGGGAGCAGGTGGACGTCCGGGTCACGGAGGTGAACCGCCGGTTCGCGCGCGGTGACGCGGTGGCCGTCCATCGACCGAGCGCGCACCGGGTGGTCCCGCCGTGCCCGATCGCCGGGCGGTGCGGTGGCTGCGACTTCCAGCACGTCGAGCCCGCGTATGCCCGCGAGCTCAAGCGGCGCGTGGTGGCGGAGCTGCTCGGGCACCTGGCCGGCTACGAGTTCACCGGCGAGGTCGAGGAGGTGCAACCCTCACCACTGGGCTGGCGGCGCCGGATGCGGTACACGCTGGACGCGTCCGGCCGGCCCGGGTTGCGCGCGTACCGCTCGTCCGAGGTGGTGCCACTGCCGGACGGCGGCTGCCGGATCGCCGCCCCGGAGATCGCCGACCCGCCGCCCGACCCGTCCCGCGCGGGCGGCCAGCTGCTGGGTGTGGCAACAGCGGACGGGGCCGCCTGGCCCCCCGCGGACATCGTCACCGAGCGGGTGGGGGAGTTGTCGTTCCGCGTCGCGGCGGACGGGTTCTGGCAGGCGCACGCCGCGGCGCCGTCCGTCCTTGTCGGACGGGTGCTCGACGGCCTGCGACCGAAGGCCGGCGAGGTCGCCCTCGACCTGTACTGCGGGGTGGGGCTGTTCGCTGCGGCGCTCGTCGGGGCCGGGGCGTCCGTGTGGGGCGTGGAGGGTGACCGGCGTGCGGTCGAGTTGGCCACGCAGAACGTGCCGGGGGCGAGGTTCCTCGCCGGCGACGTCGCCCGCCGGATCGGCCGGCTACCCGAGCGGGCCGATCTCGTCGTGCTCGATCCGGCCCGCACCGGTGCGGGCGCGGACGTGATCGAGGCCGTAGCGCGACGACGGCCCCGCGCGATCGCCTATGTCGCCTGCGACCCGGCGGCGCTCGGCCGCGACCTGCGCACGGCGGGCGAGCTCGGCTACCGGCCCTCCTCGGTCACCGCTCACGACCTGTTCCCGATGACGCACCACGTCGAGTGCGTGGCTATCCTCGAACCGTAATGACGACTCCCCGGGCGCGCCCGAAACGGTCCCGTCCAGAGGCGAAGTGCCCCCTGCGTCCGGACGAGATCTGCAACCTCTGCCAGCTCGACGTCACCGGCCCGCACGACTGCGGGCTGGTCTACCTGGTGATGTCCGACCCGGACCAGCGGGTCGAATGGGGCGAGCGCCGCGCAACGGCTGCCGAGGCACGCCGGCTCGGCTAGCCTCGTCGGATCGGGTGAGATAATATCTCGACATCAAGATATCTCGGGCGACCACAGGAGGAGCCATGGGCATCGACAGTTACTCCGCAGCGGACCAGCTGACCGTCGCCGGGAAGACGTACCAGATCTTCCGCATCGACGCCGTGGAGGGGTCGGCGACCCTTCCGTTCAGCCTGAAGGTGCTGCTGGAGAACCTGCTGCGCACCGAGGACGGCGCCAACATCACCGCGGACGACATCGCCGCGCTCGGTGCATGGGACCCGACCGCGGAGCCCAACCGGGAGATCCAGTTCACCCCGGCCCGGGTGATCATGCAGGACTTCACCGGCGTCCCCTGCGTGGTCGACCTCGCCACCATGCGCGAGGCGATCGCCGAGCTGGGCGGCGACCCGGCGAAGGTGAACCCGCTGTCACCGGCCGAGATGGTGATCGACCACTCCGTCGTCGCCGACCTCTTCGGCACCCCTGACGCGTTCACGCGCAACGTCGAGCTGGAGTACCAGCGCAATCGCGAGCGCTACCAGTTCCTGCGCTGGGGTCAGACCGCCTTCGACGACTTCGTGGTCGTGCCGCCGGGCACGGGGATCGTGCACCAGGTGAACATCGAGCACCTGGCCCGCGTGGTCTTCCCGCGGACGGTCGACGGGGTCCTGCAGGCCTACCCCGACACCTGCGTGGGCACCGACTCCCACACCACGATGGTGAACGGTCTCGGCGTGGTCGGCTGGGGCGTGGGCGGCATCGAGGCGGAGGCGGCCATGCTGGGCCAGCCCGTGAGCATGCTGATCCCGCGTGTGGTCGGCTTCAAGTTGAGCGGCAAGCTGCCCGAGGGCACCACCGCGACCGACCTCGTCCTGACCATCACCGAGATGCTGCGCCAGCACAAGGTGGTCGGCAAGTTCGTCGAGTTCTACGGCCCCGGCGTCGCGGAGGTGCCGTTGGCGAACCGCGCGACGATCGGCAACATGAGCCCCGAGTACGGCTCCACCATCGCGATCTTCCCGATCGACCAGCTGACCATCGACTACCTGCGCCTGACCGGTCGCAGCGACGAGCAGCTGCAGCTGGTCGAGGCCTACGCCAGGGCACAGGGGCTCTGGCACGACCCGGCAAGCGAGCCGCGCTACTCCGAGTACCTGGAACTCGATCTCTCCACGGTGGTGCCCAGCATTGCCGGCCCCAAGCGCCCTCAGGACCGGGTGATCCTCGCCCACGCCCGGCAGGGCTTCAGCGAGGCGCTGCGCGACTACGTGGACGACGACATCGAGGGCTACGACGAGCACGTGGCCGAGAGCTTCCCGGCATCGGACGCGCCCACGCGCAGCGGTGAGAACGGCTCGGCCGCGCCGCACGCGTACGGCGAGGGTGTGCCCGAGGCGACCGGGCGGCCGTCCAGGCCCACGCCGGTGACGCTCGCCGACGGCACCAGCTTCGACCTCGATCACGGCGCGGTGACCATCGCGGCGATCACCTCCTGCACGAACACGTCCAATCCCAGCGTGATGATCGGTGCGGCGCTGGTCGCGAAGAAGGCCGTCGAGAAGGGTCTGCAGCGCAAGCCGTGGGTGAAGACGTCGCTGGCGCCCGGCTCGAAGGTCGTCACCGACTACTACGAGAAGGCCGGCCTGACGAAGTACCTCGACGCCCTCGACTTCGACCTGGTCGGCTACGGCTGCACGACCTGCATCGGCAACTCGGGACCGCTGATCCCCGAGGTGTCGAAGGCCGTCAACGACGCCGACCTCGCGGTGACGTCCGTGCTCTCCGGCAACCGCAACTTCGAGGGCCGGATCAACCCCGACGTGAAGATGAACTACCTGGCCAGCCCGCCGCTCGTGGTCGCCTACGCCCTCGCCGGCACCATGGACATCGACCTGACCGCGGAACCGCTGGGCACCGGGTCGGACGGGCGGCCGGTGTACCTGCGCGACATCTGGCCCACCCAGGCCGAGGTGGACGAGGTGGTGAACTCATCGATCTCCGCGGACATGTTCACCTCCCGCTATGCCGATGTGTTCGCCGGCGACGACACCTGGCGCTCCCTGCCCACGCCGACGGGGGAGACCTTCGCCTGGGACGCTGACTCGACCTACGTCCGCAAGCCGCCGTACTTCGAGAGCATGCCGGCCACCCCGCAGCCGGTCGCCGACGTCACCGGCGCGCGCGTGCTGCTGAAGCTGGGCGACTCGGTGACCACCGACCACATCTCGCCCGCCGGCTCGATCAAGGCCGACAGCCCGGCCGGGAAGTACCTCACCGAGCACGGCGTCGAGCGCAGGGACTTCAACTCCTACGGCTCCCGCCGCGGCAACCACGAGGTGATGATCCGCGGCACGTTCGCGAACATCCGGTTGCGCAACCAGCTGGCGCCGGGGACGGAGGGCGGCTTCACCCGCGACTTCACCGTCCCCGACGCGCCGGTGGCCACGGTCTACGACGCCGCGGTCAACTACGCCGCCGCCGGGACGCCGTTGGTGGTGCTGGCGGGCAAGGAGTACGGCTCCGGCTCCTCGCGGGACTGGGCGGCCAAGGGCACGGCCCTGCTCGGTGTGAAGGTGGTCATCGCCGAGAGCTACGAGCGTATCCACCGCTCCAACCTGATCGGCATGGGCGTGCTGCCCCTGCAGTTCCCGGACGGCCAGAACGCCGACTCGCTCGGACTGGACGGCACCGAGACCTACTCCGTCGAGGGCATCACCCAGCTCAACCCTTCGACAGGCCCGGGGCAGGCCGAGGGCACCACGCCGGCGACCGTGCGCGTGACCGCCGCCGGGGCCGGTGAGCCGGTCGTCTTCGATGCCGTGGTGCGGATCGACACGCCGGGGGAGGCCGACTACTACCGGCACGGCGGCATCATGCAGTACGTGCTGCGGTCGCTCCTGGTCCGGTAGTGGGCCGCCGCCGCCCGCGCGTGCAGGCGAGCGCCGTCGAGACCGTCGACTTCATGCCGGTCTCCGCACGCGTTGCCTGGTCCTATCTGGCCGCCGTGCTCGCCACGGTCGGAGCGGCCCTGCTGGTGGTGGTCTCCAACCAGACCCTCGCGGTGGTGGCGTGCGCGGCCGCGACCGGGGGCGATGATCCTGTGACGTCCTGCAAGCTCGGCTACGCCATCTGGGCGGGCGTGGCGGGCTTCCTGCTCTGCCTGATCCCCGCCGTCCTGGCGCTGAAGCTCGACTGGTGGCTGTGGGCGGCCATGGTGGCCGGTCTGGGCTTCCTCGTGGCGGCGGACGCCGTCGACCGCTGGTGGTGGTGGGCGATCGCGGCCCTGATGCCGGCCGCCGCGGCCCTGGTCAGCGCGAACTGGGGCGGGGGAGCGACGGTCCGTCGCGGGCAGCTCGCCCTGCTGGTCCTGCTCGATGTCGCCGCTGCGGCCGCGCTGATCTGGTGGTGGTTCCGCTACGTCTGACCCGGCGGTCAGTCGTCGGCCGCCAGCATCCGCCGGACGCCGGCCCGGGCCAGCATCAGCCCGAGGATCAGGCCGGTCACCGACCAGAAGTTGCCGAGGCTGACCTGGTCGCCGAACACCAGCGCCACCAGCTCCAGCACCACGAACTTGCTGCCGACCAGGAGCAGCCACAGCAGGAGCGCGCCGCCGATCTTCCCGGCGGGGCCGGTGGCCGCACGCAGCCGCGACTTCACGCGGTCCTTGAGCGCCACCACGACGTCGAGGACGAGCTTGAGCAGCACCGCGGTCAGCAGCGAGAGGGTGAAGGTCTCGGTGATCACCGCCGGGAGGTACTCCACGGCCAGGTTGAGCACGACGACGTACACGAACACGTCCACGATGTCGGGCGCCGACACCCACCGGGTGAGGCGGAAGCGCCGGTCGTCGGTGGGTGAGGTCACGACCGCAGCCTAGCGGTCGGGCTGGACGAGTTGGGCTGTTCGAGCCATAATCGAACACACGTACGATAACGGGGAGGGCGGATGCCGAAGTCAGAGGCAGGCGCGTCGGCGCCAGCCCGTCCCACCGGCTACACCCCGCCCGGGTGGCCGGCCCGCGTGCGTCCACCCGGCGCGCAGGGCTGGGAGGAGTCGGCCACGGCGTTCCTGCTCGACTGTTGTCCGGCCGACTTCCGTGGCTATCCGGTGTTGCGGCGGCATCCCGTGGTGCTGGCCCGCTTCGCGGGGGAGTTCGTGGCGGCGCAGCTGGCCGCCAGTCCCGGCGGCCTTGCCGGACTGCGCACCGGCCTGGCCGACCACGTCCCGCCCGGGGCCGTGCAGGCGGCGGTCGACGCCTGGGAGGAACAGGCCGCCCGACTGGAGCGGCTGCGCAGGGAGGTGGCGCTGGTCGAGGAGGCGTTGCGCGGCACGGTGTTCGTCCGCCGGCTGACATAGACTCGACCGGTGCCGCTGCTCGACGCCGTTCACGGACCCGAGGACCTCAGGAAGCTCAGCCCCGCGCAGTTGCGGCGACTGGCGGAGGAGATCCGGGCCTTCCTGATCACCAATGTGAGTCGCACCGGCGGCCACCTCGGGCCCAACCTCGGGGTCGTGGAGCTCACCCTCGCGCTGCATCGCGTCTTCGACTCACCGCGCGACGCGATCATCTTCGACACCGGCCACCAGAGCTACGTCCACAAGATCGTCACCGGCCGTGGCGACCGGTTTCCCACGCTGCGGCAGCCCGGCGGGCTGTCCGGTTACCCCCGCCGCGCGGAGTCCGCGCACGACTGGATGGAGAACTCCCACGCGTCCGCCGCGCTGTCCTGGGCGGACGGGCTGGCCAAGGCATTCCGGTTGCGCGGCGACGACCGTTTCGTCGTTGCTGTCGTGGGCGACGGTGCGCTCACCGGGGGCATGGTCTGGGAGGCGCTGAACAACATCGCGGTCGCCGAGGACGAGAAGCTGGTCATCGTCGTCAACGACAACGGCCGCTCCTACACCCCGACGGTCGGCGGGATCGCCACCCAGCTGTCCGCGCTCGGCACCCAGCTCGCCGCGATCCGTACCGACCGGCGCTACGAGCGGACGCTGCGGCGGATCAAGGAGGCGGTGCAGCGCGCGCCGCTGATCGGCCAGGCCGTCTACGGCCTGATGCACGGCTTCAAGATGGGCGTCAAGGACGTGCTGGCGCCGCAGGGGATGTTCTCCGACCTGGGTCTGAAGTACCTCGGTCCGATCGACGGCCACGACCTGGAGGCCGTCGAGACCGCCCTCCAGCAGGCGAAGCGTTTCGGCGCGCCGGTGATCGTCCACTGCATCACGCAGAAGGGTCGCGGGTTCAAGGCGGCGGAGGACCACGAGGAGGACCGGTTCCACGCCGTCGGACCGATCGACGAGGTGACCGGCGCGTCGCTCGCCGAGCCGGGGGTGCGCACGTGGACGGACGCCTTCGGCGAGGAGCTGGCCAGGATCGGCGCGACGGACGACAGGGTCGTGGCGATCACCGCCGCGATGCTGCACCCGACCGGCCTGGACCGGTTCGCCCGGATCTTCCCCGACCGCATCTTCGACGTCGGTATCGCCGAGCAGCACGCGGTCACCTCGGCGGCCGGGTTGGCGGCCGGTGGCCTGCACCCGGTGGTCGCCGTCTATGCGACCTTCCTCAACCGGGCATTCGACCAGGTGCTGATGGACGTCGCGTTGCACCGGCTCGGGGTGACGTTCGTGCTGGACCGGGCCGGCGTGACGGGTGCGGACGGTCCCAGCCACAACGGCATGTGGGACGCGTCGCTGCTCGGCCTCGTGCCCGGCCTGCGGCTCACCGCGCCGAGGGACGAGCAACGCCTGGTCGAGGCGCTGCGTCGCTCGGTCACGGTCGACGACGGCCCGACCGTGCTGCGCTACTCGAAGGAACGGCTGCCGGAGCCGATTCCCGTGCTCGATCAGCGCGGTGACGTCGATGTGCTGTTCGCCGCCGGCACCCCACAGGTCCTCGTGGTCGGCTACGGCCAACTCTGCGGACTCGCGGTCGAGGTCGGCCAGCGGCTGGCCGACCAGGGCATCGGCGCCACGGTCGTCGACCCGGTCTGGGCGCTGCCCGTCTCGGCCGACCTGCTCGCCGAGGTCGCCGCGCACGAGCTCGTGCTGACCATCGAGGACAACGGACTGGCCGGCGGCCTCGGCTCGCAGCTCTCGCAGGCGGCGCGGGCCGCCGGCATCGACACCCGCGTGCGGGAGTTCGGCATCCCGCAGGAGTTCCTCGCCCAGGGCACCCGCGGCCAGTTGCTCGCCGAGTTCGGTCTCACCGCCCAGCACGTCGCAAGGTTCGCCACCGAGCTGGTCGCCGCCGGCGACAAGCCCGTGGACGTAACCACTCCGAGCTGACCCCCGATCCCGCGCCGCCCGCCCTCGCCCTTCGACCGTTCGTCGAGCTTGTCGAGACGCCTGGTGTCTGCGGCGGTCTCGACAGGCTCGACCAGCGGTTTGGTGGCGGTTTCGGACGCCCCCCTTCCCGTTCGTCGAGGACGCCCCCCTTCCCGTTCGTCGAGCTTGTCGAGACGCCCGGCGGTCAGCCGCGGTCTCGACCGGGTCCGGCCAGCGCTAGGTGGGTTGGCCGAGCTGGTCGCCTCCACCCGCCCGGCGGTCCCTTCGACTTCTCGACAGCGCGGGAAGGTCTTCCCACCGCCCCTCGATCACTGCCGCCCGCTTGGCGTGGCTCCAGCCCTGCAACCGCTTCTCCATGGCGAATGCCTCCCCGATGTTCGAGAACTCCTCCGCCCAGGCGAGCCGGACCGGCAGTCTCCGGCGCGTGTAGGCAGAGCCAAGGCCGCGCTGGTGGTCGTCCAGCCGGGCGTCGAGGTCGCGCGTGCTGCCGACGTAGTAGGTGCCGTCCCGGCACTCGAGGATGTAGACCCATGCCATGCCTACATCTTTGGCAATGGAGGATTGTACCGGTCACCGCGGGTTGGAGCCTGTGGATGAGCCTAGTTTTCCACAGGTGAGCGTCTCGACAAGCTCGACGAGCGGTGAGGGTGGGGTGGGCGTCTGGATGAGCGGGGTCGAGCTCAGGCCGTCCAGTGGGCGGTGATCACGGGGACGGTCAGTTCGCGTTGCCAGGGACGGGCGCCGAGCTCGGCGAGCCGGGCGTCCACCTCTTCGCGGCTGGTGGTGGCGGGGGAGTCCCACAGCAGGCGGCGCAGGTGGTCGGGGGAGAGGAGGTTCTCCACCGGTACCTCCAGGGTTTCGGCGAGGCTGATCAACGCCGGACGCACCCGGCTGAACCGCGCGAACGACTCGGGCCAGCGACGTTCCCACGAACGGGGCAGTGGTGGCCCTTCCGGGGTGACGTTGCGTGCCGGCAGCTCGGCGCGGGGCAGGTCGGCCGCACGATCGAGGGCGGCCAGCCAGCGGGTCTCGAACCGTGCGGAGACGCGGTTGGTGAAGCCCCGCACCGATTTCAGGTCGGCTCGGGTGAGCCGAGCCTTGTGCTCGCTCTCGATCCGGGCCGCCAACTCGGTGAGCGCCCGGTCGGGCACCACGCGTCCCGGTGCGCGGTCCTCGGACGCGGCGATGTCCTCGCGCACGATCCAGAGCTCGCGGACCACACCCAGGGCCGCGGGCGTGTGCAGCGCGTGCAGTCCTGAGGTGCGCCGCCACGGTTCCTTGCGCACCGGCGGCGGGTCGGCGGCGTGCTCGGTCAGGTAGTCGAACTCTTGGTGCGCCCATTCCAGCTTTCCCTGCGCTTCGAGCCGCTCGATCAGCCAGTCGCGGAGTTCGGTGAGGCGCTCGACGTCCAGCGCGGCGTAGGCGAGCCAGTCCTCGGGAATGGGCCGGCGCGACCAGTCGGCGGCCGAGTGCTCCTTCAGCAGGCTCAGGCCCAGTGCCTGCTCCATCAGTGCGCCGAGGCTGACCTTCGGCAGGCCCGCGAGCCGGGCGGCCAGTTCGGTGTCGAACAGGTGGTGCGGGAGGAACTGCACCTCGGCGAGGCAGGGCAGGTCCTGGCTGGCAGCGTGCAGGATCCACTCCACCTCGGTCAGTTCGTCGGCGAACTCGTGGAAGTCCGCACGCGGCCGGCCCTCCTCGAAGGAGGTGGGGTCGATCAGGTGGGTGCCGGCGCCCTGACGGCGGAGCTGGATCAGGTAGGCCTTCCCCGAGTACCGATAGCCCTGGGCGCGCTCGGTGTCGATGGCGATCGGTCCCTGGCCACCGCGCAGGGCCGCGCGGGTCTCGGCGAGCGCCTCCGGGGTGGCGACGACGGGTGGGATGCCGTCCGCCGGCACGGCGAGAACGGGATAACCCTCGACGGGGGCTTCGGTGTCGCTCACCTGAGCCAGGTTCCCGAACGGCGTGGTGCGATCGGCACGACGCCGTCGGGCAGTGGCGGCAGCCCGGCGGTGAGGCACAGCAGTTCCGACCACGCCTGCAGGTGGCGGACGACGTCCGTGGCCGCGGCGATGGTCGGCGTCCAGGACGCGCGCAACTCGATCTCCGCGCGGGACGGGTCGGCGGCGATGCCTCCGAAGGAGCGGCTGGACACGGCGGTCACCGTGCCACTCGGTGAGGTGTAGGCAGCCTGGTTGCGCGCGAGCGCGTCCAGCAGCCACGACCAGCCCACCTCGGTCAGCAGCGGGTCGGCGACCATCTCGGGGTCGACGTCGGCCCGCGCGTAGGTCACGCAACGGAAGTCGCCGTCCCAGGAGGCGTTGCCCGCGGGGTCGTGGAGGAGGACGAGCCGGCCGCTGCCCAACTCCTCGTCGTTCAGGTCGACATCGGCGCTGATCGCGACGGCGAACGGGGCGATCTTCTGGGGCGCCGGGATCTCCTCGACCTTCAGCTCCGGGCGCCACGACATACTCAGGATCGCCTGCACCGCTGTCTCGAACAGGGGCGGCATGCTCGGTTCTCGCCTGGCGGCCACGGAGGTGAGCGTACTCATTCGGCGTGCTCAAACCGCGATTGGCACGCCGTCAGGACTCCGCGGGCTCGAAATCGAGGCTGACGGAGTTGATGCACCAGCGCTGGTCGGTGGGGGTCTCGTACCCCTCGCCGGTGAACACGTGGCCGAGGTGCGAGTCGCAGGCGGCGCAGCGCACCTCCGTGCGGGGCCGGCCGGGCAGGCTGCGGTCCTCCAGCAGGCGGACGCGGTCCTCCGCGGCGGCGGTGTAGAAGGACGGCCAGCCGCAGTGGGACGCGAACTTGTGCTCGCTGCGGAACAGCTCGGCGCCACAGGCGCGGCACCGGTAGACGCCAACCCCGGTGAAGTCCGTGTACTCGCCGGTGAACGGCGCCTCGGTGCCGGACTCTCGAAGCACCCGGTATTCCAGCGGGGTGAGTTGCGCGCGCCACTCCTCCGGGGTCTTGATCACCTTCAGTTCCATCTGACCTCCCATGGGCAGTTGTGCTCTTCGCCGTGCCCACCCGCAGCCTACGTCCGAGTGGGGACACTAGCCTGACGGCCATGGCGACGCCGGTAGAGCTGCTGGACATCGATGGGCGCGAGGTGCGCGTGACCAGCCCCGACAAGCCGTACTTCGCCGACCTCGGGGTGAACAAGCTCGGCATGGTCGGTTATTTCCGCAGCGTCGGCAGCGGCATCCTGGCTGCGCTGCGCGACCGTCCCACGGCCATGGAGCGCTGGCCGGGCGGAGTGCGCGAGGACGTGGTCGTCGCCACCCGGGCCGACAGCAGGGGAGAGGCGTTCTACCAGAAGCGGGCACCGGCCAACACGCCGGAGTGGGTGCAGACGGCCGAGGTGACCTTCCCGTCCGGCCGGATCGCGACCGAAGTGGCACCGGCGGACCTGGCGACGATCGTGTGGATGGCGAACCTCGGCACCGTCCGGTTTCACCCCTGGCCGGTCCGCGCGGCCGATCCTGATGCCGTCGACCAGTTGCGCATCGACCTGGACCCGCAGCCCGGCGTCCAGTTCGGGACCGCGGTGCGGGCCGCCCTCGAACTGCGCGAGGTGCTCATCGAGGCCGGGCTGACTCCGTTCTGCAAGACCAGCGGCGGACGCGGTGTGCACGTGTTCGCCCCGATCGAGGGTGCCGACTTCATCGATGCGAGGCACGCCGCCATTGCCGTCGGCAGGGAGCTGGCGCGGCGGTTGCCGTCCGACGTGACGGTGAACTGGTGGAAGGAGGAGCGCGGCGAGCGCGTGTTCGTGGACTTCAACCAGATGGCGAGGGACCGGCTGATGACGTCCGCCTACTCCATCCGGCCGACGCCGCGCGGGCTGGTGTCGGCACCGCTGGAGTGGGACGAGCTGCCCGACGCCGACCCGGCCGACTTCACGATCCTGACGATGCCGGCCCGGTTCGCGGAGCGGGGCGACCCGTGGGCCGTGATGGACGACACCGCACCGGGCTCGCTGGCGACGGCGCTGGAGTGGTACGAACGGGACGCGGCGAACAGCGAGGGCGAGATGCCGTACCCGCCGGAGTATCCGAAGATGCCGGGCGAGCCGCCGCGGGTGCAGCCGAGCAAGAAGAACCCCGCGAACTGGGACTGAGTTCCTTCGGCAGCGCTGTCGCGATCTGGCCACTCTCCGCGCCCCACGAGTCACCTCTGTCACATCCAGCGAGCATCGCGGCCAGAAGGCGACACGCGGTCCGGGCAAGCCGCATCGGAACGCACTCCCGCGCACAGGACGGGCACGCGGGGCACCTGTCGCGATCTGGCCACTCGAGAGCCTGGATGTGACGGGAGAGGGCGGCGGGACAGCTTTGGTGGCCGGATCGCGACACGCTGCCGCCGGTGCTGCGCGGGAGGCTGGACAAGGCGGGGAGGATGGTCGCATGCAGCTGCCCGTGATGCCGCCCGTCTCGCCGATGCTGGCCAAGGCGGTGCCGGAGATCCCCCAGGGAGAGTTCCTCTACGAGCCGAAGTGGGACGGGTTCCGCTCGATCGTCTTCCGGGACGGCGACGAGGTAGAGATCGGATCGCGCAACGAACGGCCGATGACGCGGTACTTCCCCGAGCTGGTCGAGGCAGTGAAGGCGAACCTGCCCGAGCGCTGCGTGATCGACGGCGAACTGGTGGTGGTGGTCGGCGACCGGCTGGAGTTCGAGGTGCTGCAGCAGCGGATCCACCCGGCGGTGAGCCGGATCACGATGCTCTCCGAGACCACCCCGGCGCGGTTCGTGGCGTTCGACCTGCTCGCGCTGGGCGACCAGGACTGCACGGAGCTGCCCTTCGCCGAACGGCGGGCGATGCTCGACCACGCGCTGGCCGGCGCCCGTCCACCCGTCCACCTCACGCCGGCGACGCGGGACCGCTCACTCGCACTCGAGTGGTTCGACCAGTTCGAGGGTGCCGGACTGGACGGCGTCGTGGCCAAGCCGCTGGCCGGTGCCTACCAGCCGGACAAGCGGGTGATGTTCAAGATCAAGCACGCGCGCACCGCAGACTGTGTCGTGGCGGGCTACCGCACCTACAAGGGCGACGAGGAGGCCATCGGCTCGCTGCTGCTGGGCCTCTATACCGACGATGGTGCGCTCGCGTCCGTCGGTGTGGTGGGTGCGTTCCCGGCGGCGCGGCGTCGAGAGCTGTTCGCGGAGCTGCAGCCGCTGGTGACGACCTTCGACGACCACCCCTGGGCGTGGGCGGCACCGCCGGAGGGCGTCCGTACCCCGCGCAGCTCGGAGTTCAGTCGCTGGAACAACGGCAAGGACCTCTCGTTCACGCCGCTGCGTCCCGAGCTGGTGGTGGAGGTGCGCTACGAACACATGGAGGGCCTCCGGTTCCGGCACACCGCGCAGTTCAACCGCTGGCGTCCCGACCGCGAAGCCCGCTCGTGCACCTACGCGCAGCTGGAGGAGCCGGTGCGCTACGACCTGGCCGACATCCTGGGCCTGTAGCCGGACACTTCGGCGGGTTCGCCCACGCGAAGGCCGTCCACGGTCCAGACTGTGCCAATGAGCGCCGACAAGTCCAGGAAGTCCGAACGTCCGCTGTCAGAGCTGCTGCGGGTGCCGACCGGTCCGGTGTCGATGGCCGATTTCGATCCATCGGCGACGCCCGGATATCCCGGTGAGGGCAAGGCGGATGCCGACGGACGCACGGCCGCGCTCGGTCCGGAGATCTCCGATCTGCAGGAGCGTCTGTACGCGGCCGGACGCACCACGCCCGATGCGGCGCCCAGGCTGCTGGTGGTGCTGCAGGGCATGGACACCTCCGGCAAGGGTGGCGTGATCCGGCACGCGATCAGCCTGATCGACCCGCAGGGCGTCGACCTCACGTCGTTCAAGGCGCCGACGAAGGAGGAGCTCAGCCACCACTACCTGTGGCGGATCCGCAAGGCTCTTCCCGGCCCCGGCAAGGTGGGCATCTTCGACCGCTCGCACTACGAGGACGTGCTGGTCGTGCGGGTGATGAGCCTCGTGCCGGAGGACGTGTGGAGCCCGCGCTACGACGAGATCAACGAGTTCGAGGCGGAACTGGCCGCCGGTGGCACCACTCTGATCAAGTGCATGCTGAACGTCTCGTTCGAGGAGCAGAGGAATCGACTGGCCGAGCGTCTGGAGGATCCGTCGAAGCACTGGAAGTACAACCCCGGCGACGTGGACGCGCGCAAACTCTGGCCGGCCTACATGGAGGCCTACGCGGCGGCGCTGGAGAAGTGCAACACCGACGCGGCGCCGTGGTACGTGATTCCTTCCGACCGGAAGTGGTACCGCAACTGGGCGGTGGCGGAGTTGCTGCGCGAGAAGCTCGCCGCGCTCGGCCTCGGCTGGCCGGCAGCCGACTTCGACGTGGAGGTCGAGAAGCGGCGCGTCACCGACAGCTGACGAGCGCGTCTCGACAAGCTCGACGAACGGGTTTCGGTGGATCGGGCTGAGGAGCCGCCCGAAGGGCGAGGGCGGCGCCGCGAAGGGCGCGACCGCAGCAGACTCAGGCGCTGACGACGCTCAGGTGCCGCTCGGGCTCGGGAAGTTCGTCCTCGAAACCGAAGTCGAGCAGGTCCATGGCGGCGAAGGCGTACCGCGCCAGGACGAGATCCAGCACCTCGCGCGCCGCACCGATCGGGTCGCTGACCGAGACCGCGCCGTACCGGTACGCGAGATCGGACTGGGCGTGGTACGCCTCGTCGGCGCTGAGGAAGAACGAGCCGACGGCGATGTGGCGGCGTCCCTGAGCGCGCAGACCCATGATCGCCTGGGCGACGGAAGGGCCGGAGTCGTCGGCGACGGCAGTGAGGCACGGCAGCCGGTGGTGGGTGGACCACTGGCGTGCGCGGCGGGCGAGCAGTGCGCTGCCGCGGACGTCGCCGGTACAGGCGGCGGACAGCACCAGGCCGTCCAGTTCGAGACAGCGGGCCTGGCTGAGGGACGCGCGCAGTCGCTGGTCGAGGATGGTCAGCAGGCTGAGTTCCGGGCCGACGGGACGGGAGAGCGTGAACCGCAGATCAGGGTAGTTGGCGCGGGCGCGGTGCAGCAGCTCGGACATCGCGGGATCGCACTCGACCGCGTTGGTGAGCTCGAGCGGGACGAGCACGACTTCCGTGGCGCCGGACGCACTGAGCTGGTCGAGGACCTGACCGGCGCTCGGTGGGCTGGCCTGCAGGAACGCACCGTTGACCGTCATCTCGGGGCGCATCTGCGACAGGCCCTGTACCAGCTGGTGGGTGACTTGGGCGACCATGGGGTCGGAGCTGCCGCGGGCCACCATCACAAGCGCTGGGGCTGTCATGGGCGTGCCTTCCTGTCGAAGGAGCCGGCTCCGTTGCCGAGTTTGTCAGCAAGAACTGTGGTCGTTATCAACCCGTGACGCAATTTTGCTTACCGGATCGCGAGACGCCTGTCCAAATACTGAGAAATCACGTCCGGACTGGAGGGCAACAGCCCTTGAGTCCCGCGTAAGGGTGACTTTGCTCTCGCATTGTGGGATTCAAATGCTCGAATCCTGAGACGTCTGCGGTGTTGGTGGGCGATACTGGGTTCGAACCAGTGACCTCTTCGGTGTGAACGAAGCGCGCTACCACTGCGCCAATCGCCCGCGGTGACCAACCATAGCCGAGAGGTGGCGGGGCAGTCACATCGAGGGGATATCGTCGTCTGCGGG
>NZ_JARKPQ010000011.1 GCF_029975155.1 Propionicimonas sp. | reverse complement strand
GCCATTGGTCTCACCGGGAGCCCCGATCGCGAGCGTGTCCCTGGTGGCCGAGGTGGCCAGCACGCCCACGGCCCAGCCGAAGTACTCACCGTAGGCGCTCGCCTCGGACGGCGCCTTCTCCACCTTGTCCGGCACGCCCTTGGTGTTCTGGGTGTAGGTGCGGTACGTGGCCTTGGTGAAGCTGCCGACCGTGACCGATCCGGCGTAGCGAGCCTTCCCGACGGTCTCGTTCGGGGTGCCGACCACGACATCGTACGAACCGGCTGCGGTCAGGCCGCGGGCGATGGCGAGCACGCTGCCGAAGTGGTCCTTCTTCTCGTTGGTGCCCGGCACGCCCTTGGTGCCCTGGTCGACGGCTTTCACCGCGGTGAACGCGGCCTTGGCAGCGTTCCACCGCATCAGCTGGACGCGTCCGGTGGCCGTGGCCTTGCCGATTGACTCCCCGGGCGCGCCGATGGCGAGCCGGCCGTCGCACAGGGCGAGCGCGCCGCCGAACCAGTCGGTCTTCTGCGGCGATCCGGCCACCCCGGCGCTCGCCTGGCTGATCGCCGAGCGGTGCACCAGCTCCGTGGCATCGCCGGCGTCAGGGGTGAACACGTGGACGCGGCCCGCGGCCACCTTGGCCGAGACGGTGTCGCCACCGTTGCCGATCGCCAGGGTCGTGCTGTCGGCCGCGATCGCGGTCGGCCAACTGGACAGCCCCTGTGCACCGCTGGCGAAGCTGCGGGCATCGATCACCTGTGGCGTTCCCGGCGTGCCGGTCGGGTCGAGGGTGAACACGTCGACGAACGGGTCGCGGTGGGCGCGGTCCGCGTCCACCCAGGTGTGCCCGGCCACCACGACCTGCGCGACTCCGTCGTGGTGGAAGCCGACCGTCTTGAAGAGCACCCGGTCGAACAGGCCGAGACCGGCGGACTGGGGGAGGGTGAGCGGCCGCTCCGTGGTGGTGTCCAGGCCGGAGGGCGTGCCCAGCACGAGGGTGATGCTGCGCTGGGGATCGACGACGATCGCGTCGGCGCAGGTGTCACCGTTCAGGTCGGTGCTCTGGAGCTCGCTGCCCTCGATGTCGAGCCAGGTGCCCCGGTTGGTCCGGTCCGGTGAGACGAAGAGGACGGCTTCGTCCACCGCGTTGTCCCAGACCTTCACCACGAGGTCTGCCCGCCCGTCTCCGTTGTGGTCGCCGGGGACGGGCGCGCCGGTGGCGCACGGCGTGGTCGCCGGCGTGGCCGCATACGCCGTGGGTGAGGGCAGCAGGACGGCGCCTGCAGTGGCGAGCAGGGCTCCGGCGAGAACCGCGCCGGCAAGGGGCTTTGGAAGTGACAGAAGCTTGCTGGTCATGACTCCACGCTAGGGGCGGCAACCCGTGCTGCCGCGGTCGCCGGATGGGTTCGTACGACTTCGGCGTCCGTCGGCGGCGATGGCTCAGTTCCCGAACTCCTGGCCCCACCCGTAGAACTCGTCGCCGTCGTAGATGCTGCAGCCCTCGGTGGGCGGCTTCAGGTAGGTCCACTTCGTCGCGGAGGTCAGCTTCCGGCCGTCACTCACCGCGATGTAGCCCTGGTTGATGCAGCCGTCGTTGGTCTCTCCTGGCGCACCGATGGCGAGGGTGTCGGTCGTGGCCGACGTCGGCAGGACGCTGATG
The DNA here is from genome assembly GCF_029975155.1 of Propionicimonas sp. GTDB lineage: Bacteria > Actinomycetota > Actinomycetes > Propionibacteriales > Propionibacteriaceae > Propionicimonas. The sequence continues at coordinate 2,533 of NZ_JARKPQ010000011.1, read as the reverse complement.
CCGCGACCGAAGTGTTCGCCGGAGCTGACCGACCCGGGATCGCTCTTCTCCGCCTTTCCCGGTACCCCCTTCGTGTTCTGGGTGTAGGTGCGATAGCGGGCCTTGGTGACGTTGGCGACGGTGACCGAGCCGGCGTCGCCGATCGAGCCCACGTTCTCGTGGGACGCGCCGATGATGACGTCGTACGAACCACTACCGGTCAGTCCACGGGCGATGGCGAGGGTGCTGCCGAACCGGTCGCCGCTCTCGTTCGTCCCGACCACGCCCCGCGTGCCCTGGCTGATCGCCCGGACGCTCGCGAACGACCGCGTGGACGCCTTCCAGCGCAGCAGGTGGACCCGGCCCGCGCGCTTCGCGGAGCCGAGGTTCTCCAGGCGTGCCCCGATGGCCAGGTACCCGTCCCGCAGCGCCAACGACTCTCCGAAGGCATGGTCTCCTACCGTGCCCGCGACCCCGGGGGTCGCCTGGGTGATGCTGGCCCGGTGCACCAGGCGGACGGGGTTGCTCCCGTCCGGCGTGAGGACCAGCACCGCCTCCCCGCTCGAGCCGACCACCACGGCGTGCGCGTCGGCGGCGACGACGGTCGGCGTGCCCAGGTCGAGTGGACCGCCGATGACCTGTGGCTCGCCGATCGGACCGTCGGCGCCCAGCGTGTAGACGTAGATGAACGGGTCCGCGTGGTTGATGACCATGTCGTCGGCGTCGGCACCGTCCCAGGTCGAGCAGGCCACCACGACCTGGTGGAGGGCGTCGTGGACGAAGGTTGCCGCCCGACACTCCTGCGCATGTCCGGCTGCCCGCGGGACGTCCAGCGCGATCCGCTCGGCGACCATCAGGCCATTGGCGCTGCCGTGGATGAGGGTGAACCCGTTCCAGCGGCGGAGAATGGCGTCCGCGCAGCGATCGCCGTCGAGGTCGGCAGTGGTGAGCACATTGTTGGAGCGGCCGTTGATGTCACCCAGATCAAGCCAGGTGCCCGTGCTGTTCCGCGTGGTCGACACGAACAGGTTCGAGGCGTCCTCCGAGTTCAGCCTGACCGACACGGCCAGATCGGGCGACCCGTCCCCGTTGTAGTCGCCGGTGACCGGTGTGCCGGTGGCGCACCGCGTGGTGGGCGGAGCGGCCTGCGCGGCCGGGACGGTCCACGGAGCTGGCCCGGTGCAGACCAGGGCGATACCAGTGGCAAGGACGGAGACGATGCGGCGGAAACCTGTGCTCATGCACGTCACGGTAGGTACTCCGACGCCGGGCCGGGGGTCGACCAGACGGGTTCGTACGACCTCGTCGGTCTGTGGCTACTGGGCGAAAGTGGTGCCCCAGCCCTCGTAGACCACGGACGCCGTGGGTGCGGGCCGGGGGACGCTCGTCCACGTCGTCGCGGACGACAGCTTGCGGCCGTTGCTGCGGATCACGTAGCCGACCTCCCGCACGCCGGTCGCGCGCTCTCCGGAGGCACCGATCAGCAGTGTGTCGGTGGTCACGGACGTGCGCACCACGCCGAGACTGGTCCCGAAGTAGTCGCCCTTCTCCGCGGTGCCGGGGACGCCCCGCGAGTTCTGGGTGAGGGTGCGGTAGCTCGCCTTGGTGAGGTTGGCGACCGTCACGGACCCGGCGTCCCTGGCCTTGCCGACCTTCTCCCGGGCGCCGATGGCGATGTCGTAGGAGCCGGCGGCGGTCAGCCCCCGCGTCACCGCCACGGTGTAGCCGAACCAGTCGTTGGTCTCGTTGGTCCCGACCACACCCTTCGTGCCCTGCTCGATCCGGCGATAGGCGGTCCAGGTGGCGGTGTCCTCGTACCAGCGCAGCGGCTGCACGGATCCGGCCGACCGGGCCTTGCCGATCGATTCGCCCGGCGCGCCGATGACGAGCCGTCCGTCCCGCATGCTCAGCGCGTAGCCGAACCAGTCGCCCTTCTCCGCCGTTCCCGGGATTCCGCGGCTGTTCTGGGTGAGGGTCGTGCGGTGGACGAGTGTGGCGGGGCGGGTCCGATCGGCGGTGAACATCATCACCCCGCCCGCACTGACCTTCCCGGCGACGGTGAGGTCGGCGAGCCCCAGTGCCACCGTCCGCCCGGACGCCGCCAGCACGATTGCCTCGCTGGCGGTCGTCGAGTTGAGGCTGATCACCTGCGGTGTGCCCGGAACGCCGGTGGCGTCGAGGGTGAATACGTCCAGGAACGGCGTGCCCTGGGGGCCCTCGTCATCGAAGTACACAGCCACGGCCACCTGGCTGATCCCGTCGTGGCGCAGGGCCACTGCGTCCGCGACGATGAGGCCCTCGGTGCCGCCGGGTTCGACGTCCGCCGACTGCGGGAGCGTCAGGGTGTGGGCAGTGGCCGCGTCGAGCCCGTTCGGGCCCCCGAGCAGCAGTCTGGCGCTCACGCCGGTGGCGTTGACCACGTCGGAGCAGACATCGCCGTTGAGGTCGGCGTTGCTCATGGAGCCGCCGAGGTAGAGCCAGTCGGGTGCACTGCCGTCACCGGGGATCACCCGGTATCTGTCCCAGTCGTGCGAGTCGCCGAGCCCGACCACGC
>NZ_JARKPQ010000041.1 GCF_029975155.1 Propionicimonas sp. | reverse complement strand
TGGATTTCATGATCAGCGATATCCCCGATGGTGTCGCGACCGGTGACCGGCTGGCCGATTATCTGATTGCTCACGCCGCCGAGTTGGGGGTGTCCTACATCATCTGGCAGCAGCGGATCTGGACGGCGTCGCGTGCAGCAGAGGGCTGGCAGCTGATGGAGGATCGGGGAAGCCGCACACAAAACCATATGGATCACGTTCATCTGTCGTTGACCGGTGACGGCAGCTTGGCACTGTCGGCCGGCTGCGGTGCGACGAACCAGTCGGGTCAGGTCACCGCCGGCGGATGGTCTGCGCCGGCGTCGGGGCCGATCTCGTCGGGCTTCGGTCCGCGGGCCGGCGGGATGCATTACGGCACGGATTTCGCCCCGCCGTGCGATGCGCCGATCTGGGCGGCCGCGTCGGGGACGGTGACGTTCGCGGGTCCCGCGTCCGGCTACGGGAATTGGATCAAGATCGCCCACGACGGGGATGTCGTGACCACGTACGGTCACATGTTCACCGGGGGGGTCTTGGTGCGCGTTGGCGATGTCGTCCAAGCGGGTCAGCAGATCGGCCGGGTCGGGACCGCCGGTGATTCCACGGGATGTCATCTGCATTTCGAGGTCCTCACTTCCGGCAGCTATGTGGACCCCCTTGTTTTCCTCAACCAGCACGGTGTGCAGATCCAAGGAGCACAGTCATGACCACCACCCTCGACCAGACCACTGAATCCATCTCGGAGCGCGGGATCACTGTCCCGCAACCCGGTGTGCGTCTGCCGGAGCATCCGTTGAGGCTGCGGCGGGTCGGGATGGGCCGATCGCTGTGGGTGGTCGGCGCCCACGGCGGCAGCGGCGAGTCCACGCTCGCGAGTTTGGACGACGGGTGGGCGGCAGCCGATCACTGCTGGCCGCAGACCCTGCTCGGCACCCCTCGGGCCTGCCTGCTGGTGGCCCGCACGTCGGCGTCCGGCCTGGAATCGGCGCGGTCGGCTCTCCAGCAGTGGGCTGCCGGCGCTGCCGGTCACGTCGATCTGCTCGGCCTGGTCCTCATCGCTGACGCGCCGGGCAGACTCCCCCGCCCGCTGCGCGAACTCGCCGACCTGGTGACCGGCGGCGCACCACGCGCCTGGAG
>NZ_JARKPQ010000391.1 GCF_029975155.1 Propionicimonas sp. | reverse complement strand
CCGGGCCCCACAGCTTCGACAGCGCCATGCGAACCGGATGACGCTTGTTGCCTGCGATCGCGTTTGGCCCTGCGGCCCGCTGCCGCTCGGCCGCCTGCTGCGAGGTCAGCCCAGCCATGACCGGGGGCGATGGGACGACAGGCTCATGCGGTCGAGACTACGCTTGATCGGATCGACCTAGGCGCCGTGCCATCGGCAGCGTGTTCAGCAGAGCGCCGCGGCTGAGCCACGCTCGCCGTCGGTTCCAGACGCTCGCCGTAGAGCAGTTCGCTTCTGTTGCAACGCAAGCGAACTCACTTATGGCGAGCGTTCAGTGGGGTGGACGCATCCGGTGGAGCGTCATGGCGCGTGGTCGGGGTGTCGGCGGTAGGAGCTGGGGGTGAAACCGAGGATCCCTCGGAAATCGGTGCTGAGGTGGGCGTGGTCGGCGTAGCCGAGGTCAGCGGCCACGCGTGCGATCGTCAGTGCGGGGTCGTCGCGCAGCCGTTGGGCGGCCTCTTGAAGACGGTATCGGCGAATGATGGCCAGGGGCGTCAGGCCGACGTAGCGCTGCGCGAGGCGCTGCACACCGCGAATGGAGGTGCCGAGGCGCTCGGCGACCTGGTCGACGCGGACGATGGTGCGGTCGGAGGCGATCAGGTCGTCCATCGCGTTGGCCAGCAGACCACTCTCGTCCGGTGGTGCGAGGCGCTCAGCCACCCAGGCCGAGTAGGCCAGGACCGCTCGGTCGCGGGCCGCCGTCTCGTCGCCGTCACGCATCGCGGTCAATACGGTCTGGTGCAGGTCCGGTGCGTCGAAGGGCACCTGGATGTCTTGGATGGCGCGTGGATCAGGCGCCAGCGATGCGATGCCGGCTGGGCGGAGCAGCGCCCCGACGGCCCAGCCGCGACCGCGCAGGTCACGGTGTGATGCCCCGGTGGTGGGGCCGGCCAGCGAAACGCCGCCGGGTTCGACGACAAGGTTGGACGCCGGGAACGGCAGCAGTTCCTGGCGAGAGACTCGCCCTGCTGCGAGATCCCAGCGCGGTATCCAGAACCAGCGAACCAGCGCGCGCAGGCTCTCGTCCGCAGGCTGGCGGTAGAAGGAGGGGAGCTTCGCGGGGTAGAGG
>NZ_JARKPQ010000390.1 GCF_029975155.1 Propionicimonas sp. | reverse complement strand
CGCCCCCGCAGCCCCACCACTCCCGCGGTGAGTCCCCGAACGCCGGCCCGCACAGCCAGCAGATGAAGAGCGCCGGGCTCAACGTGCCGCTGATGGGTGGCGCCGGCCTGTTCGCTGCCGCCTACATCGCGCTCGCCGGCGCGACGTCGAACGGCGACCTCGCCACGTCGGTGGGTGCTCCCGCGGAGACCCTGCCGTCGGCCAAGGCGTTCGTGGACGCCTATGCGGCGGCAGGCTACGCCGAGGGCTACTCGGCGTACGGCATGTACGCCTACGACGCGGCCAACGCGATCATCGAAGGGCTCAAGACGTCGCTCGCGTCGGCGTCCGACGTGGCGTCGGCTCGGCAGGCGACGGTCGAGGCGGTCGGCAAGGTCGACTTCGAGGGCGCCTCGGGCCGGGTCGCGTTCGACGAGTACGGCGACTCGGTGTCGCGCGTCCTCACCGTCTACAAGGTCACCGAGGGCAAGTGGGCCGCCGATAAGACCGAGGACTTCAAGGACGCCTGAGCGGACCGGAGCGAAACCACAACGAGGTGAGGAGTGGGACGCCGTCGCGTCCCGCTCCTCACCTTGCCGACTAGGAGAGCGATGGACCTCTTCCTCCAGCAACTGGTGAACGGCCTGAGCCTGGGCGCCCTGTATGCGCTGATCGCCGTGGGCTACACAGTCGTCTACGGCATCGTGCAGCTCATCAACTTCGCCCACGGCGAGATCTTCATGATCGGCGCGTTCGGTTCCTACGCCACCTGGATGCTCCTCGGGCACCCCACCGACTGGAGCACGCCGATGACGCTGCTGGTGCTGCTGCCGGTGATGCTCATCGGGGGCGTCGTGGCGTCGGTCACGGTGGCCCTGCTGACCGAGCGGTTCGCCTACCGTCCGCTGCGCAACGCGCCACGGCTCGCGCCGCTGATCTCCGCCATCGGCGTCTCGGTGTTCCTGCAGGAAGTCGTCCGCCTGTTCTTCGGCACCATTCCCGGCTTCCCCGACGCCAAGCGGGGGATCCCGTTCCCCGCGATCCGCGGCATCTCGGGGGAGTCGATCCAGCTGGGCGGGGTCACCATCCAGATGCCGGCGGTGTTCACCCTGGTGGCCCTGGGCTTCTGCACGGTGTTCCTGTGGTTCTTCGTGAACCGGACGAAGACCGGACGCGCGATGGTCGCCACCTCCCAGGACCCGGACACCGCCCGGCTGATGGGCATCAACGTCGACCGCGTGATCATGGCGGCCTTCGCCGTCGGCGCGACCCTCGCCGCGGTGGCCGGCATGGCGCACGGCCTGCGCTACGGCAACATCGACTTCCGGATGGGCTTCCTCGCCGGCCTGAAGGCGTTCACCGCCGCCGTGCTCGGCGGCATCGGCAACATCAACGGGGCGGTCGTCGGCGGCCTCGTCCTGGGGGTGGCCGAGGCCATGGCCACCTCCTTCATCCCCGGCCAGTTCGGCAGTTCGGCCTGGAAGGACGTGTGGGCGTTCGTCCTGCTGATCATGGTGCTGGTGTTCCGGCCCCAGGGCCTGCTCGGCGCGAAGGTGGTGGATCGGGCATGAGGGTGATCATCCCCGACGCGGTCAAGCTGCGCTTCCGCTACCCGGCCCGTGCGGTCGGCATCGCCGGAGCCCTGGCGATGATCGTCTCGATCCTGCTGCCCTGGTCCTACGGCCACGACGCGCTCGACGACGTCGGCTTCTACGGCGGGCCGTCCCCGCTGCAGCTGTTCTTCGTCGGGCTGCCGGTGAGCCTGCTTCTCCTGCTCGCGATCCCACTGGTCGGCAAGGCCCGGCTGGGCCGCTGGGCGAAGGCACTGGCGTGGAACACGTCGGCCAAGACCGCGTCGATCGGCGCGACGGCGGTCGTCGCCGTGGCGCTGGGCGCCATCGCCATCGAACTCGGCGGTCTGGTCAATGTCGAGACCGGCGGCTGGCTGGCGCTCGCCGGCGGCCTGGTCGCCGTCGCGGCGACCCCGTTCCTGCCGGACTCTCCCGAGCCGACGCTCGAGAGGCTGACGACTCCCACGTGGGTGCAGATCCTCGCGATCGCCGCGGTGATGGCCGTGCTGCTGTTCACCGGTGCCTATGCGCTCAGCCTCGACGACGCGGGCAGCTTCATGGTCTTCGCAGCCTTCCTGGTCGGCGCGGTGATGACCCTGCGCCAGGTGGGGCTGTTCGCCTGGCTGGGTCTGGCCGCGGCCAACAACAACCGCGTCCTGGTCATGTCGGCGTTCGTCGTGGCGTTCGCGTTCCCGTTCACCCAGAACGGCTCCGAGGCGAACATGTCGATCGCATCCCAGGTGCTGATCTTCGCCGCCACCGCGCTCGGCCTGAACATTGTGGTGGGCCTGGTGGGCCTGCTCGACCTCGGCTACATCGCGTTCCTCGGGGCGGGCGCGTTCACCGCAGCCGTCCTGTCCGAGTCGGCGTTCGCGACGATCCACTGGTCGCCGCCGTTCATCGTGACGGTGCTGATCGCCGGCACGGTCGCGTCCATCCTCGGCCTGATCATCGGCGCGCCCACGCTGCGGGTCTCCGGCGACTACCTGGCCATCGTGACGCTCGCCTTCGGCGAGATCTTCCGGATCACCATGAACAACCTGGACGGCAACGACGGGCCGAACATCACCAACGGCTCCAACGGCGTCCCGGGCATCCCGGACCTGAACCTCTTCGGGTTCGACTTCGGCGAGGCCCACGTGATCCTCGGCGTGGACATCGGCCGCTTCGCCAACTACTACTGGCTGATGCTGGTGGTCATCGCGGCGATCATCGTGGTGTTCATGAACCTCAACTACTCCCGGATCGGCCGCGGCTGGGTGGCGATCCGCGAGGACGAGCTCGCGGCGGAGGCGATGGGCGTGAACACCTTCGCCCTGAAGCTGCTCGCCTTCGCGGGCGGCGCCTTCCTCGCCGGCGTGGCCGGGGCGGTGAAGGCGCACCACGACGTGTCGGTGACGCCCGACCAGTACGTGTTCCTCGAGTCGGCGTTCCTGCTGGCCGCGGTGGTGCTCGGCGGCATGGGCACGGTGATGGGCGTCCTGATCGGTGCCACGATCCTGAAGCTGCTGCCGGAGAAGCTGCGGTTCTTCTCCGACTACCGGCTGCTGCTGTTCGGCCTGCTGATGGTGTTCATGATGCGGTTCCGTCCGGAGGGCATCATCGCGGACGAGCGCCGCCAGCTGGAGTTCCACGCCGAGGACGAGGAGCTCGCCGAGGAGATCGAGGAGGAGCTGATCACGCATCACGCCCACTTCAATCCCGAGCGGAAGGGGTTCGAACTGTGACCCAGCTGATCGAGGGTGGGCACCACGTCGACGCCAGCACGGTGCTGCTGGACGCGTCCCGGGTCACGATGCGGTTCGGCGGACTGACCGCCGTCAACGACGTCACGCTGACCGTCCATGCCGGCGAGATCGTGGGGCTGATCGGGCCGAACGGCGCCGGGAAGACCACGTTCTTCAACTGCCTGACCGGGCTGTACCGGCCGACCTCCGGCGAGGTCCGGTTCGATGGTGAGCTGCTGCCGCCGAAGCCGCGGCTGGTGGTGCGGGCCGGGATGGCGCGGACGTTCCAGAACATCCGGCTGTTCCACAACATGACGGCGCTGGAGAACGTCATGGTCGGCATGTACAGCCGGACGAGGACGAACGCCGTCGACGCGGTGTTCCGGCTGCCGCGGCACCGGCGGGAGGAGCTCGCGTCCACCGATCGTGCCCGCGAGCTGCTGGCGTTCGTCGGCCTCGGCAGGGCGGCGGACGCGCTGTCGCGCAACCTGCCCTACGGCGA
>NZ_JARKPQ010000374.1 GCF_029975155.1 Propionicimonas sp. | reverse complement strand
CCGGTTCGAGGAGCCCAAGCACACCGTGGAGGAGTGCAAGGACCAGGACTTCACGTACGCGGCCCCGCTGTTCGTGACCGCCGAGTTCATGAACAACGACACCGGCGAGATCAAGAGCCAGACCGTGTTCATGGGCGACTTTCCGCTGATGACCGACAAGGGCACGTTCATCATCAACGGCACCGAGCGCGTGGTCGTCTCCCAGCTCGTCCGGTCGCCGGGCGTCTACTTCGAGCAGACCGCGGATAAGACGTCCGACAAGGACATCTTCACCTGCAAGATCATCCCGTCCCGCGGCGCGTGGCTGGAGTTCGAGATCGACAAGCGCGACATGGTGGGTGTGCGCGTCGACCGCAAGCGCAAGCAGAACGTCACCGTGCTGCTGAAGGCGCTCGGCTGGACCAACGAGCAGATCCTCGAGGAGTTCGGCGAGTTCGAGTCGATGCGGCTCACGCTCGAGAAGGACCACACGGCCAACACCGACGAGGCGCTGCTGGACATCTACCGCAAGCTGCGCCCGGGCGAGCCGCCGACCCGCGAGGCCGCCCAGCAGATGCTGGAGAACTACTACTTCAACCCCAAGCGCTACGACCTGGCGAAGGTCGGCCGCTACAAGATCAACAAGAAGCTGGGCACCGGGCTGCCGTTCGACACCCAGGTGCTGACCATCGACGACATCGTGGCGGCCATCCGCTACATCGTGATGCTGCACGAGGGTCGCACCGAGTTCAACGACGCCCCGGTCGAGATCGACGACATCGACCACTTCGGCAACCGCCGGCTGCGCACCGTGGGCGAGCTGATCCAGAACCAGCTCCGGATCGGCCTCGGCCGGCTGGAGCGCACCGTCCGCGACCGGATGACCACCCAGGACATCGAGGCGATCACGCCACAGACCCTGATCAACATCCGGCCCGTGTCGGCGGCGCTGAAGGAATTCTTCGGCACGTCGCAGCTGTCGCAGTTCATGGACCAGACGAACCCGGTCGCCGGCCTCACCCACAAGCGGCGCCTCTCGGCGCTCGGCCCGGGCGGCCTGTCCCGGGACCGGGCCGGCATGGAGGTCCGCGACGTGCACCACAGCCACTACGGCCGGATGTGCCCGATCGAGACCCCTGAGGGCCCGAACATCGGCCTGATCGGCTCGCTGGCCTCGTTCGCCCGGGTGAACGCCTTCGGGTTCATCGAGACCCCGTACCGCAAGGTGGAGAACGGCTACGTCACCGACCAGATCGACTACCTGACCGCCGACGAGGAGGACCGGTACGTCATCGCCCAGGCCAACGCCAAGGTCGCGGCCAACGGCAAGTTCGCCGAGGACCGGGTGCTGGTGCGCCGCAAGGGCGGCGACGCGGACGAGGTGCCCGCGGCCGACGTGCAGTACATGGACGTGTCCCCGCGCCAGATGGTCTCGGTGGCCACGGCCCTGATCCCGTTCCTCGAGCACGACGACGCGTCCCGGGCGCTGATGGGCGCGAACATGCAGCGCCAGGCCGTCCCGCTGATCCGTAACGAGGCGCCGTTCGTCGGCACCGGCATGGAGTACCGCGGTGCGGTGGACGCCGGCGACGTGACGGTCGCCAACAAGGCCGGCGTGGTCACCTCGGTGAGCGCCGACATCATCGACGTCACGAACGACGACGGCACCTACACCAGCTACCGGCTGGACAAGTTCCGCCGCTCCAACCAGGCCACGTGCATCAACCAGCGCCCGCTGGTCACCGCCGATGACCGGGTCGAGGTCGGCAGCCCGCTGGCCGACGGTGCGTGCACCGACGGCGGCGAGATGGCGCTGGGCCGCAACCTGCTGGTGGCGTTCATGCCGTGGGAGGGCCACAACTACGAGGACGCGATCATCCTGTCCCAGCGCCTGGTGCAGGACGACGTGCTCACCTCGATCCACCTCGAGGAGCACGAGATCGACGCCCGGGACACCAAACTCGGTGCGGAGGAGATCACCCGCGACATCCCGAACATCGGTGAGGACATGCTCGCCAACCTCGACGAGCGCGGCATCATCCGGATCGGCGCGGAGGTCAGCACCGGCGACATCCTGGTCGGCAAGGTCACCCCGAAGGGCGAGACCGAGCTCACCCCGGAGGAGCGGCTGCTGCGCGCGATCTTCGGCGAGAAGGCCCGGGAGGTCCGCGACACCTCGATGAAGGTGCCGCACGGCGAGAGCGGCACCGTGATCGGCGTCCGCGTGTTCGACCGCGAGGACGACGACGAACTGCCCCCCGGCGTGAACCAGCTGGTGCGGGTCTACGTCGCCCAGAAGCGGAAGATCTCCGACGGCGACAAGCTGGCCGGCCGCCACGGCAACAAGGGCGTGATCAGCAAGATCCTGCCGGTGGAGGACATGCCGTTCCTCGAGGACGGCACCCCGGTGGACATCGTGCTGAACCCGCTCGGCGTCCCGTCCCGGATGAACGTCGGCCAGGTGCTGGAGACCCATCTCGGCTGGGTCGCGAAGGCCGGCTGGGACATCTCCGGTGTGGAGGAGGCGTGGGCCAAGCGCCTGCGCGAGGTCGGCCTGGAGCACGTGAACGGCGACGCCCGCCTGGCCACGCCGGTGTTCGACGGCGCCAACGAGGAGGAGATCGCCGGGCTGCTGGAGCACGGGCTGCCGCAGCGCGACGGCCTGCAGCTGGTGGACGCCGGCGGCAAGGCCCAGCTCTTCGACGGCCGCTCCGGCGAGCCGTACCCCGAGCGGGTCGGCGTCGGCTACATCTACATGCTGAAGCTGCACCACCTCGTGGACGACAAGATCCACGCCCGGTCCACCGGTCCGTACTCGATGATCACCCAGCAGCCGCTGGGCGGCAAGGCGCAGTTCGGTGGCCAGCGGTTCGGCGAGATGGAGGTGTGGGCGCTGGAGGCCTACGGTGCCGCGTGGGCGCTGCAGGAACTGCTCACCATCAAGTCCGACGACGTCCCCGGCCGCGTGAAGGTCTACGAGGCGATCGTCAAGGGCGAGAACATCCCCGAGCCCGGCATCCCCGAGTCGTTCAAGGTGCTGGTCAAGGAGATGAAGTCGCTGTGCCTGAACGTGGAGGTCCTCTCCAGCGACGGCACCGTGGTGGAACTGCGTGACTCCGAGGACGACTTCCGCGCCAGCGAGGAGTTCGGTATCGACCTGTCCCGGCGCCCGGGTGCGGACTCGTTCCGCTCGGTCGACGAGGTGTAAGGGCTCCGGCTCCCCCCACAAGACATCCGTGAACGGATTCCTGGCAACAGGAGAAAGAGAAGCAACGTGCTGGACGTGAACTTCTACGACGAGCTGCGCATCGGGCTGGCCACGGCCGACCAGATCCGGGAGTGGTCGCACGGCGAGGTGAAGAAGCCGGAGACCATCAACTACCGGACGCTGAAGCCCGAGCGGGACGGCTTGTTCTGCGAGAAGATCTTCGGCCCCACCCGGGACTGGGAGTGCTACTGCGGCAAGTACAAGCGGGTGCGCTTCAAGGGCATCATCTGCGAACGCTGTGGCGTCGAGGTCACCCGCTCCAACGTCCGCCGCGAGCGGATGGGCCACATCGAACTGGCCGCCCCCGTGACCCACATCTGGTACTTCAAGGGCGTGCCGAGCCGGTTGGGCTACCTGCTGGACATCGCCCCGAAGGACCTGGAGAAGGTCATCTACTTCGCCGCGTACATGATCACCGCGGTCGACGAGGAGGCGCGGCACCGCGACCTGCCGTCCCTGGAGGCGAAGGTCGAGGTCGAGCGCAAGCAGCTCGAGGCGCGTCGCGACAACGACGTGAACACCCGCCTGGCCAAGATCGAGGAGGACCTCGCCCAGCTGGAGGCCGAGGGCGCCAAGGCCGACATCAAGAAGCGGGTCAGGGAGAGCGGCGACCGTGAGGTCAAGCAGCTGCGCGACCGCGCACAGCGCGATCTCGACCGGCTGGAGGCCGTCTGGACGCGGTTCAAGGGCCTGAAGGTCCAGGACCTCGAGGGTGACGAGATCCTCTACCGGGAGATGAAGAACCGGTTCGGCAAGTACTTCGAGGGCTACATGGGGGCCGAGGCGATCAAGAAGCGCCTGGCGACCTTTGACCTCGAGGCGGAGTCCGAGGACCTGCGCAACATCATCCAGACCGGCAAGGGGCAGCGGAAGACTCGCGCCCTGAAGCGGCTCAAGGTGGTGGCGGCGTTCCTGAACACCGTCAACAGCCCGCTCGGCATGGTGCTGGACGCCGTCCCGGTGATCCCGCCGGACCTGCGCCCGATGGTGCAGCTGGACGGCGGCCGCTTCGCGACGTCCGACCTGAACGACCTGTACCGGCGCGTGATCAACCGGAACAACCGGCTCAAGCGGCTGCTCGACCTCGGTGCGCCCGAGATCATCGTGAACAACGAGAAGCGGATGCTGCAGGAGGCCGTCGACAGCCTCTTCGACAACGGCCGCCGCGGTCGTCCGGTCACCGGACCGGGCAACCGTCCGCTGAAGTCGATCTCGGACATGCTGAAGGGCAAGCAGGGCCGGTTCCGCCAGAACCTGCTCGGCAAGCGCGTGGACTACTCCGGCCGGTCGGTCATCGTGGTCGGCCCGCAGCTGAAGCTGCACCAGTGCGGCCTGCCCAAGAACATGGCCCTGGAGCTGTTCAAGCCGTTCGTGATGAAGCGGCTGGACGACCTGAACCTCGCGCAGAACATCAAGAGCGCCAAGCGCATGGTGGAGCGTCAGCGTCCGGTCGTGTGGGACGTGCTCGAAGAGGTCATCGCCGAGCACCCGGTGCTGCTGAACCGTGCACCGACGCTGCACCGCCTCGGCATCCAGGCGTTCGAGCCGCAGCTGATCGAGGGCAAGGCCATCCAGCTGCACCCGCTGGTCTGCACGGCGTTCAACGCCGACTTCGACGGGGACCAGATGGCCGTGCACCTGCCGCTGAGCGCGGAGGCGCAGGCCGAGGCCCGCATCCTGATGCTGTCCACCAACAACATCCTGAAGCCCGCGGACGGCCGTCCGGTGACCCTGCCCACGCAGGACATGATCATCGGGCACTACTTCCTGACCCTCGAGCAGGCCGGCCTGCCGGGCGAGGGCCGGGTGTTCTCGTCCGTGGCCGAGGCCTACATGGCGTTCGACCGCGGCGAGCTCGGCATCGGCGCGCCCTGCCGGATCCGGCTCACCGGGATCGTCGCCCCCGACGGCGTCGAGCCGCGGGCGGACGGCAGCGTGCTGCTGGAGACCACGCTCGGTCGCGCCCTGTTCAACGAGGCGCTGCCGGCGGACTTCCCGTACGTCAACGAGGAGGTCGGCAAGAAGAAGCTCGGCCAGATCGTGAACGACCTCGCCGAGCGGTACCCGAAGGTCGATGTGGCGGTCACCCTCGACCGGCTCAAGGCGCTCGGCTTCAAGTGGGCCACCCGGTCCGGCGTGACGGTGTCGATCGCCGACGTGCAGACCCCGCCGTCCAAGCCCGAGATCCTGGCCGGCTACGACGCGAGGGCCAACAAGATCACCAAGCAGTACGAGCGCGGCAAGGTGACCGAGGAGGAGCGCCACCAGGAGCTGATCCAGCTCTGGACGGACGCCACCGCCGAGCTGACCGCCGCCATGGAGGCCAACTTCACGAAGAACAACCCGATCTTCATGATGGTGCACTCCGGCGCCCGAGGGAACATGACCCAGATGCGCCAGATCGCGGCCATGCGAGGCCTGGTCGCCAACCCGAAGGGCGAGATCATCGCCCGGCCGATCAAGTCCAACTTCCGTGAGGGCCTGAGCGTGCTGGAGTACTTCATCTCCACGCACGGCGGCCGGAAGGGCCAGGCGGACACCGCGCTGCGGACCGCCGACTCCGGCTACCTCACCCGGCGGCTGGTCGACGTCTCCCAGGACGTGATCATCCGCGAGGAGGACTGCCAGACCGATCGCGGCCTGACCAAGGTGATCGCCGGCGAGGGCCGGGGCGGCAAGCTCGTCGCCGCCCGGAACATCGAGACCGCGGTGTACGCCCGCACGCTCGCCTCCGACGTGGTCACGCCGGAGGGCAAGGTGCTGGTGAAGGCCGGGGTCGACCTGGGCGACGTGAACATCAAGAAGCTGCTGAAGAACGGCGTCACCGAGGTCAAGGTGCGCTCCGTCCTCACCTGTGAGGCGGCCACCGGCACCTGCGCGATGTGCTACGGCCGCTCGCTGGCCACGGGCAAGCTCGTCGATGTCGGCGAAGCCGTCGGCATCGTCGCGGCGCAGTCCATCGGCGAGCCCGGCACGCAGCTGACGATGCGGACCTTCCACACCGGTGGTGTGGCCGGTGACGACATCACCCAGGGCCTGCCGCGTGTGGTCGAGCTCTTCGAGGCCCGCCAGCCCAAGGGCAAGGCGCCGATCGCCGAGGCCGCAGGCCGCGTCCGGATCGAGGAGGGTGAGCGCAGCCGCAAGCTGGTCATCGTCCGCGACGACGGCGAGGCCGACCTGGAGTACCCGCTGCCGCGCCGCGTCCGGCTCGAGTGGGAGGACGCCACCGGAGTGCGCCACTCCGTCGGCGACGGCGACCACGTGGCCGCGGGCCAGCAGCTGTACGCCGGCACGCCGGACCCGCAGGACGTGCTCCGCGTCTCCGGCCTCCGCAAGGTGCAGGAGCACCTGGTGGAGGAGGTGCAGGCCGTGTACCGCACGCAGGGCGCGCCGATCCACGACAAGCACATCGAGATCATCATCCGGCAGATGCTGCGCCGGATCACGGTGATCGAGTCCGGCGACACCTCGATGCTGCCGGGCGAGCTGGTGGACCGGAAGCACTTCGAGTCCGAGAACCGGCGGATGGTCACGGAGGGCCGCACCCCGGCCCAGGGCCGTCCGGTGCTGATGGGTATCACCAAGGCGTCGCTGGCAACCGAGTCCTGGCTGTCGGCCGCCTCGTTCCAGGAGACCACCAAGGTGCTCACCGACGCGGCGATCCACGCCAAGTCCGACTCCCTGGTCGGCCTGAAGGAGAACGTCATCCTCGGCAAGCTGATCCCGGCCGGCACCGGCCTGGAGCGGTACCGGAACATCCGGGTGGAGCCGACCGCCGAGGCGCGCGCCGCGGCGTACGACCTCTCCTACGACCCGTACGACTACGACCTGAACGTCGGGTCGTCCGCGGTCGGCCTGGACGAGTACGACACCGGCGACCTTCGCTGAGCAGGGGGCGGAACTGATGCGGATCGTCATCGCGTCCGACCATGCCGCCGTCGAGTTGCGGCAGGAGATGGCTGACGAGGCCAGGGCGCTGGGGCACGAGGTCACCGACCTCGGCCCCGCGCCCGGCGAGGCCGTCGACTACCCCGTGAACGGGGCGGCGGTGGGCCGGCTCGTCGCGGCGGGGGAGTACGATCTCGGTCTGCTCGCCTGCGGCACCGGGGTCGGCATCTCGATCGCGGCCAACAAGGTGCGCGGGGTGCGTGCCGTGGTGTGTTCCGAGCCGTACTCGGCGAAGCTGTCGCGCCAGCACAACAACGCGAACGTGCTGTCCGTAGGGGCGCGCGTGGTCGGGCCCGGACTGGCCCGGCTGATCGTCCGGGAGTTCCTGACCGCGGAGTTCGAGGGTGGGCGGCACGCCCGCCGGGTCGGCTTGATCGATGAGTTGGAAAGTGCCGCGGCTGAGGCCTCCTTGTCCTAAACTAGCTTTGTGAGGACAAACTGGGGCAAGGGTGCCCTGATTTCGACGGTGCTGGCTGTTCTGCTCCCGTTGGCCGTGGGCTGCGCGCCCGCGCCGGCAACGAGCCCGCCGGCGAAGACCGCCGTCCGGGTGGCGGCCCTCAAGGGCCCGACCGGGGTGGGCATGGTCCACCTGATGCAGGCCCAGCAGGGCGGTGCGGCGGCCAACGACTACAGCTTCACTGTCTCGGAGTCGCCAGAAGACGTGGCGGCGAAGGTGGCCAGCGGGGACGTCGACCTCGCCGCCGTGCCGACGAACCTCGCCGCCGCGCTGTACGCCAAGACCTCCGGTGGCGTGCAGATGGTGGCGGTCAACACCCTCGGCGTGATGTACGTCCTCGAGAACGGCGACACCATCCACAGCATGGCCGACCTGAAGGGGAGGACCGTCTACGCCACCGGCCAGGGCTCGAACCCGGAGTACGTGCTGCGGTTCCTGCTGCAGGCGAACGGCCTGGATCCGGACCGCGACGTGACGATCGTGTTCAAGGCCCAGCACGACGAGCTGGCCACGCTCGCCGTGAAGGGCGACGCCGCGGTCGCCCTGCTGCCCGAGCCGTTCGTGACCACGGTGACCGTGAAGAACCCGAAGGTCCGGGTGGCGCTCGACCTCACCGCGGAGTGGGCGAAGGCCGTGACCGACGGCAGTCAGCTGATGATGGGCGGCGTCGTGGCCCGCAAGGACTTCGTCGCGAAGCATCCGGAGGCGCTGGCCTCCTTCCTGACCGAGTACCGCGCGTCCATCGAGGCGGCGGGGACCGGCGTGGACGCCACCGCGGCACTCTGCGAGCAGTTCGGGATCATCCCCAGCGCGGCCGTGGCCAAGCAGGCGTTGCCGCGACTCGGTCTCACCTTCCTCGCCGGCGAGGAGATGAAGGCCGGCCTCCAGGGTTACTTCGAGGTGCTCTATGATGCGAATCCGAAGTCCGTGGGAGGAGCGCTCCCTGATCCCGGGTTCTACGACACAGCGAAGTGAGCGGATCGGCCGGGTCTGGTCCGGTGTGGCCGCGGCCCTGTTCTGGCTCGCGGTCTGGCAGGTCGCGAGCCTGCTGGTCGGCCAGGAACTCCTCGTCCCCGCGCCCGCGGTGGTCGTGGCCACGCTCGTGGGTCTCGCCGCCACTCCCGCCTTCTGGGAGACGGTCGGCTGGTCGCTGTTGCGGGTGGGCGGCGGGTTCGTGGCGGGGGTGGTCGTCGGCTGCGTCGCTGCCGTCCTGACCACCCGGTTCCGGACGGCGGACGCGCTGCTGTCCCCGGCGCTGCGGGTGATCAGGGCCGCGCCGGTGGCGTCCTTCGTGATCCTCGCGCTGGTGTGGATCCCGACCGGGCGGCTGCCGGCCTTCATCTCGTTCCTGATGGTCGTGCCGGTGGTCTGGGACAACGTCGCCGCGGGGATCCGCAGCGTGCGGCGGGAACTGCTGGAGCTGGCCGTCGTGTTCCGGTTCGGGTGGTGGCAGACGCTGCGCCGGGTGCGGGTGCCGTCGGTGCTGCCGTTCCTCGCCGCCGCCTGCGCCACGGGCATGGGCCTGGCGTGGAAGTCGGGCGTCGCGGCCGAGGTGATCAGCCGGCCACCGCTGTCGATCGGCCGGCAGCTGCAGGACGCGAAGGTGTACCTGGAGACCCCCGCGGTGTTCGCCTGGACGATCACGGTGGTCGCGCTGAGCCTGGTGCTGGAGAGGCTGTTGCGGCTGGCTCTGGCCCGGTTCACCGCCGGCCGGGGGAGCGGGGGTGACGACGATGCCGGTGTGTGACCGGGTGGACTTCGCCTACGACCCCGCGCGTCCGGTGCTCTCCGGCTTCTCGCTGGAGCTGCCGGAGACGGGCGCGGTGTGCCTGACCGGCCCGTCCGGCTGTGGGAAGACCACGCTGCTGCGACTGCTGGCCGGCCTGGAGGCGCCGCAGGGAGGGACGATCACCGGCCTGGCCGCCCGGGTCGCCATGGTGTTCCAGGAGGACCGCCTGCTGCCCTGGGAGACGGCGTGGCAGAACGCCGTGACCACGCCCGATCCCGAGGCCGGTGAGCGGGCGGCGGACTGGCTGCGCCGACTCGGCCTGGCCGACAGCCTGCACGTCCGCCCGTCCGGCCTGAGCGGCGGGATGCGGCGCCGCGTCGCCCTGGCCAGGGCCCTGGCCGCCGAGCCGGAGGTCCTGCTGCTGGACGAGCCCTTCACCGGCCTGGACGAGCCCTCCTGGCGCCGTGCCGCCGAGCTGGTGGCGGCCTCCGGCGTCCGTCTCATCGTGCTCACCACCCACCTGCCCGAGCAGGCCGCGGCCCTCGGCGCCCGGGTCGTCCGCCTGACCGGCCCGCCCCTCCGCACCTGAACTGAACGGTAAAGGACCCGTCCCCTTTCCGTTCAGGTGGCCGAGTGAACGGAAAGGGGACGGGTCCTTTACCGTTCAGTTGATGGGCATGGTGGCCGGCAGGGCGGTCTTCTCCGGGTAGGGCTCGTAGGTCGTGTGCAGCAGGTGGTGCGCCACCTCGGAGTTGGGCTCGCCGTAGAAGTCGTCGTAGAGGCGCAGGATGTCGGGATTCTCCTGGGAACGGCGGTACTTGCTGCCGCGGTCGATGTCGAAGAGCACCTGGGTGCGCTCGCGCAGCTCGCCCACCTTCGCCGGGGCCGGGTTGCCGGCGCCGTCGATGCAGCCGCCGGGGCACGCCATGATCTCGACCAGGTCGTAGCCCGTGTCCTCGCCGGCGATCACCCGCCGGATCAGCGGTTCCGCGTTGCCCAGGCCGGACGCGACCGCGACGCGCACGGTCTTGCCGCCCGCGGTGATCTCCGCGTCCCGCATGCCCTGCAGGCCCCGGACGGCGTGGAACTCCAACTGCTCGCTCAGCTTCTCGCCGGTGAGCTTCTCCACGGCCATCCGGAGGGCGGCCTCGGCCACGCCACCGGAGGCACCGAAGATCACGCCGGCGCCGGTGACCCGCGAGTACGGCTCGTCGAACGCGTCGGGCGCGATCTCGTCGGGGTTCAGCCGCACCATGTCCATCATCTCGAGGAACTCTGTGGTGGTGACCACGGCGTCGACGTCGCGGACGCCGCCGGGCGCGAACTCCGGCCGGGCGGCCTCGTACTTCTTGGCCAGGCACGGCACGATCGAGACCACGTAGAGGTCGTCCAGCGAGATCCCGTACGCCTGGGCGAAGTGGTTCTTCACCGTGGCGCCCATCATCTGCTGGGGCGACTTGCAGCTCGAGAGGTGCGGGATCAGCTCGGGGTACCGCTTCTCCACGAGGTTCACCCAGCCCGGGCAGCAGGACGTGAACTGCGGCATCACCCCGCCGCTCGACACCCGGTTCAGGAACTCCGTGGTCTCCTCCATGATCGTCAGGTCGGCGGCGAAGGAGAAGTCGAAGATCCGGTCGAAGCCGATCGCCCGCATCAGCCCGGCCACGAACGGTGAGGCCTCCGCCGCGGTCTTGCCGTACTTGGCCGCGATCACGCTGCGCGGCGCGGGCGCGACGAAGCCGACCACGACCTTCGTCGGGTCGTTGATCGCCGCGAACACCTCCGGCCGCTCCCGGACGTAGTCGAGCGCGCCACAGGGGCAGGCCGTCACGCACTGGCCGCAGGACACACAGTCGGTGTCGATCAGCGGCCGGCCGTCGTGCGTCCCCACGGTCAGCTGACCGTTGCGGAACTGGTAGGCCAGCACCCCCGGCCCCTCGATCTCCGCGCAGGCCGCCACGCAGCGTCCGCAGGAGATGCACTTGTTGTGGTCGCGGACGATGAACGGGTGGTCGCGGACGATCGGCACCCGCGGCCGCACGTGCAGCGGTTCGGCGTAGGTCACGGACGCCTTCGTGGCCACCTTGCGCAGATCGCAGACGAACCGGGCCTTGCAGCCGCAGCGCATGCAGCGCGCGGCCTCCGCGCGGGCGTCCGCCTCGGTGTAGCCCAGCTCCACCTGCCGGAAGTCGGCCAGCCGTTCGTCGGCCGGGATCGCCGGCATCTCGTGCCGGGCCAGCTTCGGCCGGGCCTCGAACTCGTCGCGGGGCAGGTCCTCCAGCGATCCTCGGCTGCAGTTGTAGGAGGCCGGTTCGCCACGGACGTAGCCCTTGGTGACGAACTGGTCCATCGCCCAGGCGGCCCGGCGGCCGGCGGCGACGGCCTCGATCACGGTCGCCGGCCCGGTCACGCAGTCGCCACCGGCGAACACCTTGGCCTCCGACGCCTCCATCGTGGAGCCGTCGACCTCGACGTCGCCCCACTTGTTCAGCCGCACGGGAAGGTCGTTGTACAGGAACTGGGTGTTGGTGCTCTGGCCGATCGCACCGATCACCATCGACGCGTCGATCTCGAAGTCGCTGCCCTCGACCGGGATCGGCCGGCGCCGCCCCGAGCGGTCCGGCTCGCCGAGGGTCATCTCCATGCACCGCAGGACGAGGCCGTCGCCGTCCCGGCGGATGGCCGTCGGCGCGGCCAGGAAGCGCAGCTCGACCCCCTCGACCTCCGCGTCCACCACTTCGTGCGGCTGGGCCGGCATCTCGTCCCGGGTGCGCCGGTAGAGCAGCACCACGCGTCCGGCCCCGCGGCGCAGCGCGGTGCGCGCGCAGTCGATCGCGGTGTTCCCGCCGCCGACCACGACGACGGTGTGACCCGGCTCCGGGTCGGTGCCCTTGGTCACCTCACGCAGGTAGCCGATGCCCGTCCAGACGCCCTCGGAGTTCTCGCCGGGAAGGCCCATCGGGGTGGCCGTCCACGAGCCGATCGCCAGGTAGACCGCGTCGAAGTCCCGCTGCAGGTCCTCCAGGTGCAGGTGGGTGCCCAGTGCCCTGTTGCACACGATCCGGACGCCGAGGGCGGTGATCGTGGCGATCTCCGCGTCGAGGATGGCCTTCGGCAGCCGGTACTCCGGAATCCCGTAGCGCATCATCCCGCCGGGCTGCGGCATCGACTCGAAAACCGTGACGTCGTGCCCGGCGACCGCAGCGTAGAAGGCCGCGCTGAGCCCGGACGGGCCCGCGCCGACGACCGCGATCTTCCGGCCGCTCGGCGCCGCGATCGTGGGGGACCAGGGCTGCTCGCGGTCGAGGTCCCAGTCGGCGGCGAACCGCTTCACGTTGTTGATCGCGACGGCGGAGTCGACCAGGGCGCGACGGCACTGCGCCTCGCAGCTGTGCGGGCAGACCCGGCCGCAGGCGGATGGGAAGGGGTTGCGGTCCTTGATCACCCGGACGGCCGCCTCGAAGTTGCCGTCGGTGACCAGGGCCAGGTAGCGCTGGATGTCGATGTGGGCGGGGCAGGTCTGCTGGCAGGGCGGCTCGCAGTCGGCGTTGTGGTCGCACAGGAGCTGCTCGAGCCGTACCTTGCGGTAGGCGTCGATGGTCTCCGAGCGGGTGTGGATGACCATGCCGGGCGTGACCGGCGTGATGCAGGACTTCACCTCCCTGCGCTCGGCGCCCACCTCGACCACGCACAGGCCGCAGTTGCCGTTGGCGCGCTCCAGCCTGACGTCATTGCACAGCGAGGGCACGTCGATGCCGTCCTTGCCCAGGGCGGTGAGGATGGTCAGGCCTTCCTCCACCTCGATCTCCCGGCCGTCCACCGTGACGGCGAATCGGGTGCGCTCTGACAACTCCTGCATGGCAGCCTCCCCGTCGAGACCCGGCCGGACGCCAGCGGCGGCGCCTGGCGGCTCAGTTGTAAGCACATTCTCTCATAGACAGGGACGCAAGGGGAGTGCCGGGGATGAATCGGTGCCCCGACGCGGCCGTTTTTGACGCTCGGGAGGCCAATCAAGTAGCCTTGACCGTTGTGTTCGGGCAACCGAACCATGCGTGCGTGCGCCGCGTCCGGCCCTCACTGGCTGGTGGCGCTCGGCGCGCGCCCACGAAACCTCAACGGAAAGAGATACCAGCCGGTGCCCACTATCCAGCAGTTGGTCCGCAAGGGCCGCACGGACAAGGTCAGCAAGAACAAGACCCCCGCGCTGAAGGGTTCGCCCCAGCGTCGCGGCGTTTGCACCCGGGTGTACACCACCACTCCGAAGAAGCCGAACTCCGCGCTGCGCAAGGTCGCTCGCGTCCGGCTCTCCTCCGGGGTCGAGGTCACCGCCTACATCCCGGGCGTCGGCCACAACCTGCAGGAGCACTCCATGGTGCTGGTCCGCGGCGGCCGGGTGAAGGACCTTCCGGGCGTGCGCTACAAGATCATCCGCGGTTCGCTGGACACCCAGGGTGTGAAGAACCGCAAGCAGGCCCGCAGCCGTTACGGCGCGAAGAAGGAGAAGTAATGCCTCGCAAGGGTCCCGCCCCGAAGCGGCCCGTCGTCGTCGATCCGGTCTATGGGTCGCCCATCGTCTCGCAGCTGGTCAGCAAGATCCTGCTGGACGGCAAGAAGACCACCGCGCAGAGCATCGTCTACGACGCCCTCGAGGGCACCAGGGCCAAGACCGGCGTCGACCCTGTGCAGACCCTCAAGAAGGCGCTCGACAACATCCGTCCCGCCCTGGAGGTGAAGAGCCGCCGCGTGGGCGGCGCCACCTACCAGGTGCCGGTCGAGGTGAAGCCCACCCGGGCCAACACCCTCGCCCTGCGCTGGCTGGTCAGCTTCTCCCGGCAGCGCCGCGAGAAGACCATGACCGAGCGGCTGATGAACGAGCTGCTGGACGCCTCCAACGGCCTCGGCGCTTCGGTGAAGCGGCGCGAGGACACGCACAAGATGGCCGAGGCGAACCGCGCGTTCGCCCACTACCGCTGGTGACCATCACCCACGCTTGAACCCACTGCAGGGCACGGCCACAGCCGTGCCCTGTGCCCTGATCGCGGGGCACAGACGAATGGAAGGTTGAGCCCGACGTGGCGATTGACACCAACCAGGACCTCGCCAAGGTCCGCAACATCGGCATCATGGCCCACATCGACGCCGGCAAGACCACGACGACCGAGCGGATCCTGTTCTACACCGGGATCAACTACAAGATCGGCGAGGTGCACGACGGCGCCGCCACGATGGACTGGATGGAGCAGGAGCAGGAGCGCGGCATCACGATCACGTCCGCCGCGACGACCTGTTTCTGGAAGGACCACCAGATCAACATCATCGACACCCCCGGGCACGTCGACTTCACCATCGAGGTCGAGCGCTCGCTGCGGGTGCTGGACGGCGCGGTCGCGGTGTTCGACGGTGTCGCGGGCGTCGAGCCGCAGTCCCAGACCGTGTGGCGGCAGGCCACCCGGTACGGCGTGCCACGGATCTGCTACGTGAACAAGCTCGACCGCACCGGCGCGTCCTTCGACTACTGCGTGAAGACGATCCGCGAGCGGCTCAACGCCGTCGCAGCCGTCCTGCAGCTGCCGATCGGTGCCGAGGCCAAGTTCACCGGCGTCGTCGACCTGGTCGGCATGCGCGCCCTGATGTGGCACGGCGAGACCAAGATCGGTGAGGACTACACCGTCGAGGAGATCCCGGCCGACCTGCGGGACGCCGCAGCGGCGGCCCGCGAGGAGCTGATCCACGTCCTGGCCGACCACGACGACGAGTTCGCCGAGGCGTGGCTGGAGGCCGAGGAGAGCGGTGAGGAGCTGACCGCCGCGCAGATCAAGGCGGCCGTCCGGCGCGCGGTGCTCGCCAACAAGATCACCGCGGTGATCTGCGGCACGTCGTTCAAGAACAAGGGCGTGCAGCCGATGCTGGACGCGGTGATCGACTACCTGCCGTCCCCGCTGGACATCCCGGCGATCGAGGGCTTCAAGCCGGGTCATCCGGACGAGGTGATCGAGCGGCACACGTCCAACGACGAGCCGCTGGCCATGCTGGCGTTCAAGATCGCCGCGGACCCGCACCTCGGCAAGCTGACCTACATCCGGGTCTACTCCGGCGTGCTCAAGTCCGGCCAGCAGGTGCTGAACTCGACCAAGGGCCGCAAGGAGCGGATCGGGAAGATCTACCAGATGCACGCCAACAAGCGTGAGGAGATCGCCGAGATCGGCGCCGGCATGATCATCGCGGTGATGGGCCTGAAGGACACCACTACCGGCGAGACGCTGTGCGACCCGGCCAACCCGGTGGTGCTGGAGTCCATGGACTTCCCCGCGCCGGTGATCGAGCAGGCCATCGAGCCGAAGACCAAGTCCGACCAGGAGAAGCTGTCCGCAGCGATCCAGCGGCTGGCCGAGGAGGACCCGACCTTCCGCGTTCACACCGACGAGGAGACCGGGCAGACCATCATCGCCGGCATGGGCGAGCTGCACCTCGAGGTGATGATCGACCGCATGAAGCGGGAGTTCAAGGTCGAGGCGAACATCGGCAAGCCGCAGGTGGCCTATCGCGAGACCCTCCGCCGTCCGGTGGAGAAGGTCGAGTACACCCACAAGAAGCAGTCGGGTGGTTCGGGCCAGTACGGCAAGGTGATCATCTCGCTCGAGCCGCAGGAGGCGGGCAAGGGTTACGAGTTCGTCAACGCAGTCACCGGTGGCCGTATCCCTAGGGAGTACATCCCCGCGGTCGACCAGGGCATCAAGGAGGCCATGGCCTTCGGCCCGCTGGCCGGGTACCCGGTGGAGGACATCAAGGTCACGCTGCTGGACGGCGCGTACCACGACGTCGACTCCTCGGAACTGGCGTTCAAGATCGCCGGCTCGATGGTCTTCAAGGAGGCCGCCCGCAAGGCCGACCCGGCCCTGCTGGAGCCGCTGATGGCCGTCGAGGTGACCACGCCCGAGGACTACCTGGGCACGGTGATCGGCGACATCAACAGCCGTCGTGGCCACGTCCAGTCGATGACCGAGGCCCATGGCAACCAGGTCGTCCGCGCCCTGGTGCCGCTGAGCGAGATGTTCGGCTACGTCGGCGACCTGCGGTCGAAGACCTCCGGCCAGGCGTCGTACTCGATGGAATTCGACTCCTACGGCGAATGCCCGAAGTCGGTGGCCGACGAGATCATCGCGAAGGGACGCGGCGGCGCCTGAGTTTGACTCAGGAACGCCCGCAGGGAAAACTTGGTCCGGTCCGTGCTCGCGCGGACCACGACCTTGCAGTCAACAAATAAGTAACGCCCCGCGACTGGCGCGTGGCGACTATCCGAAAGAGGAGCCCAAGTGGCAAAGGCCAAGTTCGAGCGGACCAAGCCGCACTGTAACATCGGCACCATCGGGCACATCGACCACGGCAAGACCACGCTCACCGCGGCGATTACGAAGGTGCTCCACGACAAGTACCCCGAGCTCAACGCGGTGTCGGCGTTCGACCAGATCGACAAGGCGCCGGAGGAGCGGCAGCGCGGTATCACCATCTCCATCGCGCACGTCGAGTACCAGACCGAGGCGCGCCACTACGCGCACGTCGACTGCCCGGGTCACGCCGACTACGTGAAGAACATGATCACCGGTGCGGCCCAGATGGACGGCGCGATCCTCGTGGTCGCCGCCACCGACGGCCCGATGCCGCAGACCCGCGAGCACGTGCTGCTGGCCCGCCAGGTCGGCGTCCCGGCGATCGTGGTCGCGCTGAACAAGTGCGACATGGTTGACGACGAGGAGCTGATCGAGCTGGTCGAGCTCGAGGTCCGCGAGCTGCTCAGCGCGCAGGAGTTCGACGGTGACAACGCCCCGATCGTCCGCGTTGCGGCCTTCCCGGCGATGAACGGCGACCCGAAGTGGTCGGAGTCGATCCTCGAGCTGATGAACGCGGTCGACGAGTACATCCCGCAGCCGGAGCGCGAGACCGACAAGCCGTTCCTGATGCCGATCGAGGACGTGTTCACCATCACCGGTCGTGGCACCGTGGTGACCGGCCGGATCGAGCGCGGCATCGTCAAGACCGGCGAGACCGTCGACATCATCGGCATCCACGACAAGAAGCAGTCCACCACCATCACCGGTGTGGAGATGTTCCGCAAGATCCTCGACGAGGGTCGCGCGGGCGAGAACGTCGGCCTGCTGCTGCGTGGCACGAAGAAGGACGAGGTCGAGCGCGGCATGGTGGTGATCAAGCCGGGTTCCACCACCCCGCACACCGACTTCGACGCCAACGTCTACGTGCTGACCAAGGAGGAGGGTGGCCGTCACAAGCCGTTCTTCTCCAACTACAGCCCGCAGTTCTACTTCCGCACCACCGACGTGACCGGCGTCGTTCAGCTGCCCGAGGGCACCGACATGGTGATGCCCGGTGACAACACCGACATGACCGTGCACCTGAACAAGCCGATCGCCATGGAGGACGGCCTGAAGTTCGCCATCCGCGAGGGTGGCCGGACCGTCGGCGCCGGCCGCGTGACCAAGATCATCAAGTGATCCTGGCCCACTGAGGCAACCCGGACGGCCCCCGCAGCACTGCGGGGGCCGTCCTGTGTCTCCTGCCGCGGATGTAGGGTCGGCCGGTGACCATCCACCACAGCCACCCCTTCGCCGACCCGCCCGCGGCGCGCGACGCCGTCCGGGCCTTCCGTGGCCGCCTGGCCTCCGGCGTCACGCTGTGGACGTCGGTGGGGGAGCGGCGCCCGGCGGGGCTGACCGTGTCGTCGGTGCTGGTGGCGAACGGGACGCCGCCACGCGTGCTCGCGCTGCTGGACCCGCTCGCGGACCTGACCGAGGCGCTGCTGGCCTCCGGGCGGGCCGCAGTGACGATCCTCGCCCGCCAGCAGCGGCAGCTCGCTGAGATCTTCGCGGGGGTGGCCCCGGCGCCCGGCGGCGCCTTCCGCCAGGCCGCCTTCACCGACACCGACTGGGGACCCGTGCCGGCCGACGCCGCCACCTGGGCGGGCGTCCGGCTGGAGGGGGTCACGACGGTCGGCTACTCCGAACTCGTCACCTGCACGATCGAGCAGGTGACGGCGAACGGCGAGGACGAACCTCTCGTCCACTACCGCGGACGGTATCCACGGCTCGGCTGACGCGGGCCGTCATCCGTTCTCTCTTTTGTCATCCCGGCGATGTCCCCGGTCATCCCGGCGGACGCCGGGATCCCTGCACCGACCTGGCGGCTTTTACGGGATCCCGGGTCAAGCCCGGGATGACGGTTGGGTCCGGGATGACGGTCGCCTTGCGGCACCGGATCAGAGTTCGATCTCCAGGTCGGCGCGGGTCGGCGGGTTCGCTCCGGCGCGGGACACGGTGATCGCCGCGCAGGCGAGCGCCCGCTCCACGGCCGCGGTGATCACCGACCAGCCGGCGAAGCGGAGGCGTTCGCGCGCGTCCGTCCCGCCGAGCAGGCCGGCGTCGAGCAGTCCGGAGACCAGCCCCGCCATGAACGAGTCCCCGGCGCCGACGGTGTCGGCGACCCGGGTCGGCAGGGTGGGGAACCGCTGCACCTCACCGCCCGCCAGCACGACGACCTCCTCGCCGCCCTGGGTCACCGCACAGACGGACGGACCGAGCGCGGCCCAGTGCGCGAGCACCTGGGTGACCGGGGTCGTGCCGTACAGCCAGCGCACATCCTCGTCGGAGGCCTTCACGACGTCGGCCAGACCGATCAGCCGCTCCATCACCGGGCGGGCCTGCTCCGGGCTGCCCATCAGCGTCGGCCGGGCGTTCGGGTCGTAGGAGACGGTGGCGTGGCCACGGGCAGCCCGCACGATCTCCAGCACGGCGTCGCCGCCGGGGGAGAGGGTGGCGGCGATCGAGCCGGTGTGCAGGTGCCCGCCGTCGGCGATCGCCACCTGGGCGGGGTCCAGCGTCCATTCGAGGTCGAACTCGTAGGTCGCGACGCCGGCGGCGTCCAGGCGGGCGGCCGCGGTCGGCGTGCGGGCCGCGGCCGTGCTGCCCGGGGTGAGCTCCACCTGCTCGGCCGACATCAGGTCCGCGATCCGCTGGCCGCGCGCGTCCGTGCCGATGTGGGTGGCGAGGCTGGTCGGATGGCCGAGCCGGGCGAGTCCGATCGCGACGTTCGCCGGACTGCCGCCGACGTGCTCCTTCGTCTCGCCGGAGGGCGGAATGACGATGTCGATCAGGGCCTCGCCCACGACGGTGACAGGTGCGCTCATGGGGCACACCTTATTGACTTGTCAGGCCTGGCGGCGCTGGATCGCCGCCCATTCGTCGCGAAGGCCGACCGTGCGGTGGAACAGCAGGTGGGTCTGCGGATCCGCGGCGAAGTAGCCGAGGCGCTCGAACTGCACGACCTGGCCCGGCGCGGCATCGGCGAGGGCGGCCTCGGCCCGGCCGGAGACCACCTCGCGGGAGTCCGGGTTGAGGTCGTCCAGCGGCTCGCCGGTGGCCTCCCCGGGGACGGGTGCGGTGAACAGCCGCTCGTACAGCGCTGCGGTGATGTCGACGGCGTGCGCCGCGGACACCCAGTGCATGGTCGACTTCACCTTGCGGCCGTCCGGGGCGTCGCCGCCGCGGGTCTCCGGATCGTAGGTGGCGTGGACGGCGGCGATGTTCCCGTCCGCGTCCTTGTCCACGGAGGTCGCGGTGACCAGGTAGGCGCCGCGCAGCCGCACCTCACGGCCGGGGCTCAGCCGGAAGAACTTCGGCGGCGGCACCTCGGCGAAGTCGTCCGCCTCGATCCACAGCTCGCCGCTGAACGCGACCTGGCGGGTGCCGTCGTCCGCGTTCTCGGGATTGTTCGCCACGTCGAAGTACTCGACCAGCGGCGTCCCGTCCAGGCCGGACGGCCAGTTGTCGATCACCAGCCGCAGCGGTCGCAGCACCGCCATCCGACGCTGGGCACTGGCGTTCAGTTCGCGCCGGACGAACGACTCCAGTGCCTCGATGTTCTGCCGGCTGTTGGTGCGGGTGGTGCCGATCTCCGTGCAGAACGCCCGGATCGCCCGCGCCGGGTAGCCCCGCCGCCGCAACCCGCTCAGGGTCGGCATCCGCGGATCGTCCCAGCCGTCGACCGTGCCGTCCGCGACGAGCTTGGCCAGCCGCCGCTTGCTGGTGACGGTGTGGGTGAGCTCCAGCCGGGCGAACTCGATCTGCTTCGGCTGGTCGCCGGGCAGCGGCAGGTGCTCCAGATACCAGTCGTAGAGCGGACGGTGGGTGTCGAACTCCAGCGTGCAGATCGAGTGCGTGACCCCCTCGATCGCGTCGCTCTGGCCGTGCGCCCAGTCGTAGGTCGGGTAGATCCACCAGTCGCCGCCGGTGCGGAAGTGGTGGCTGTGCCGGATCCGGTACATCACGGGGTCGCGCAGCGCCATGTTCTCGTGGGCCATGTCGATCTTCGCCCGCAGCACCCGGCTGCCCTCTTCGAACTCGCCGGCCTTCATCCGGCGCAGCAGATCGAGGTTCTCCTCGACGCCGCGGTCACGGTACGGGCTGGCCACGCCCGACTTGCCGAAGCCGCCGCGCTGGGCGGAGATGGTCTCGGTGTCCTGGTCGTCGACGTAGGCCAGGCCCTGGCTCACCAGGTACTCGGCCCACTCGTACAGCTGCCCGAAGTAGTCGGACGCGTGCAGCACCCGGGTGGGGCGGAAACCGAGCCACTCGATGTCGGCCACGATCGACTCGACGAACTCCGTCTCCTCCGTGTCGGGATTGGTGTCGTCGAAGCGCAGGTTGCAGGTGCCGCCGAACTCCTCGGCGGTGCCGAAGTCGACCGTGATCGCCTTCGCGTGGCCGATGTGCAGGTAGCCGTTGGGCTCGGGCGGGAACCGGGTCTGGACGCGTCCGCCGTAGGTGCCCTGCTCGTTGTCCCGCCGGATGATGTCGCGGATGAAGTCGCTGGTGGTGGCGGGCTCGGTCATGCCGGTCAAAGTAGCACGCTGCCACGGCCCGCTTTCACGCCTCCTGCCCCGCCGAACGCCACCGTTTCGGCCATTCGCTCCAGCGCAGGGTGGAGCGTTCGACCGGAACTGTGGCGTTCGGCGGGAGGAGGGAGAGCGGACGGGGGACGGTAGGCTGTTGCGGCCATGACGACGACTCCAGCCAGCCCCGCCCGCCTCCGCGTCGCGCCGTCGCCCACGGGCGACCCGCACGTCGGCACGGCGTACATGTCCCTGTTCAACCTCGCCTACGCCCGGGCCACCGGCGGGCAGTTCGTGCTGCGGATCGAGGACACCGATCGCGCCCGCTACGTGGCGAGCTCGGAACAGCAGATCTACGACACGCTGCACTGGCTGGGCCTGGACTGGGACGAGGGTCCCGATATCGGCGGCCCGTACGCGCCCTACCGGCAGTCGGAGCGGCTGGACACCTACCGCCCGTTCGTCGAGCAGTTGATCGAGGCCGGGCACGCCTACTACTGCTGGTGCTCGACCGAGCGGCTCGCCGCGTTGCGCGCCGAGCAGCAGGCCAGCAAGACCGCCGCCACCGGCTACGACCGGCTGTGCCTCGGCAGGACCCGCGAGGAGCGCGCCCAGCTGCCCGGCTTCAGCGAGACGCCGGTGGTGCGGATGCTCATCCCGGACGACGCGCCGCTGGCGTTCAGCGACCTGATCCGGGGCGAGGTGAACGCGCCCCGTCCCGACGACCAGGTGATCCTCAAGGCCGACGGCTTCCCGACCTACCATCTCGCGGTGGTGGTGGACGACCACCTGATGGGCATCACCCACGTGGTGCGCGGCGAGGAGTGGATCTCGTCCACCCCCAAGCATCTGCTGCTGTACGGCTGGCTGGGCTGGGAGGCGCCCGCGTTCGCGCACATGCCGCTGCTGCGCAACACGGACAAGTCGAAGATCTCCAAGCGCAAGAACCCGGCCGCCCGGCTGACCTGGTTCGTCGAGCAGGGCTACCTGCCGGAGGCGCTGCGCAACTTCCTGCAGTTGCTGGCCTACCCGCCGGTGGTCGAGGGCGAGGATGTGGCCTCCTTCGAGCAGTTCGTCGCCGTCTTCGACTGGGCGAAGGTGAACACCACCGGCCCGATCTTCGACCTGGCCAAGCTGAATGCGCTCAACGGCCACTACATCCGCGCGTTGCCGCCGGACGAGCTGGCCGACCGGATCGTCGAGTACGCGGTGCGGGAGGGCCAGTGGACGGCGCCGTCCGAGGCGGACGTGGTGCTGTTGCGGGCCGCCGTCCCGCTGGTCCAGGAGCGGCTGGTGCTGCTCAGCGAAGCGGTGCCGAAGCTGGCGTACCTGTTCGCTCCGGACGCCGAGCTGGCCATCGACGAGGACGCGCTGGCCAAGGCCGGTCCCGACGCCGCCCAGGTGGTGGACGCGGCCACCACAGCGCTCGTCGGACTGGGGGAGTGGCACCACGAGACCATCCAGGCCGCGCTGCGCGAGGCGCTGGTCGACGGGCTCGGCATCAAGCCGAAGTTCGCGTTCGGTCCGGTGCGGCTGGCGGTCACCGGCTCGACGGTCTCACCGCCGCTGTTCGAGTCGATGGAGCTGCTGGGCCGCGAGTCGTCGCTCGCCCGGCTGGGAAAGCTGCGCGAGCTGCTGTGAGCCGGGTCGTCGCCGTGTTCGGCGGCCGCAGCGAGATCGGGCTGGCGGTCGCCACCCGGCTCGCGCCCGGCGCGACGGTGGTGCTGGCCGCCCGTCCCGGACCGATGGACGAGGCCGTCGCCGCCTGCCGGGCCGCCGGGGCGGTTCGCGTGGAGACGGTCGAGTTCGACGCCGACGACATCGCTGCGCAGTCCGGTGTGGTGGCTGCCATCGAGGAGAGCGTCGGCCCGATCGACGTCGCCGTCCTCGCGTTTGGGGTGCTCGGCGACCAGGCCGCCGCGGAGCGCGACCCCGTGGTCGCCGCCGCCGTCCTGCACACCGACTTCGTCGCCCAGGCCGGGCTGCTCACCGTCCTCGCCGATCGGATGCGGTCGCGGGGGAGCGGCACCCTGGTCGCCTTCTCCTCGGTCGCCGGTCAGCG
>NZ_JARKPQ010000302.1 GCF_029975155.1 Propionicimonas sp. | reverse complement strand
TGTCGGTACCGGCGGGATTCTGGCTTTGTACGGAGGTCCGGACTTCGTCTCGAACTCGCGCAACTGGGCGACCACACCGCGTTACGCGGCGTCCACCTTCAAGGTCTGGGGCGCTGTCGCGGGTCTGCGTAACGGCTTCGGGCTGAGTTCGACGCTGCGCGGGTCCACCTACACCCCGGAGGGCGATACCGAGCCCGTCCAGAATGACTCCGCCTACAACTACGGCACGGTCACACTTCAGAAGGCGATTCAGGACTCGATCAACACCTCGTTCGTCGACCTGGTCGCGCGCATCCCGAATGGCACCGAAGAACTCATCCGGGCCGCCAATGACGCGGGCATCCCCGAGGACGACAGCTGGGCGCCGCAGGTGAACCGCATGGTGCTGGGCGAGGGTGAGGTCACCGCACTGGACAATGCGACCGGCTACGCCACACTGGCCGGAAACGGGGTGCGCAACGATACGCACATCGTCGCCGAGGTGCGCGACGCCTCCGGGAACGTGGTCTACAGCGGAAACACCGATGGCATCCAGGCGATCGAGACGCCGGTTGCCCAAGACCTCAGCTACGCGCTGTCGGGCGCGGTGGCCGGCTCGACGGTCAATGCGGTCGACGGACGCGATGTGGCGGGCAAGACCGGCACCGAGGGCATCGCGGTCGGCCAGGACGGTGCCACCAAACAGATCACTCGTTCGGCCTGGCTGTGCGGCTACACCAAGCAGATCGCCACAGCAGTGGTGATGGTGGCCGGTGACGATGGAAACCAGAACCTGGACGTTTTCGCGCGGCCCGGCAGCGGCGCATTCTACGGCGCCGGCTACCCGACCGATGTGTGGAATTCCTACATGGCGGTGGCCACCGACGGCTTGCCGTTCGTCGACTTCGATCCGCCGGCCAATATCCAGCCGACCGTGCGCAACACCCTTCCGGTGGCCAGCCCCACGTCCGTAGCCCCGCAGCCGAGTGAGACGACCGAGCCGGAGGAGACATCGGCCCCGGAGACCACCCGTCCCGTCGAGACCACCGAGACGACCGAACCGGGACGTCCGGAGACGACGGCTCCCGAGACGACCGAGGCCCCGGAGCCGGAGGAACCGACCAGGAC
>NZ_JARKPQ010000358.1 GCF_029975155.1 Propionicimonas sp. | reverse complement strand
GCTGAGCGGCAGGTGTTGACCAGTGTGCGTGATCCGAATGTGGTGGGTGTGCATGATTTGGTGATTGAGGGGTCGACGCTGGGTATTGTGATGGATCTGGTGGAGGGCCAGGATCTGCGTCATTATTTGCGGGAGCGGGGTGTGGTTCCCCCCAGATCGTGGAGGGTTTCGGGCTACGCGGCGTCCGGGATGGGCGTCGCGGTGGACTGCTCGTAGTTGACGGGTGACATCATGCCAGCGGCGCTGTGGCGGCGCTGGTGGTTATAGAACCCGTAAGCCCAGTCGATGACGACCGCGCGGGCCTGGGCGCGGGTGTCGAACTCGTGCCGGGAGAGAACTTCCCACTCCAGGGATGAGAAGAACGCCTCCGCGGCTGCATTGTCGAAGCACGACCCCACCCGGCCCATCGACTGACGGATCCCCAGGTCGGCGCACAACGTGGTGAACGAGGTCGCCGTGTAGGTCGACCCGCGGTCGGTGTGGAACACGAGACGCTCGGCCTGGTCCTCTCGCCAGATCGCCTCCTTGCCGCCGCGGGCCGTCACTGCCATCCGGATCGCCGCGCACGCCAGCTCAGCATCGGGGTGGGCACTGGTCGCCGCGCCGAGCAGCCGGCGGGAGTACAGGTCGATGACGGTGGCCAGGTACAGCTTGCCCTCGGCCGTCGGGATCTCAGTGATGTCACCGACCCACCTGCAGTTCGGCGCTGGCGCGGTGAAGTCCCGGCACAGCAGGTCCGGGAACGGCTTCTTGGTCTTGTCTTGCCTGGTCAGGCCACCGCGCCGCTTGATGACGCGGGCGACCAGACCCTGGCGGCGCATCGATTCGGCGACCGTCTTCTCGCTGATCTCCCAGCCGGCATCGCGCAGGTCGGCATGCAGCCGGGGTGAGCCGTGCAGCCCCTTGGCGTCCTTGAACGCGACCTTCACCGCGCGGTCGACGGAGTCGCGGCGCCGGTCGGTGTCGGTGAACAACCCGCTCGCGGCGCCCGGGCCGTTGGCGCGCTTGATCCACTTGTAGAACCACGCCAGGGAGACCCCTAGCAGGGCGCAGACGAGGGTGTGTGGCACGGCGTAGTTGGTCCTCTGGTCGGCGATGAAGCGTGCCACGCTCACTTCGTCGCCTCCTTCACCCACAGGACCACGGATCGCTTGAGGACATCACGCTCCATCCGCAGCTCGGCGTTCTCCGCGCGCAGACGCTTCAGCTCCTCGTAGTCGTCCTTGGACAGCTCGCCACGGCCCTCGCGTGCGGCGCGGGCCCCCGGGACCCAGTTTCCCAGCGTGCCCTCGTTCACACCGAGATCGCGGGCGACCTGCGCGACCGGCTTGTTCGTCTCCTCAACGATCCGGACCGCTCCCTCACGGAACTCCCTGTCGTACTTCTTCCTTGTCTCTGGCATCTCGTTCCTCATTGTGGATGCCTCCACGCTCCGGGGGGAACCTCAGGGGACGTTGCCGTCGGGGGTGGCGTGTCGGATTGGTGCTCAGGTGGCGTCGGGTTTGGCGGCGATTCATGCGGTGCGGATTGTGCATCGGGATGTGAAGCCGGAGAACATTTTGTTG